>NZ_JARIDQ010000075.1 GCF_029256985.1 Otariodibacter sp. | reverse complement strand
CTGCAAATTATAGATGGGCTGATTTATTTCAGCCCTTTTCTTTAGACATTACTCTTAAATTAATCCTAATGATAAGCTGATTTTTCTATGAAATTGTACTTCAATTCATTAAAGGGCAGATCATTTTCCCTTTCAATGCTAAAATTAGCACCATTATTTTCTAAAAAGTATGATCGCAAAAATGAAGCAAATGGAAACTCTCAATCCAATTTCTCTCCCTCTTGATCGTTCAGTATTGATCGAAGCATCAGCTGGTACAGGTAAAACCTATACAATGGCTAATTTGTACTTGCGTTTAGTGTTGGGTATAGATTGTGAGCCTTTGCAAGTAGAGCAAATTTTAGTGGTGACTTTCACTGTTGCAGCGACAAAGGAATTGAGAGATCGTATTCGGACGAAATTATTCAAAGTGGCACGTTATTTTGAGCATTTGAGAAGAAAAGAAAAAGATCCTTCGTATATTCCGCCTCCTGATTTAGCCGAAATTGAACGCGAATTTGAAAATGATCTATTCGTACAAGAAGTTTATCAACGAGTCAAAGATAATTTAGAACACGCTTTGTTACGTTTAAAATTAGCTGAACGTGATATGGATTTGGCGAGTATTTTTACTATTGATAGCTTTTGCCAGAAAATGTTATTTCAGTTTGCATTTGATTCAGGTGTGCGATTTGATGTGAATTTGAAAGTAGATGAAAGTGAATTGTTGGCAAGATTAAGTGAAGAAACTTGGCGAGAGCTTTTTTATTCAGCTAGTAAAGAAGATGCTGCGTGGATCTTAACAAGCTTATCTAATCCAAGTAAGGCATTAAATGCAGTAAGATACCTTTTGTCAAAGGAATTACCGCCACTTACTCCTGAACAAGAGAAGTGGGTTGATATGGATTATCGACAACAAGTAGTGGAGCATCAGCAGTTTTTTGAAAAAGTAAAGACTTATTGGCGAGATAATTTTGAGGAAATAGTCAGACCTATTCAGGAAGTTTTTACTCAACAAAATGCAAATCCTAAAATAAAAATATTGAATGCAGGTAGATATACTGAAAGTAAAATTAACAACGATGCTCTACCTAAAATAAATAGTTGGGTTAATTCCGCTAATACTGACTTTCCTAAAGATGAGTTAGAGTATTTTCGCCAATCACATTTAGAGAAAAAAACAAATAAAGGGAAAGAAACGCCCCGTAGTGAGCATTTTGTAAAGATTGATAGCTTTTTTGATGAATACACTCAAAATATTTCTAATCTTAAAAATGATATTAAAAGTAAACTGACCTATCGTTATTTAATGCACCTTCGCCAAAAATTAGCCGATTATAAAGAGCATCATTCTGAAAGATCTTTTTCTGATATGCAGATGTCTTTTTACAATGCGCTTGTTGGTAAAAATGGGAAAGTATTGGCTGAGAAAATTCGTCAGCAATATAAATTTGCAATGATTGATGAATCGCAAGATACCGATCAAATTCAGTACGAAATTTTTAAACGAATTTTTATAGACGAGCAAGAAAACCAAGGGTTTATTATGATTGGTGATCCTAAGCAGTCGATCTATAAATTCCGTGGCGCCGATATTTTTTCCTATTTAGATGCCTCTCAAAAAGTGTCAGGGACTTTTACGCTATCACAAAATTGGCGTTCTTTACCTAATGTGGTCGAGTTTATTAATAAGCTTTTCTCTTTTCCTGATACAGCAGAAGCGAGTCCTTTTTTGTATGAAAATATTGGCTTTCATCCAACTGCATTTAAAAAAACAGAAACTAGAGTAGTAAAAAAATTATCTAAGCAGAATGAACAAAAAGATCAAAAGAAAGGAGAGCAGAAGAAGGAAGAGCTACAAACAAAAGTGGTACAAGAAAAATCAGGAAATAAATTATTTAGGCATAATGAACAAAAATATGAGGTTGTGTCACAACCAGAGATAAATATTTATTTACTTCGAGAGGCTTATGAGAGAGGACATTATCAATCGGATCTTGCTGCTCAACATTGTGCTGATCAAATTCAACGGCAATTATATAATATAGAGCAAGGTGATTTATTTGTTTTAGAAGAGAAAGAAGAATTTGATTTAGACGGTAAAGTGAAAATTATTTTGGTGCCAAGAAAACTTGCACCAAAAGATATCGCAATTTTGGTGCGATCTCACGATGAAGCAAGAAAAGTAAAACAGGCATTATCTGAGCGAGATATTCAGTCAGTGTTTTTATCGGAAAAGGAAAGCGTTTATCAAACCCAAGAGGCATTGGATATTGCTGCAATCTTAACTGCCTGTTTAAATCCTTACCAACAAAGAGCGATTTTGGCAGCTATTGGTTCAGAATTATGGGGGCTAACGGCAGATCAGATCTATAAAATTAAAAATAATGAAGAAGATTGGGAAAAGTATGTTGAGCTATTTAGTTACTCTCGTCGTATTTGGCAGATGCAGGGTATTTTGCCAATGCTACATTACCTATTTTTAAGCGAAGATATTATAAAAAGAATAAATCAATCGGATAATGCCGATCGTCGAGTGACTAATATTTTGCATTTAGCTGAATTGCTACAAGAGCAAATGGAAGTGACGGAAAATGAATCAGCATTATTACGTTGGTTCTATCAACAAATTGAGCAACCAACGGGAAGTGATGAGCAGATTTTACGTTTAGAAAGTGAAGAAAATCTGATTAAAATTATTACGATTCATAAGTCTAAAGGGTTGGAGTATCCCTTTGTTTGGTTACCGTTTATAGGTAAGAAAAGCAAAGGTTTTTCAGGCAATGGAATGGCTGTTTATCGCCGAGAAGATAATCAAATTGCGTGGGATTTATTGGGGAATGATGAAGAAATTAAAGCATTGCAAAATAAAGCTGAATACGCAGAAGATTTACGTCTGTTATATGTAGCTTTGACACGAGCGAAGTACCAACTGCATATGATTCTACCACAAAAATGGTCGGGAAATTGGAATGCAATGCACTATTTATTGACTAATGGATTGCCTGATAAGGGTACCGAAACAGAGGTTTGTTTAACGAAAAAAGGTATAGATTGCCATAAAGTTTTATTGGATTCAGAGCCAGATACAACCAAGTTTTCGCCTTTATCTGCTCAAGCGATTGAGATTCCAAAAGTTAAAATGTTTGAGCATAAAATTAAGCAAACTCATCAAGTAACTAGTTTTTCTGCATTACATTCACAGCATAGTTATTTATTGCAAAAAAATGAGACAATCTTACCGCTTGCAACGGGTGATAAGGCTGTGGATCATGATAAAACGGCTCAAGAAAACGTTGAAGTTGAGCAAGATGATGACGAGTTGATTGAATATACTCCTTATCGTTTCCCACATAGTACAAAAGTGGGGAATATATTGCACCGCTTTTTTGAGTTAAGTGATTTCACTCAACCGATTGATGAAGAGAAAGTACTTTCAGTGTGTGAGCAACTTGGTTTATCTGAAGAGTGGGTTGAGCCGACGATTTCGTGGTTTAATGCAATATTGGCGACACCTTTTGGTGAGCAACCATTTTCATTAAATCAGGTTGGCCCACCTAAGCGTTTAAATGAATGGCAATTCTATTTACGCTTGAGTAATGAAAAAGCATTATCTAAGCTAAATGGTCTATTGAAAAAATACAGTCCCCTCGCTAAAAATGCACCTGATTTGCAACTCTTCCAATTAGAAGGTTTTGTGCGTGGTTTCGTGGATTGCTTTATTGAAGTGGACGGTAAATTTTATATCATTGACTATAAATCAAACTATTTAGGCCGTTTGCCACAAGATTATCAATTAGAAAATATTGAAAAAAAGATGATTCAATATCGTTATGATTTACAATATATACTTTATACCTTGGCAGCTCATCGTTATTTAAAATCTCGGTTAGGGGATAACTATCACTATGCACAAAATTTTGGTGGGGTGGCTTATCTCTTTTTAAGAGGAATGGATGGTACACCGCAAAGTGGGGTGTTTTTTGAGAAACCAAGTGAGAATTTAATTGAAGAAATGGATGCGTTATTCGCATAAACTCACTCATTATTATTAAGAATAAGATTAAGATAACTATGATGAAAGATACTTTATTTTCTGCACCAATTGAAAAATTAGGTGATTTTACTTTTGATGAATCCGTAGCGGAAGTTTTTCCCGATATGATTCAACGTTCTGTACCGGGCTATTCCAATATTATTACCGCTATTGGTATGTTAGCAGGACGTTTTGTAACAGATAATTCTAACGTATATGATTTAGGTTGCTCTCGTGGGGCGGGAATTTTATCCATTCGTCGTAATATTGAGGGTAAAACTGCCCATATTATTGGGGTAGATAATTCTGAGCCAATGGTTGAGCGTTGTCGCCACCATTTAAGTGCTTATCATTCGGATATTCCCGTTGATGTATTGTGTGAAGATATCCGCAATATTGATATCCAAAATGCCTCAATGGTGGTGCTGAATTTTACCTTACAATTTTTACCACCCGAAGATCGATTAGCTTTATTAACTAAGATCTATCAAGGAATGAATCCTAATGGTGTATTGGTATTATCTGAAAAATTTACCTTTAGTGATAATCAGATGAACGAATTACTGATCGACTTGCACCATACTTTTAAACGAGCGAATGGGTATAGTGAATTGGAAGTGAGCCAAAAACGTAATGCATTAGAAAATGTGATGCGAACAGATACGATTCAAACTCACAAGGAACGTCTTAAACAAGCGGGATTTGAGAAAACGGAATTATGGTTTCAATGCTTTAATTTTGGATCAATGGTTGCAGTAAAATAGCGTAAGCGGTCACTTAAACAACATTTTTTGCAAATAATTCACAAGATCTGACCGCTTGTTTTCAGCGTATTTATTTATTTTGTGGTACTATTTGCGTAATTTTCACTATGAGATAAGAATAGATGGCAAGTAAATCAAAATATCAGGACAAACAGGTTGAAGCACTATTAAGTGATTTAATTATTACGCTAGAAAAGCATAAAGCCCCTGTTGATTTATCCCTAATGGCATTAGGCAATATGGTGACTAATATTTTAGTCACCAATATTAAAAATCCGCAACAACAAGAAGTATTAAGTGACGCTTTTTGTAGTGCATTAAAAAATTCGTTAAAGTCAGCAAAATAAAATGCTTAGTTTAATCCAACGCCTTTTACCTAAAAATTCATTGCAATACCGAGAGGAAACCTCTCGTCGTATTGTTTGGGGGCATTGGTTTGCACTATTTAATATTGTTATTGCATTATCGCTATCTTCTCGATATGCCTTTAATGCCGATTGGCCGAATACGCTACTTGGAAAACTTTATTTTTTCTTGAGTCTATTCGGTCATTTTAGTTTTGTTGTTTTTGCCTTTTATCTGTTATTACTATTCCCTCTAAGTTTTGTTATTGGTAATACAAGGACATTTAGAGGGCTTTCGGTCGTTGTAGCGACTATCGGTATGACAATGTTATTGGTTGATACCGAAGTCTTTAAGCAGTTCTATTTGCATCTTTCACCGCTTGTGTGGGATTTACTGGTTAATCCAGATGAAAGTGAGCTTTCTCGCCAATGGCAATTATTATTTGTGCCTATGCCGTTGATATTGTTAGCCGAAATGCTTTATTCACGATGGTGTTGGCAAAAGCTACGTAGTTTTAATCGTCAAAAATGGGGAAAATACGTTGCTACTTTCTTCTTACTTGCCTTTATGGGTACTCATTTATTTTATGCCTTTGCCGATATGTCGTTGTACCGTCCAGTAACTGCACAACGAGCGAATTACCCTCTTTCTTACCCAATGACAGCTCGTAGTTTCTTAGAAAAACATGGATTGATAGACAGAGAAAGTTTTGATCAGACTATTGAAGAAAATGGGCGATTAGATGGGTTCTTCCTTAATTATCCAAAAGCTCATCTACATTTTGATAATAAACCAGATAATATTAATCTATTATTTATCAATTTATCTGGTTTAACGGATAGTGTGATTACACCAGAATTGATGCCGAATCTATCGGAATTAAGTACTCATTCTAGACGTTTCACTCAGCATTATACTGCGGGTGATACTGAAATGGCAGGTGTGGCAAGTTTGTTTTATAGCTTGAGTGGTAAGTATGTAGATGCAATTCTTACTAAGAAATCTCCACCTGTTCTAATTTCTCGATTACAGAATTTAGATTATCAGTTTGGACTTTTTTCGCATAATAGTTTTGCTAATCCAATTTATCAGGCATTGTTTGAAAATTTTGCTTTACCACAAGCCAAAGATAGTGTTGATGCGTTGCGTCAGTGGAATTTATGGTTAGAAACGGAAAAAACATCGGCGCCTTTCTTTAGCTATTTAGATCTGGCTATTGGTGATATTCATAATGAAAAACATGTTAAATTTGTGGATTCTCAATTGCGATTTATTTGGGATCGTCTTACTGCTAAAGGACTCGATAAGAATACCTTTATTTTGCTCACATCAGATATTGGACAACAATCTACTACAGATAATAGTTTTGATGCTCAGAGTACAAAAGTACCGATGTTGATGTTCTGGCAAGGTGATAGTGGCATTTATAATGGTATGTCAAGTCACTTAGACATAGCACCAACTTTACTCTCTCATTTCTTTGGTATGACCTCACCTTTAACATTATATTCTCAAGGGATTGATTTGACTAAAGAAAATGAACGCAAATGGTTGCTTAGTGCGAGCTATAATTGGGATGTAGCAATTATGCCGAATGGTGAACAGTATCAAATCAATAAAAAAGGTGATTTTCGACATTATAATGAGAATGGTATTAAGGATGCAGATGTTCGCCCTCCTCTAGCATTATTCTTTCAATTAATTCATCAAAGTAACCAGTTTGTTGAAAAATAATGATCATTATATGTATTGGCAAAAAATATAATGGTACTTTACAATTTGTAACGTTTTATTATTCTAATATTTAAAGATAAATAGGAGAAAATATTAAAATGGAGAGGCACATCAATCCAATAACATTAAATGCTTGTAAGCTAATACCTTTTCATACTTTATCGAAAGGCATGATAATTTATGAACAAGGAGAAACAGCACAAGAATTTTATTTTATACATAAAGGATTGATTGGGTTATATCACACTTTAGATAATGGCAAAGAAAGTTTAGTTAGACTATACAAAGAAAATGAATATTTTGGTTATAGAACCTTATTTGGAGATAGTCAATATCACTGTAGTGCAAAAGTTCTTGTTGATGCAGAAATTACTCGGATAAAACCAACAAGTGTTAATCGTTTTTTTTTCGAAAATCCAAAAGTAAGTAAGAGATTATTACAGACATTGGCTAATGAGTTAAGGGAAGCAGAGCAGCGTTTAGCTAAAAGCTCTTATTTGAAAACTTCTGATAGAGTGATTCAAAGTATTGATTTTTTGACAAAAAATTATCCTTATTATAATTGGACCTATCGTGAAATTGGAGAATTCGCAGGGTGTGAAACAGAAACAGCAATCCGTATTACAAATGAGCTTAAACGCAAGAGTGCTTTACCTTTATCTTTCACATTGAGTAAGTCTAAGTAATCTTATTAAGTCTGAATATCTTTGCATTTCTGTAATAAATTTGATTTAATTCTTGTCTAAATTTTTTAATGGAATTTGATAATAATTTTCCTCATTTAATTAAGGATACCAAATGGGTATTTATGCGTATATTTGTTTTCTTTCTGCACTATCTATTTTGCTAGGTTTTATTACAAGTAAAATCAGTGATAAAGTACAATCTACCATTGCTATTACTGCATCAGCGATGGTTGGTTCTTTAGTATTATTATTTTTCGGTTGGTTGGGTTGGTTTAATATCAGCAGTATGGCAACAGAAGTGATGCAACAAGTTGATTTTACTAGCTTCTTATTAAATGGAATTTTGGGATTTTTACTTTTTGCAGGTTCGCTTGGGATTAAATTACCCGTATTAAAAGATCAAAAGTGGGAAATTACAATTTTCGCACTATTTTCTACAACGGCATCAACCTTTTTCGTCGGTGGCATCATTTATGCTATTGCAAATCTAATTGGATTACCCATCGACTTTATTTACTGTATTTTATTTGGTGCATTAATTTCCCCAACTGACCCTATTGCCGTTCTTGCGATTATCAAAAATTTAAGAGCACCCAAACGACTCTCAATGCAAGTAGAAGGTGAATCATTATTTAATGATGGGGTAGGTTTGGTTATTTTTACAACAATTTTTGCTGTTGCATTTGGTGGACAAGAGGCTACATTCTCTGGCATTCTAGGCTTATTCTTTCACGAAGCGATTGGCGGAATCTTATTAGGTTTTGTTCTAGGTTTTATTGCACACATTCTTATTTCATCAACAGATGATGGGAGTATGGAAATTCTACTAACTTTAACTATTCCTACTGCTGGCTTTATGTTAGCTAATAACGTATTACACGTTTCTGGTGCATTAGCGATGGTGGTATCGGGGATTATGATCGGTAACTGGACTCGTCATTCTGGATTCTCAGAACAAAGTCAACGTTATTTAGATCACTTTTGGGAAATGATTGATCACTTCCTAAATTTCTTACTATTCTTCCTAATTGGTTTTGCGTTACTGCTGGTTGATTTTAATATCTATGGTGTAGTATTAATGTTATTAGCTATTCCTGCTTGTTTATTCTCTCGTTACATAAGTTTATGGTTACCATTCAAAGCGTTACAAAAAGTGAGAACTTATAATCCTTATACCTTAAAAATTATGACTTGGGGTGGCTTACGTGGTGGACTTGCTTTAGCAATGGCATTATCAATACCAACCAAGACTGCATTTGTTAATAGTATTGATGTTAAGGATTTAATCCTGGTAATGACATACTCGGTAGTAATGTTTTCTATTTTAGCCCAAGGTACAACGATTGAGCCGTTGATTCGCAAAGCGAAAACTGTTGATCCGAATAAAGAAGCGTATTTACAACCGACAAATTCATCATCCCACTAAGCAAATATATTGATTTAGTATGGATTTAAATTTACAATGGAAATTCGTGTCGTAGCTGAGTTAGAGATCGGCTATTGATGAATATAAACTAACTACTTTTTAGGAGTACAAATGTCTCTAAGTTTAGAAGCAAAAGCAAAAATCGTTGCTGAGTTTGGTCGTGATGAAAAAGATACAGGTTCTTCAGAAGTGCAAATTGCGCTTTTAACTGCTCAAATCAACCACTTACAAGGTCACTTTGCAGAGCATAAAAAAGATCACCATAGCCGTCGTGGTTTATTACGTATGGTATCTCGCCGTCGTAAATTATTAGACTACTTAAAACGTACTGATCTTGCTAAATATTCAGAAATTATCGCACGCTTAGGTTTACGTCGCTAATTTCAAGAATAATGAGAACCAAGCTTATAGCTTGGTTCTTTTATACTCATATCTAAAATAGTTTTCTTAATCTAAAGAAAATTTACAAGACCTTCATCTCATTTTCAGGTATCATTATCCACCCTTTTTAACTATTTATTGGAGCAAGTTGTGTCTTCCCTTTGGTCTGATTGTTTAAGTCATTTACATTCAAAAATTTCACCTAATGATTACAGTACTTGGCTACGTCCACTTCAGGCTGATACAGCAACTGGGGAATTAATTCTTTATGCACAAAACCAATTTGTTGCAAATTGGGTTCAAGATAAATTCATGACTGAAATTGTAGGTCTAGCTCGTTTTTTGTCTAAAGATGAAAATCTAAAGGTCACGATTAAAGTTGGCACAAAACCTGTTCAAGCTCCGGTAAATACTCCAGCAAATGCTGAAAAAATAGTTGAAGCGGAAATCACGCATAATATTAGATCAGGATTGAATGAAAAGCTCAATTTTGACAACTTTGTTCAAGGTAAATCAAATCAGCTGGCTAAAGCGGTTGCTCAACAAGTTGCTGCAAATCCAGGGGAAAGTCACTGTAATCCTTTTTCATTATATGGTGGAACAGGTTTAGGTAAAACTCACTTATTACATGCAATTGGTAATGAAATTCTCAAGCAAAATCCAAATGCAAAAGTTGTTTATATTCATTCAGAAAGATTTGTTCAAGATATGGTGAAAGCGATTAAAGCGAATACCATTGAAAGTTTCAAGAAATTTTATCGTTCTCTTGATGTATTAATGATTGATGATATTCAATTCTTTGCCAATAAAGAAGTGACTCAAGAAGAGTTTTTCCATACTTTTAATTCATTATTTGAACGTAGCAAACAAATTATTGTGACCTCAGATGTTTTTCCTAAAAATATTGAAAACATTGAGGAACGTATTCGCTCACGATTAAGTTGGGGAGTTAACGCTGCAATTGAGCCACCAGAACTTGAAACACGTGTAGCAATTTTGATGAAAAAAGCAGAAGAGCGAGATGTATTCTTAGCAGAAGATGTTGCCTTTTTCTTAGCTCAAAAATTAAGAACAAACGTGAGAGAATTAGAAGGGGCATTAAACCGAGCGATCGCTTGGAGTAAATTTAAAGATCGCCCAATCACAATTGATGCGGTAAGAGAATCATTAAAAGATCTTATTGCTTCATACGATCATTTGATCACGATCGAAAATATTCAAAAAACAGTGGCTGAATATTACAATATAAAAATGTCTGATCTAAAATCTAAGAGCCGTACACGCTCTATTGCTCGTCCACGTCAAATTGCGATGACATTAGCAAAAGAATTAACTAATCACAGTTTACCTGAAATTGGACGTGAATTTGGTGGAAGAGATCATACAACAGTAATGCATGCTTGTAAGACAATCAATGAATTGCGTGATACGGATTCAAATATCCAAGAAGATTATATCAATTTAACCCGTAAATTATCGTCCTAAGGAATTGTTATGCAATTTACTATTACCCGTGAACAGTTGCTTAAGCCCTTACAACAGGTCTGTGCGGTATTGACTAGTCGCCCGACTTTACCTGTTATTAATAATATTTTACTTGAAATTAAAGACAATTATCTTTTTTTGACAGGAACCGATCTTGAAGTTGAGCTGACTACTCAAGCAGAATTATATGAAGCGGTCAGTTCTGAACAAAAATTTACTATTCCAGCTAAGAAATTTTTAGATATTTGTCGAACATTGCCTGAAGATAGTGTTATTTCTATTTTGTTTGAAGAAGATCGCGCTTTAATTCGTGCAGACAGAAGTAAATTTAGCTTAGCGACATTACCTGCTTCCGATTATCCAAATCTAATGGATTGGAATGCAGAAGTTGATTTTACAATCAATCAAGCAACGTTAGCTCGTTTAATTGAGGCAACGCAATTTTCGATGGCAAACCAAGATGCACGCTATTTCTTAAATGGAATGAAATTTGAGACTGAGGGTAATTTACTTCGAACAATTGCAACAGATGGCCATCGTTTAGCGGTTTGTACCATGCCGTTAAATCAAGAATTATTAGCTCACTCGGTCATTGTTCCACGTAAAGCGGTTTTAGAACTATCTCGTTTAATTAATTCGAGTGATGAACCTGTTCGTTTAGAAATTGGTTCAAATAACTTGCGTGTTTCAATGAATGGCGTTGTCTTTACCTCAAAACTTATTGATGGTCGTTTCCCTGATTATCGCCGAGTGTTCCCTCGTAATGCTGATCGTATTTTAGAGGCAGATGCAGAGCAATTAAAACGTGCATTGGTGCGTGCAGCCATTCTTTCTAATGAAAGATTCAAAGGCGTAAGACTAGCACTTAGTCATAATCTATTAAAACTCACCGCCAATAATCCTGAGCAAGAAGAAGCAGAAGAAATTATAGACGTATCCTATGATAACGTTGAGATGGAAATAGGATTCAATGTGAATTACTTGCTTGATGTGATTAACACACTTAAATGCCAACGTATTCGCATTAATCTTGTGGATGCGAGTTCAAGTTGCTTGATTGAAGATTGCGATAACAGCACGGCTGAATATGTGATTATGCCAATGCGTTTGTAATTTTTATAGATATAGAAGGTCGCAATATTTGTGACCTTTCTTTCCACGTGTACCGTGTTGTGCAAATCTTTTAGCTAATCTTACCGCTTGTGGTTTATTCAAATGTCCCTATCTCGTTTATTAATTAATAATTTTAGAAATATTGTTTCTGCTGATATTGAATTAAGTCATGGATTTAATTTCTTGGTCGGAGAAAATGGTAGCGGTAAAACCAGCGTTTTAGAAGCTATTTTCTACTTGGGACATGGACGTTCTTTTAAAAGCCACATTAGCAGTCGGATTATTCATCAAGAACACGATCATTTTGTGTTATTTGGTCAAATTGCAGAAGCTAAACACGAATGGTCAGTAGGTTTACAACGAAATCGTCAAAGTGAAACGCAACTAAAAATAAATGGTGAAGAAGGTAAAAAAATTTCTGATCTTGCTCACTTATTACCAATGCAAGTCATTACGCCAGAAGGGCTTACATTACTCAATGGTGGGCCTAGCTATCGTCGGGCTTTTTTAGATTGGGGACTGTTTCATCAACATACTGATTTTTATGGTCATTGGGTCAATTTAAAGCGTTTATTAAAACAACGCAATGCCGCTTTATCGCAAGTTAGGGATTACTCACAGTTACGCCATTGGGATATTGAACTGGCTAAACTTGCTCAAATAGTCAGTCAAATGCGAGCAGAGTATGCCGAAGCATTACGACCAGCGATTGAGAAAACCTGTCAGTTTTTTTTACCTGAATTAGAAATCACAGTTAGTTTTCATCAAGGATGGGATAAAGAGCGAGATTATGCGGAGATTTTATTGCAAGGATTTGAACGAGATCGTTCAGTGGGTTACACAATGGTAGGGCCTCAAAAAGCTGATTTTCGTTTTAGAGCAAATGGATTTCCGGTGGAAGATATTCTTTCTCGAGGTCAGCTTAAATTATTGATGTGTGCTTTACGCTTAGCTCAAGGGGAATATTTGATTCAACAAAAATCTCGTGAATGTCTATTCTTAGTTGATGATTTTGCTTCAGAACTCGATCCAACCAAACGTGCATTGCTGGCCCATAGATTACGAGAAACAGGCTCACAGGTCTTCGTAACTGCTATAACTCAAGAACAACTGCAACAAATGCAGTGGCTAGAAGAACAGGGTGATAAACGCTTTATGCTACAACAAGGTAATATTCAAGCTATTAGCTAAATAGAAGCGGTGACTTCTTTCTAATTTTTTGCATAAATTATTTGTGAAAATTTATAAGGAAGTGACCGCTTGTGTTGGAGTTATCTACAATAAGTTACTCTTTCTCGTACCAAATTCGATTAATATAGAGTGTTCTTTTTCCGGATGGAGTGTCAACTTGGATTTCATCATCTATTTCTTTACCGATTAATGCTCTAGCAACGGGGGAGTCGATAGAGATCCATTGCTTTGAGGGATCAAACTCATCGCATCCGACAATACGATATTGTTTAATTTCTTCTTGATCGTTTTCTAACTCCACCCAAGCACCAAAAAAGACTTTGCCTTCTTGGCTAGGGTGATAATCAACAATCTGCAATGCTTCTAAACGTTTTGTTAGAAAACGGACTCGGCGGTCAATCTCTCTTAAACGGCGTTTACCATAAATATATTCAGCATTTTCGCTCCGATCGCCTAAAGCTGCCGCATCCGATACAGCCTGCGTTACCTTCGGTCGTTCATCTTTCCAAAGATATTTAAGCTCTTGATCAAGGGCTTGCCAACCAGCCCTTGTAATGTAATTTGATTTTGCCATTAGCTAGCAAACTCCACAATACCTGATACCTTACCTTCTTCAGTGATGGCTATTAGTGAATGAATGTGTTTTTCTTTCATTAATTCTTCTGCTTGAGCTAGATAAGCGGTATCAACAATTGTTTTTGGTTGGTGAGTCATAATATCTTCAGCGGTTTTTTCTAAGCTTTGAGCGCCAAATTTTGCTAGGGTACGACGAATATCGCCATCAGTAATAATTCCTTTTAATTGTTCATCTTGCATTACAATAGCGACTCCCATTCTTCCCTCATTCATGATATTTAGGCAATCACTGAACGTACTGTCTAGCATTGCAATGGGTAATTTTTTTTGCATAACATCACGTACTCGACAGAGTAATTTACGTCCTAAACTACCACCTGGGTGGAAACGGGCAAAATCTTCTGCTTTGAAATCCCGAGCTTTAATTAATGCAATTGCCAATGCATCGCCTAATGCCATTGTAATAAGGCTTGAGGTTGTAGGGGCAAGGTTATTTGGGCAAGCTTCACGCTCAATACTGATATCTAATACAATATCTGAATGTTGTGCTAAAGTTGAATGAGGATTACCTGTCATCGCAATAATTTTGTTTCCAAAATTTTGTAGGCTAGGTATGAGTTTATTCACATCATCGGTTTCCCCACTGTAAGAAATAAGGATTACCACATCCATAGACTTCAGCATACCAAGATCACCATGAAAGGCTTCAGTTGGATGTAAGAAAAAGCTAGGTGTACCAGTTGAAGCAAATGTTGCAACCATTTTCTTACCGACTAGCCCTGATTTACCAATACCTGCTACTACAACTCGCCCCTCACAATTGAGGATCAGATCAACAGCTTGATTAAAGGATTCAGATAAGGATTGGTTTAGACGGGTAATCGCTTGTGAATATAATGATAGCGTATCATTCGCATAGGTTAGGTAGTTCATTCATCACTCCAGATATTAGGTATAGTCTTTAGTTATTATACGTTAATTTTAAATAAATATTATATATTTGAATTGGGGAGGATGATAAATAGAAGCCAAAAGAGAGTAATCATCACTTTTAGCTTTATCAATTGTAAATATAAATCTTAATAAATTTTAGCTTCTTTTAATGCTTTATCAAACTCTTGTTCTGTTTTCTTTAAAGCAAGATTGGTAGTAGTACGATAAAGTGGTTTACCTTTAAATTTGCTTAAATCGATATCAATATCAGCTGCAATAAAGACTAAATCAGCTTCTCTAATATCGGCTTTAGAAAGCAAGTTACTGGAGCCTATTTGTCCCCATGTTTCAATTTTTGCTTCCCATCCTTGTGCTTTAGCATATTTTGCAATTGCTTCTGCTGACATAAAGGTGAGGGTTACACCTGTTGGGCAAGCAGTTACTCCAACAATTTTTTTGACTCTATTTCTATCTATGTAGAAATGATCGGTGGTAGTAGCGGTTGTCAGCTTCTCTTGATGTTTAGTCTTTGTTTTAGTTTTTTGACCATTATGATAATAAATTTGAGCTTCATTTATTGCTTTATCAAACTCTTGTTCTGTTTTCTTTAAAGCAAGATTGGTTGATGTGCGGTAGAGTAATTTGCCTTCAAACTTACTTAAATCAATATCAATATCAGCTGCAACAAAGACTAAATCAGCATCCTCAATATCCGCTTTAGACAATAAATTGCCCGAGCCAATTTGTCCCCATGTTTCAATTTTTGCTTCCCATCCTTGTGTTTTAGCATATTTTGCAATTGCTTCGGCTGACATAAAGGTGAGTGTTACGCCAGTAGGGCAGGCTGTTACTCCAACAATCTTTCTGATTTTATCTTTAGATAATGAGGTATCTTGTGAAGTTTGTTGAGCATTGTTATTTGTTAAAATATGTGATGAACTGACCGCTTGCAATAAGGTTTCTTCTGGTTGATTAAATGCTTGGTCTATATTAACGATAGCACCTTTTTTCCCGATTACATTTTCAGGAATCTGTTGCTCAAATAACAAAACAAACTCTGCTTGTTCAGCTTCAACAATCGTATGTCCTTGTTGTGTTGCAGCAGTTGATAATACTTCATTCACAAGAAAAACTCTTGATTTGCCTAGTTGAGGTGGAAATATTAATGCAATTTTCATTGGTTAATTCCTTTTTAAATAAATATAATTTATTGAATTTAAAATACTTTTTTATTACATGACGATTATATTGTTACAATATAGTTAGCTTTATTTGCGGTATAAGATTATCAAGTAATGTTTTATCTGAAATACCTACGTTACTTTGAGTTACCGCCAGTGCTGAAATTGCACTTGCAATGCGAAAAGTTTCCTCTTTATTCCATCGGTGAGCAATTCCATATAGTAACCCTGCAACCATTGAATCGCCAGCCCCAACAGTACTCACAATATGTTTCAAATGAGGTGGAGTAGCTTGTAAAATTCTGTCCTTATTGATCCAAATAGCTCCATTTTCACCCATAGATACAACGACATTCTCTATTCCACTTTGATGTAATGTTTTAGCTGAATCAATAATATCACTCAGGTTTGTTAGTGGGCGATTTGTTAAAATCTCTAATTCTTTCTGATTTGGTTTAATCAGCCAAGGTTTTATTTTGATTCCTTCGGATAACGCAGCGTGACTACTGTCTAATATGATTTTTAGTCCTTGAGATTTCAAGTTAGATAGCCAACTAGAAAATTGAGATATTTCAATCCCTTTGGGTAAAGAACCACACACAGCAATAAGATCAAAATAGTTATGCCAAGATGTTGATTGAGCGATAAATTGCTCCCAATCTTGTGATTGAACTTCAAAGCCTTGAAAATTGAGTTCTGTGACGTTTGATTTACTTGCTGTAATTTTTACATTGATGCGTGTTTTGCCTGATACTCGATAAAATAAATCATCAATATTATTTTGTTCAAATAACTGGGCAAAATCACTTTGATTATCTTTACCTAAAAAACCAGTTGCGGTTATGGGAATCGCTAAATCTGCTAAAACTTTTGCAACATTAACACCTTTACCAGAAGGGTATAATCCAAGTGTTTCAATACGATTCAGTTCACCTAATTGAATATGTGATACTTGTCCAACTAAATCTAATGCAGGATTGAAAGTGACGCTTAATATTCGTAAAAGCTCTTTCATCTATTCTTCTCCTAAACCACTATCAATAGCCTTGCCAATTTCTTCTAGCACAACTTGAGCATCTTTTCCTATGGCAACAAATCTTAAATGTTGTCCTTTTTGAACACCAAGAGAAAGGATATTCATTAAACTTTCTGTACTGACGAGAGGACTTTTGGTATCAATATTCTGAGCTTTTACTTTTACATCATATCCTTTGATGAGATTTACTAAAATTGTACTATTGCGAATATGTAAACCATACTGATTATGAATCGTAAAAGTTTTTTCAACAGAGTGAGGATTTACAATTTTCTTTTTAGAACTGACCGCTTGTGAGACTAGTTTTTCTGTAAAAAACTTGACAAATTGAGACTTTTTTTCAAAAGTGAACAGTTGCTTATATACTTCTTTATTGAGTAATTTTTCCCATTGAGGTTTTAGACTTTGATCAATATGAGAAAAGGTAATAAGAATTTTGTTTTCTTTACCTTTAACAACCGCAATTCCATTCGCTTGATTACCTTCTTCACTATCAACGATAAATAAATTATCTGTGATCTTAAGTGGTTGGGCGGTAATAACTGATTGTATAAATTGTGTATCAACATAACCTTTTTCCGCAAGTTTCTCTGCATTCATTGCAGAAAGTGTAATAAGGCTAGTTGTATTTTCATTAAACGAGATGAGATCGGCATCAATGATAGGCAATACTTTTGAACCATTAAATAATGCGATAAATTCATCAATATCATTAACTTTAGCAAGTTTTTGAGTAATGCATTCATCATTTAAGATGGATGTTAATTGCTGTAGAATAGTAAGATGTTCATCAGATTTAGCCGCAATACCAATGACAACATAGGCAATATTTCCTGCTTCCCACTCAACACCTTCAGGAAACTGCATAATTTGTATGCCTGTTTTTTTGACTAAATGACGGGTTTCTAGCGTTCCGTGAGGAACGGCGATGCCATTACCTAAAAAAGTAGAAATCTGATTTTCTCTGTTAATCATTCCACTTTCATAGCCAAATTCAACATTTCCGTGTTGTACTAATTGATGTGCAATTAGATGAATAGCTTCCTGCTTATTTTTTGCATATTGATTTAATAGAATATTATCGGCTGATAAACTGAGCATTTTTTATATTCAAGGTGAAAATAAGTTAAATTCTACTGCTTTTTAATCAAGAAAATCTACATTATTCATTAAGAAAAAAATCCTTTTTTGTTTGCTATCAAAAAAGGATTTTTTATCATTTTATGAAATTACACAATCTCATTTTTAGTAAAGAAATAAGCAATTTCTCGTTTGGCGGAATCTTCCGAATCAGAGCCATGCACTGAATTTTCTCGGTAACTCAAAGCATAGAGATCGCGAATTGTGCCTTTTTCTCTTTTTTCAGGATCGGTTGCACCGATAAGATTACGATAATAGCTAATTGCATTTTCTCCCTCTAACACCGCAACGACAATCGGAGCTTTGAGCATAGATTCAACTAAAGGCTCAAAAAATGATTTGCCTTGATGCTCTGCATAGAATCCTTCTGCTTGAGGCTTTGTTAATTGAAGCATTTTTAATGCCTTAATCGCTAGGTTATTTTTCTCTAAATGAGCAAGAATTTCCCCGATTAAATGGCGATTAGTTGCATCGGGTTTGATAATACAAAGCGTTTGTTGCAACATAGTTTCTCCTATTTCACTTGCATACCAGCGGTAACGCCAGAATCCGCTGAAAGTAAGAATAAATCTGCACCGCCTGTGCCTGCTGATAAAATCATTCCTTCAGAAAGCCCAAAAGACATTTGACGTGGAGCTAAATTCGCGATCATAACCACAAAACGACCTTCTAATTCTTCTGGATTATTGTAAGCAGCTTTAATCCCAGAGAATACTTGACGAGTATGATCACCAAGATCCAATTCAAAACGTAATAGTTTGTTTGATTTTGGCACAGACTCACATTTAAGTACTTTTGCAACACGTAGATCTAATTTAGCAAAATCATCAATAGTAATTTCAGGGGCAATTGGTTCTACATTAGTTACTTTAGTTTCAGTCATCTTTTCCTCTTTTTTGTTTGCTTCAGCAAATAATATTTTGGTTTCTTCAATTACTGCATCAATTTGTTTTTTCTCTAAACGAGAGAATAACGCTTTGAATGGTGAAATTGTGTGGTTAAACAATGGAACATCAATGTTATCCCAACGTAATTCAGTTTGTAAGAACGCTTCCGCTTTTTCTGCTAGTTTAGGTAATACTGGTTTAAGGTAGCTCATTAGGATACGGAACATTTCTAATCCCATTGAACATACTGCTTGTAATTCAGCTTCTTTACCTTCTTCTTTAGCAATAACCCAAGGTGCTTTGTCATCAATATATTTATTCGCTTTATCTGTCAAATTCATGATTTCACGAATTGCTTTGTTAAATTCACGCGATTCATAATAACTAGCAATTTGTTCAGCTTGCGCAATAAATTCAGCAAAGAGTTCAGGATTTTCCAATTCACTTGCAAGTTTGCCTTCAAAACGTTTAGTAATAAAACCTGCATTACGAGATGCGAGATTAACGAGCTTGTTTACGATGTCGCTGTTCACACGTTGTACAAAGTCATCTAAGCTGAAATCCAGATCTTCGATACGATCATTTAGTTTTGCAGCATAGTAGTAACGTAAACATTCTGGATCGATATGTTTTAAATAGGTGCTTGCTTGGATGAATGTTCCACGTGATTTAGACATCTTTTGCCCATCAACGGTTACATACCCGTGAGCAAATACGTTTGTCGGTTTACGATAGCCACTGCCTTCTAGCATTGCAGGCCAGAAAAGGCTATGGAAGTAAACGATATCTTTTCCGATAAAGTGGTAAAGTTCTGCTTCTGAATCTTTTTTCCAAAAATCGTTAAAATCAATGCCTTTTCTAGAACAAAGATTTTGGAATGATGCCATATAGCCAATAGGTGCATCTAACCATACGTAAAAGAACTTATTTTCGGCATCAGGGATCTCAAACCCAAAGTAAGGCGCATCACGGCTGATATCCCATTGTTGTAAACCACTTTCAAACCACTCTTGCATTTTATTGGCAATTTCAGCTTGAAGTGAACCAGAACGTATCCATTCTCTTAACATATTTTCAAAGCTTGGTAAGTCAAAGAAAAAATGCTCAGATTCTTTAATAATTGGTGTTGCACCAGAAACTGCAGAACGTGGATTGATTAAATCCATTGGACTATAAGTTGAAGCACATACTTCACAGTTATCTCCATATTGATCTTCTGCTTTACAGTTAGGACAAGTACCTTTTACAAAACGATCTGGTAAAAACATATTTTTTTCAGGATCATAAAGTTGTGAAATAACTTTACTTTTGATGAATCCATTTGCTTTTAGTTTTTTATAGATTTCAGAAGTAATGGTTTTATTTTCAATACTGTGTGTTGAGTGATAATTATCAAAACTAATATTAAAACCGTTAAAATCTGCAATATGATCAGCTTTTGCATTCTCTATTAATTGCTCTGGTGTAATACCTAATTTATCTGCATTAAGCATAATCGGTGTACCGTGAGCATCATCTGCACACACAAAATAAATTTGATTACCTCGCATGCGTTGAAAACGAACCCAAATATCAGCTTGGATATGTTCTAACATATGGCCTAAATGAATCGCCCCATTAGCGTAAGGTAATGCACAAGTAACGAGTATTTTTCTTGAATGATTTGACATTTTATATACCGTAATAATAAATAATGAATTGAATTGTAGCGGAAATAGGAAAAGTTGTGTAGCTCCATAAATAACAAGCGGTAAGATAATACAAGAATTTTGTAATTCTTTGTCATTATCTTACCGCTTGATCGCTTATTTATAAATTAGCGGAATAACTCTCTATTATTGCCTGCTACATTAATTTTTTTAAATTGGCTAAGAGTGACTAGGATAAGAATAATCAAATAAATTGAAAATACAATAATGAGCCACTGTGGCATACTTAAACCAAATAATTGCCAATTGATTGCACTGCAATCTCCTGTTGGGCTAAAGATTGATGGAAACCATTGATCTAAAGGTAGCGTTTCAGGAAACTCAACAAATGGTGAACACTGATTCCAAGGAGCTGGATTAAGTTGATAATCGGTATGTTGTATAGCAAGCAACAATCCTTTTGTTGCACTAAATAAACCGATGGCTAATGCAATCCAACGTAGTGTTGCAAATCTAGGAGCTATAATAGCAATAAGTGATGAAATTAATACACCAAGCAATGCTACACGCTCGTAAATACACATTACACAGGGATCTAATCCCATTCCATGTTGAAAATAGAGTGCAGTTAACTCCAGAATTAAACTACTTACAAAAAGTAATGCCCAAGCTCCTCTTTTGATAGAAAGTTTTTTAAGATAGCTAAACATAAAATTCCTATTTAGTTAGTGAGTTATTAACCAACCCCAATTTAACAAAATTTGAGTGAGTGAAGGTAATAAAAATTCCATTGATAAAAAACCAAACACTGAGAGAACAATAGTATACGGCAGTGCCATGTATACCATTCTACCATAAGATAATTGAATTAATGGTGCAAATGATGATGTTAATAAAAATAAAAATGCAGCTTGTCCATTTGGTGTTGCTACAGATGGCAGATTTGTTCCTGTATTGATTGCGACAGCAATTAAATCAAATTGTTCTCGACTAATCACATTAGATGCTAGAGCTGTTTTGGCTTCATTAATGTAGACTGTTCCAACGAATACATTATCAGATATCATGGATAATAATCCATTAAATATGTAAAACCAAGCTAATTGCGCATCTTCCTCTGATGATAAAACAAATTGAATGATTGGTTCGAAAAGTTTTAGATCCACAATTATTGCAACAATTGAAAAGAAAACTACAAGTAATGCTGTAAAAGGGAGCGACTCTTGGAATGATTTTCCAAGTGCATGTTCATCAGTAATACCACAAAATGCAGTACAAATAATAATGATTGTCAAACCAATGATCCCAACATCAGCTAGATGTAATGCTAATCCAATAATTAACCATATACCAGCAATAGCTTGGATTATTAATTTTAAACGATCTTGGCGGGTCATTTTTTGCTCTTTTTGAATACTATATTTTGTTAGTACTACCCAAACTCTACGAGGTAATTTATCACCATATCCAAATAGTTTATATTTTTCTAATAAATAACAAGTTGTAATTCCGCAAACAAAAACAACAATGCTTACTGGAGCTACACGTAAGAAAAACTCTCCAAAACTCCATTGTGCTTGGGCCGCAATAATTAAATTCTGAGGTTCACCAACCATAGTCATTACACCACCTAATGCACTTCCTATACCAGAATGCATCAATAGGCTACGTAAAAAACCTCGGAATTGTTCTAAAATTTTCTTATTCTTAACGATCTTATCATCATTTGTAATATCGGTAGAATCTTCAAAACTATGACCAGATGCAACTTTATGATATACACCGTAAAAACCGACACCTACACTCATAATCACTGCAATGACTGTTAATGCATCTAAAAATGCTGAAAGAAAGGCAGCACTCAAACAGAAAGCTAAAGATAAAGTTCTTTTCGAATGAATGGAAATAATTAACTTAGTGAAAACATAAAGCAATAACTGCTTCATAAAATAAATGCCTGCAACCATAAACATTAGAAGAAGAACAACATCAAAATTAGCCATTATTTCTAGTTTTATGTGATGAGGAGACGTCATGCCTATTACAACAGCTTCTATCGCAAGTAATCCGCCTGGTTGTAGAGGATAGCATTTTAGTGCCATAGCCAACGTTAGAATAAATTCAGCAACAAGTACCCAACCTGCAATAAATGGACTAACAAAAAAGAAAATAATAGGGTTTATAACTAGAAAAGATATAATGGCAAATTTGTACCATTTTGGTGCTTGACCAAGGAAGTTTTTAAAAAATGCATCAATATATTTCATAAGATAGTCAATTCAATTAAAAAGTATCAGAATTGTAATATACTTTTGAGATGACTGTAATATATGATATTACTAATTAATTGATGAAAATTTGATTTTGAGCATTAAGTCACATTTTTTAGGAATTTATCCTAATATACTTACCTTTTATTGAGATTTTAACTATGAATAAATCGGATATATTAAAAGCACAAAGCCCTGCGGCTTTAGCTGAAGAATATATAGTTAAAAGTATTTGGAGTAACCGTTTTCCTGTTGGTTCAGAGTTACCAGCAGAACGAGATCTTGCAGATATTATTGGTGTAACTCGTACAACATTAAGAGAAGTCTTACAACGTTTAGCTCGTGATGGTTGGTTGAATATTCAGCATGGTAAAGCAACTAGAGTAAATGATATTTGGGAAACGGCAGGTCCTAATATAATTGGAACATTAATTAGCTTAGATTCATCTATTACACCAATTGTGATTAATAATGTTGTTTCTTTACGTACAAGAATGGCAGAGTATTATATTCCTGAAGCAATAAAATTAGATGCTGAAAAATCAGCATCAATATTTGATAATTTAGCTAATTTAGAAGACACAGCTGAATTTTTTGCTGAATTTGATTATAACCTGTACAGAAAATTTACTTTCGTAGCTGATAAACCTGTTTATGGACTAATTTTAAATAGCTTTAGAGATTTATATCATCAAGTAGCATCATTATTTTTTTCTGATCCTGTCGCAAGAAAATTAACCTTAGATTTTTACCAGGGACTCAAAATGGCTTGTGAAGCATCTGATTATCAGAAGGCAAGTGAATTTATGGTGAATAATCGACATAATAGTACTAAAATTTGGGCACAGATGTTGAGTAATTTCCCAAATAATTTTTTTGAATGATTTATTTTTTGATTATGTAAATAAGGTACTTTAGAAAAGTACCTTTTTATTTTTTAGATTAGATAAAAATCTTGCTCCATGAGCTTTTAACCTATAAAATTTCGAGTTAAGTGGTAAAAGGTGGTAAAAAGTAGTGTTTTGTGGAATTAAATGATAGATTTTATGTCTATCTATCGTTCAATTAATTAACCTTATTTAAGTGTTTAAGTGGATTCTTCATGTTTCGTGGTGCAAATACAATTAGTTTAGATAGCAAGGGGCGTTTGGCTATTCCAACACGTTATCGTACTGAATTAATTGAAAATCACCAAGGATTGCTAGTTTGTACAGTAGATTTTAGGCAACCATGTCTATTGCTTTATCCTTTATTAGAATGGGAAAAAGTTGAACAAAAACTCGTTGCATTATCTAATTTTGATCCGTTACAACGACGAGTGCAACGTGTAATGCAAGGATTTGCCACTGAATGTGAAATGGATTCTTCAGGGAGAATTTTACTCAGTCCTACACTACGTCAACATGCACATTTAGAAAAACATATAGTGCTTGTTGGACAACTCAATAAATTTGAAATTTGGCAATCTCAACAATGGCAAGATCAAATTGCTGAAGATTTAGCAGTTGGCAATTCATCTGAAATGCTAAATTGTGAAGCTTTAAAAAATCTTTCTTTATAGCCATGACTATAATAATTTAATAAATTAAAAATGGACATCATTATGAATGAAAATGCTCATCCTCACCATATTACTGTACTACTGCATGAGGCAGTAGATGGGCTAGCAATTAAACAGGATGGAATTTATATTGATGGTACTTTCGGTCGTGGCGGACATTCTAGACTTATTTTGAACAAATTAGGCGAACATGGACGATTAATTGCTATTGATCGAGATCCTAGAGCAATAGTAGAAGCTGAGAAAATTCAGGATCCACGCTTCCGAATTATTCATCGTGAGTTTTCAGCTATTCCAGATATCTGTCAAAAGTTAGGGTTATTAGGAAAAATTGACGGTATTCTGCTAGATTTGGGGGTATCTTCCCCACAATTAGATGAAGCAGAGCGTGGTTTTAGCTTTATGCGAGATGGCCCCTTAGATATGCGAATGGATACAACAAAAGGCATATCAGCAATGGAATGGCTTGCTGAAGTTTCTGTGGATGATCTTGCTTGGGTATTAAAAGAATTTGGTGAAGAACGTTTTGCTAAACGTATTGCACAAGCGATCGTTTCCTATAATAAATCTGCAGCTGAGAAAATATCGAGAACATTGCAACTTGCCTCAATAATTGAGGATGCAGTGCCTTTTAGGGATAAGTATAAACATCCTGCGACAAGGTCATTTCAAGCTATTCGTATCTTTATTAATCGTGAATTGGATGAGTTAGAGAAAACTTTACATTCAGCAATGGATGTTCTTGCACCTTCGGGACGATTATCTGTGATTAGTTTTCATTCATTAGAAGATCGAATTGTAAAACAATTTATTCGTAAAAATAGCAAAGGTATTTCTGTACCTAAAGGGTTACCAATTTTAGAAAAAGATTTAAACAAAGACATTCCACTAAAAGCAATAGGTAAAGCAATAATGCCTAGTGAAGATGAAATTAAGCACAATTCTCGTTCACGTAGTGCTGTATTGAGATTAGCGGAGAGAAGATAATGAAAGAAGAGCGATATCCATTAAGACAAGTTATATTAGATGATTTAATAAGCCATAATAAAGTTGCATTAATTTTATTAATTTTAGTTGTTATTAGTGCAGTGGCAACCGTATGGGTAACACATCAAACAAGGTTATTAACTGCTGAACAAAGTGACTTAGCTTATAAAAATCAGAAATTAGATAATCAATATATACATCTACAATTAGAAGAAGATTCTAGCAGTGAGCGTTCTATTATTGATGCTTTTGCTATAAAGTTTGGATTACAGACGGTGGATAAGTCACAAGAAGTAATTTTAGTGAGATAATTTATGAAGAAGGCAGTGAAATTTAAATCTAAAAAGGCCGCAGAAAAAGTGACTATAGATAAAAAATCCAAAAATAGTCCAAGTTTCATGCCTTATCGTTTTTGGGTGTTATATCTATTTGTTGCAGGCTTAGCATTTGCATTGCTAGGACAAAGTGCTTATTTGCAAATTACTGATGCAGATCGTCTTATCAAAGAAGCAAATAATCGTTCATTACGTATCACTGAACTTCCATTTACACGAGGTGAAATTTTAGATCGTAATGGTAAAGTACTATCTATTAGCGTTCCTATGTACTCGATCACTATTGATCCAAAAGAATATTTTGATGCTGAATTTAGACGAGATAAAACACGTTGGCGTACTTTGGCAATGGAAACAGGATACTCTGCCAGTAAAATTCAGTCATCAGTAAATAATTTTATTGACCAAAAAATTGATAAAACTAAAAAACGTTACAATGCTCGCATTATTCTCAATACAGATAGTAATGAATATTGGTCTTTACTAGCAAAAGCGACAGGAATTGACTATAACATTTTGATTGAAAATGTGCGTAATAATAAATTATCTAAATTTGTTGCATTAGAAAATGAAGCGTCAATTCTTTCTAAAGAAAAAATACAAGCACTTACAAATAGTTTAGAACTTAAATATGCAGATTTAATGAATAAATTATATAACCATTCTGAAAGTCGCTTCCAGTATATTTCTCGTCATCAACCAGAAGCTCTTGCTGATTATGCAAGAGCATTAAAAATTCAAGGAATGGTTTTAAAAACTGAATCTCGTCGATTCTATCCATTAGCAGAAGAAATCTCTCAGCTAGTTGGTTTTACAGATGTGGAAAATAAAAAAGGCATTGAAGGATTAGAGAGAAATTTTGATTCACTACTTATTGGTAAGAATGGTAAACGGATTATACGAAAAGATTCAAGAGGTAACATCATTGAAAATATTCGTAATGAAAAGCAGTATGATCCACAAAATGTTGTATTAAGTATTGATGCTGAATTACAGTCAATGGTTTATAGAGAAATCAAAAAAGCAGTGATCAAAAATAAAGCAGAATCAGGGACTGCTGTGTTAGTTGATGTTCAAACTGGGGAAGTGTTAGCAATGGCGAATGCACCTTCTTATAATCCTAATAATAGAGTTGATTTCAAACCTGAATTAGCAAGAAATCGAGCAATTACTGATACGTTTGAACCGGGATCGACGGTAAAACCGTTTGTTATTTTAACCGCTTTACATAATAAAGTGACTTATCCTGATGAAGTTATTGATACTCATCCTTTTAGAGTCAATGGACATTTGATTAAAGATGTATCAGCCCGTAATGAATTAACTTTAACTGGTATTTTGCAAAAGTCGAGTAATGTGGGAGTAAGTCGACTAGCATTGCGTATGCCATCAACAGCACTAATGGATACCTATAAGAAAGTAGGATTTGGTAAAGATACGGGACTAGGGCTTGGAGAAGAACGAGGTACTAATGGCGATCGTCAACGTTGGTCTGATATCGAGCGAGCAACAGTAGCATATGGGTATGGTTTAAGTGTTACTCCATTACAATTAGCCAGAGCTTATGCAACATTAGGAAGTTTTGGTATCTATCGTCCATTATCTATTACAAAAGTTGATCCACCGGTAATTGGTGAACGAGTTTTACCTGAAAAAATTACTCGCGATGTAGTACATATGATGGAAAGTGTAGCGCAAAAAGGTGAAGGTGGACAGCTTGCTGCAGTTGATGGCTTTAGAGTTGCTGTAAAAACAGGGACTGCTCGTAAATTAGAAAAAGGTGAGTATGTTGATAAATATATTGCTTATACAGCAGGTCTTGCACCGGCAAGTGATCCTCGATTTGCATTAGTTGTATTAATCAATGAACCAACAGCAGGTAAATATTATGGTGGTTCTATTTCAGCGCCTCTTTTCTCAAGTATTATGGGTTATACCCTAAAAGTAAGAAATATTAAACCAGATAATATCTCTGATGAAATGAAAAGTGCTGTAAGACAGTTAGTACCAAATGACATAAATTAACCATTGAATGAGGCAATAATGAAACGTTTACTTCCTTTCTTTCCAGAACTTGATATTTGGACAGAATTAACAGAGTTAAACCAAATGGTTTTAGATAGTCGCCAAGTGGAAAAAGGCGATATTTTTATTGCTTTAAAAGGGCATAAAATTGATGGTCGTAATTTTATACCACAAGCAATTGAGCAAGGTGCAATTCTCATTTTAAGCGAAGCAGAAAGTGATCAGGTTGAGATTGAATTGGATAGTCAATTTGGAAAATTTAATGCAGATCGAACTGCTTGTAAAATTATCAGTGTACCTAATTTACCAAAGATATTATCGGAATTAGCGAATGCTTTTTATGATGAACCTTCAAAAAAATTAACCCTTGTAGGGGTGACTGGCACTAATGGTAAAACAACAACGGCTCAATTATTAGCGCAATGGCATAATTTAATTGGTGGCAAATCTGCGGTGATGGGGACCATTGGCAATGGGTTATATGGTCAAACCCAAGAAGCTCCGAATACCACAGGTTCAGCGGTTGAAGTTCAACAAAATCTAGCAAAATTTGTTGAATTTGGTGCTGATTTCTGTGCAATGGAAGTGTCTTCACACGGATTAGTACAACACCGCGTTGAGTCGCTCGATTTTGATGTCGCAATCTTTACTAATCTTAGCCGAGATCATTTGGATTATCACAAGACGATGGAAGAGTATGCACAAGCAAAATATCGTTTATTTAGTGAATTAAAAACTACACACCAAGTGATTAATATTGATGATGAAACAGGGCTATCTTGGATAGCAAATTTACCTAATGCAGTTGCGGTAAGTAGTGATCCAAACAAACAAATTAGACAAGAAAAATGGGTGCAGGCAAAAAATATTGATTACACCTTACAAGGTGTGACTATTGAATTTGAGTCATCTTGGGGTAATGGTTCAGTAGAAAGTCATTTAATTGGTGCTTTTAATGTGAGTAACTTACTTCTAGCTTTGGCTAGTTTACTTGTATTAGGTCATGATTTAGAGAAATTAATTGAAACAGCACCACAATTAAGTGGTGTAACTGGGCGAATGGAATCAGTTACTGCTTCACAATCAAGTGAAGGCGAAGAATCACAAGCAGAAAAGCCAATGGTAATTGTAGATTATGCTCATACTCCAGATGCACTTGAAAAAGCATTAGAGGCAGCACGTTTACATTGCGAAGGCAAACTCTGGTGTATTTTTGGTTGCGGAGGTGATAGAGATAGCGGTAAGCGTCCATTAATGGCAAGGATTGCTGAGCAAAATGCCGATAAAGTGATTGTTACAGATGACAATCCAAGAACCGAAGATCCTGATGTCATTTTTGACGATATTATGAAAGGTTTTAAGAAGCCAAAAGTTGTTGAAACGATGCATATTCGTCAATATGCCATTGAAACAGCAATAAGCCAAGCTGATACAAAAGATATCATCTTAATTGCTGGAAAAGGGCATGAGGATTATCAAATTATTGGCACAAAAAAATACCATTTTTCTGATCAAGAATGGGCTAAGAAGTTTTTAGGATAAATTATGATTAAGCTAACAACGCAGAAAATTGCCCAAATTTTAGAGTCTGTATTGATTGGTAATGGGCAAGTTAGTGTTGAAACAGTCAGTACTGATACACGGCAAGCGGTCAGTTCTGGTTTATTTTTTGCGTTAAAAGGTGAAAAATTTGATGCTCACAATTATGCTGAACAAGCAGTTCAGCAAGGTTGTGTTGCTGTTGTGGTGGAACATCAAATCAAAGATTTAGATGACTCTATTCCACAAATTATTGTGGCGGATACACGACTTGCATTAGGCCAATTAGCAAAATGGTTGAAAGCGGAGTTAAATCCTAAGACTGTAGCAATGACTGGTTCTTCGGGGAAAACAACCGTCAAGGAAATGACTGCAAAAATTTTGCAGAAACTGACCGCTTGTGATGATGAGGTTTTATATACCTTTGGGAATTTGAATAATGATCTTGGAGTACCGATAACATTATTGCGTTTAACTCCAAAGCATAAATTTGCAGTTATTGAGTTAGGGGCCAATCATATTGGTGAGATAGCTTATACCACAGAAATAACCCAACCAGATGCCTGTTTAGTTAATAATGTTGCTCCAGCTCATTTAGAAGGATTTGGCTCATTGCAAGGTGTTGTTCAAGCTAAAGGTGAAATCTATCATGGATTAAAATCAGGCGGTAAAGCTATCGTTAATTTAGCCCATTATTATCCAGAATGGCAGAAAGAGATTGGTCAACACGAAATTCAGTCTTTTTGCTACACGGGGCAAGACAAAGATTCATACGCAGATTATTGGGCTGAAAATGTCGAGTTACAGCTTAATGGTTCACGATTCACCTTACATTCACCACAAGGCGAAATTGAGATTAATCTACCTTACTTAGGTGAGCATAATGTGAGTAATGCTTTAGCGGCAACCTCATTAGCAATGGCAGTAGGCGCAGATTTACAAACAGTCAAAGCTGGATTAGAGCAATGTTCACAAGTAAAAGGACGTTTATATCCTGTTCAAATTAATCCTGATTTATTGCTAATTGACGATAGTTATAATGCCAACGTAGATTCAATGAAATCAGCTGTTTCAGTACTTAAAGCTTATCCTGCTTATCGCATTTTTGTGGTAGGGGATATGGCTGAATTAGGTGATGAAAGCTTCACTCGTCATCAAGAAGTTGCTGAATTTGTAAAAAAAGCAGAATTGGATTTAGTCGTATCTTTTGGTAATGAGAGTAAGGTAATTAGCGGTGATCCTACTCTTCATTTTACGGATAAAGCGAAAATGTCAGCATTTTTGCTTGCTATTATTTTGCAAAAGTTAGAACAAAAACAACCGCTTGTATTATTGGCAAAAGGCTCTCGTAGCCAAAAAATGGAAGAAGTTATTACTTCCTTGTGTCACTTTTTTAATGTTTCTTTTTAAGGATTAACAAATGTTAGTTTGGTTAGCAGAGTACTTGGTGCAGTTTAATACTGCGTTTAACGTAGTATCTTATATTACCTTCCGTTCCATTATGGCGTTATTGACCGCATTAGGGATTGGGTTGTGGATTGGTCCAATGGTGATCCGTCGCTTACAAATTCTAAAATTTGGACAAGAAGTGCGTAATGACGGACCTGAGAGTCACTACAAAAAACGTGGCACACCAACAATGGGTGGAATTATGATCCTTTTTTCCATTGGGATAAGTACATTGTTATGGGCTAACCTTCGAAATCCTTATGTGTGGTTTGTTTTGTTTGTATTAACAGGCTATGGTGTAATTGGTTTTGTCGATGATTACCGCAAAATTGTACGTAAAAATACAGATGGATTAATTGCTCGTTGGAAATATTTTTGGTTATCTGTGATTGCGTTAATTTCAGCTTTTGGATTGTATGCACTCGGACACGATACATCGGCAACTCAATTAGTTGTCCCTTTCTTTAAAGATGTTATGCCACAACTTGGCTTATTTTACATTGTGCTGACTTATTTTGTGATTGTTGGAACCAGTAATGCGGTAAATTTAACGGATGGTTTAGATGGTTTAGCAATCGTACCTATTATTATGGTTGCAGGGGCTTTTGCTTTAATTGCTTGGGCAACAGGTAATATTAATTTTGCTGAATATTTACATATTCCTTATGTGAAATATAGTGGTGAATTGGTAATTTTATGTACTGCTATCATTGGTGCAGGACTTGGCTTCCTTTGGTTCAACACTTATCCAGCACAAGTCTTTATGGGCGATGTAGGGTCATTATCATTAGGTGGAGCATTGGGGATCATTGCTGTTCTAGTTCGTCAAGAATTGTTACTTGTTGTGATGGGCGGTGTTTTTGTGGTTGAAGCACTTTCTGTTATTTTACAAGTGGGATCTTATAAATTACGCCAAAAGCGTATTTTCCGTATGGCTCCAATCCATCACCATTTTGAATTAAAAGGGTGGCCAGAACCACGTGTAATTGTACGCTTTTGGATTATTACGCTTATGCTCGTGCTTATTGGTTTAGTTACCTTAAAATTACGTTAGTACAAGCGGTCAGATATAACAGATATTTTACGAATAAGAGAATAAAAAATGCAAAATCGTTATCAAGGAAAAACCATTACAATTATTGGATTAGGAACAACTGGCTTGTCTTGTGTGGATTTTTTTGCTGATAAAAATGCTAATGTGAGAGTGATTGATACACGAATAAATCCTGCGGGAAAAGATCAATTACCTCAAGATGTGCCATTACATACAGGCGGGTTAAATCTAGATTGGTTATTGTCATCAGATTTAATTGTAATTAGTCCCGGTCTTGCATTAGCGACACCTGAAATTCAACAAGCTATTAATGCAGGTGTTGAAGTGGTGGGTGATATAGAATTATTTTGCCGTGAGGCAACCGCTCCAATTATTGCGATTACAGGTTCTAACGGAAAAAGTACTGTTACCTCTTTAACCACAGAAATGGCAAAACAAGCTGGTATTAAAGTCGGTATGGGCGGAAATATTGGCGTGCCAGCACTGAGTTTATTAAAACAAGATTATCAACTTTATGTGTTAGAGCTATCTAGTTTCCAACTTGAAACTACTTATTCACTGAAAGCAAAATCAGCTACAGTATTGAATGTAACTGAAGATCATATGGATCGTTATAACCATAGTTTAGAAGCTTATCGTCAAGCCAAACTCAGAATTTATAACAATGCAGAACATATTATTATGAATGGTGAAGATCCAAAGACTTATCCTGATCAAGCGGTCACTTCGATGGTAAGTTTTGCAGAAAATGATGCGGAATATCATTTATCTCAAGGCATATTATTCAGCGGTAAAGAACCAATTATTACAGAAAAAGAAATACAATTAACAGGTAGACATAATGTGATGAATGCATTGGCATCAATAGCTTTAGCTGAAAAGGCTGGTGTTGCAAAAGTAGGTATTGTTAAAGCATTAAAATCTTATACAGGTTTAGATCACCGTTTTCAACTCGTACTAACTCATGATGGTGTGCGTTGGATCAATGATTCAAAAGCGACCAATGTAGGTAGCACAGTCGCTGCTTTAATGGGATTAAAAGTTGAAGGAACATTATATTTATTGTTGGGTGGTGATGGTAAAGGAGCAGATTTTTCAGAATTACAACCGCTAATCAACCAATCTAATATTATTTGCTATTGTTTTGGACGAGATGGTAAACAATTAGTGAAATTAACAGATCAAAGTGTATTAGTTGATACTATGCAAGAAGCAATTGAGCAAATTCGTCCTCAATTAAAAGTAGGAGACATGGTGTTACTTTCACCTGCGTGTGCAAGTTTAGATCAGTTCCCTAATTTTGAGGTAAGAGGCAAAGTATTTGCTCAATTAGCACAAGGAGTAGAGTCGTAATGCTTGATAAAGTAAAGCAAGAATGGGTAAAGTGGTTTAGATTAACACCTAAAAATGCATTGTATGATCGCACACTAATATGGTTGTTTTTTGGGTTACTGATGATTGGTTTTGTGATGGTGACTTCTGCCTCCATTCCAGTTAGTACTCGTTACTACGATGATCCATTTTATTTTGCATTGCGAGATGCATTTTACGTTACCATTTCGATTGGAGCTTTTGCTTTCTTTATACAAATTCCAAGTATGCAATGGGAAAAATGGAATGTTGCTTTTTTCGTTGGTTCATTAATTCTTTTACTTATTGTATTAATTATTGGTAAAGATGTTAACGGAGCAAGACGTTGGATCCCAATGGGACCCATCAATTTTCAGCCTGCAGAGTTAGCAAAACTTTCTGTTATTTGTTATTTTGCAAGTTTTTATGTTCGAAAATTTGATGAAATGCGAACTCATAATTTGAGTTTTATTCGTCCCATGGCTATTTTGGCATTATTTAGTGGTTTGTTATTATTACAACCCGATTTAGGAAGTACTGCTGTTATATTTGTTCTTACTTTTGCAATGCTATTTATAATGGGTGCCAAGAAATTGCAATTTCTCTTTTTAGGTATAACTGGTTTTGTCCTTTTTGGATTTTTGATTTTAACCTCTGAATATCGGTTAAAACGTGTAACTTCATTTATGGATCCCTTTGCTGATGCTTATGGAGATGGATTTCAATTATCGAATTCACAAATGGCATTTGGTCAAGGTGAGCTTCTGGGACGAGGACTAGGAAATTCAGTACAAAAACTCGAATACTTACCTGAAGCACATACTGATTTTGTAATGGCTGTTGTTGGTGAAGAGTTTGGCTTATTAGGAATTTTAGTTATTGTTTCTTTATTAGTTATTTTGACATTTAGAGCATTAAAAATTAGTAAGGAAGCATTGATCTTAGAGCAACGATTTAAAGGATTCTTCGCTTTTGGTATCGGAATTTGGATTTTTATTCAAGGTTTTGTGAACTTAGGAGTAGCCTCAGGCTTACTCCCAACTAAAGGTTTAACTTTCCCGTTAATCAGTTATGGTGGTTCAAGTTTAATTATTATGGCAATTGCAGTGGCAATATTAGTGCGAATTGATCACGAAAATAGACTAGAAAAAATTGGTCATGCCCATCTCAATGATGATGACTAAAAATAAAATAGAAGATAGGAATGAATATGACAAAAAAACTTTTAGTAATGGCTGGCGGTACTGGTGGACACGTATTTCCAGCGATTGCAGTAGCGAGAGAATTGCAACAGCAAGGATGGGAAATTCTTTGGCTAGGAACAAAAGATAGAATGGAAGCAGATTTGGTTCCAAAGCATGGTATTCCTATCGAATTTATTCAGATTTCAGGCATAAAAGGAAAGGGTGTTAAAGCATTATTAACTGCACCTTTTGCAATTTTTAGAGCTGTATTACAAGCAAGAAAAATTATTAAAAATTATAAGCCTGATGCAGTATTGGGCATGGGTGGGTATGTTTCTGGCCCTGGTGGAATTGCAGCAAAACTTTGTGGTATACCTATTATTTTGCATGAGCAAAATGCAGTAGCAGGACTAACTAATCGTTGGCTCTCTCATTTTGCAAAAAGAACTTTACAGGCGTTTCCAACTGCTTTTCCTCAAGCTGAAGTAGTAGGAAATCCAGTGAGACAAGATTTATTCACAATAACTCCCCCTGAGCAACGTTTTCAAAATAAGAGCTATCCGATTAATATATTAGTTATGGGGGGGAGTCAAGGTGCTTTAGTTATTAATAAAACGGTACCTGAAGTGGCTAAAATTTTAGGTAATAAGGTTTTTATAAGCCACCAAGTTGGAAAAGGCAAATTAAATGGTGTAGCTGAAATATATCAATCCACAGGAAATGGTATTGCTAGTGAATTTATTGATGATATGAAAGCTGCGTATGAATGGGCTGATTTAGTTATTTGTCGATCAGGCGCTTTAACTGTCAGTGAAATTGCAGCGGCTGGTTTGCCTGCTATATTTATTCCTTTTCAACATAAAGATAGACAGCAATTTTTAAATGCAAATTATTTAGCTCAATCCCATGCGGCAATTATTATTGAACAAATTGATTTTACGCCAGAGAATTTACAACGTGTATTAGCACCATTGATTGATGACAGAAATCGCTTAACTGAAATGGCAATTCTAGCAAGGCTGAAATCAGCACCTTTAGCGGCTAAAAGAGTTGCTAACGTTATTATTGAAGAAAGTTTATAGCTGTTGCAGTTATTGATAAATGGCCAGCTAATAAGTTTTTTTTGTAAATCTGAACCAACATAAAGATATTGAAAGGAATAGTTAAACTCATGAATATCATGAATAATTACCAAGAAAAAATTAAAAAATTAGTACCAGAAATGCGTCGTGTTAATCACATACACTTTGTTGGAATTGGTGGTGCTGGAATGAGTGGGATTGCAGAGGTATTACTTAACGAAGGGTATCATATTAGTGGTTCAGATCTTGCCGATGGCCCAGTCACACAACATTTAGCTCAAGCTGGTGCAGAGATTTTTTTAGGGCATAATGGTGAGCATATTGCGGGAGCAAGTGTAGTTGTTATTTCCAGTGCAATTAAAGAAGATAATCCTGAAGTTATTGCAGCTAAGGATTTGCGCATTCCTGTGATTCAACGAGCTCAGATGTTAGCAGAAATTATGCGTTTTCGTCATGGTATCGCCATTGCAGGTACTCATGGGAAAACAACTACAACAGCGATGATCTCAATGATTTATACTGAAGCAAAATTAGATCCTACTTTTGTGAACGGTGGATTAGTTAAATCAGCCGGTAGAAATGCACATTTAGGAGCAAGCCGCTATTTGATTGCTGAAGCAGATGAAAGTGATGCGTCATTTTTACATTTACAACCAATGGTGTCTGTTGTAACCAATATTGAGCCAGATCATATGGAAACATATGGTGGTGATTTTGAAAAGATGAAAGATACTTATATCCGATTCTTACGTAATCTACCTTTTTATGGTTTAGCAGTAATGTGTGCAGATGATGAAGTTGTGATGGAAATTGCTAGTAAAATTGGTCGCCAGGTAATCAGTTATGGATTTAGTGAACATGCTGATTATCGCATTGAAGATTATCATCAAACAGGTTTTCAAGGACATTACACTGTAATTGGTCCAACAGGAGAGCGTATTGATGTATTACTTAATATACCGGGCGAACATAATGCTCTAAATGCAACAGCAGCATTAGCTGTCGCAAAAGAAGAAGGAATTTCTAATGAAGCTATTTTAGCAGCTCTAGCAGATTTCCAAGGAGCGGGACGTCGATTTGACCAATTAGGTTCATTTATTCGCCCTAATGGAAAAGTCATGCTTATTGATGATTATGGTCATCATCCTACGGAAGTTGATGTAACTATCAAAGCAGCTAGACAGGGGTGGGAAAATAAGCGTATTGTTATGATATTTCAGCCTCATCGTTATTCTCGTACTCGAGATTTGTTTGATGATTTTGTACAAGTTTTATCTCAAGTTGATGCTTTAATTATGTTAGATGTTTATCCAGCGGGAGAAGCACCAATAGTTGGGGCTGATAGTAAAACATTATGTCGTTCTATTCGTAATTTAGGTAAAGTTGATCCTATTTTAGTATCAGATACCTCTCAATTGGGCGAAGTACTTGATCGATTAATTCAAGACGGTGATTTGATTTTGGCACAAGGTGCAGGTAATGTGAGTAAATTGTCTAGAGATTTAGCTGAAAGTTGGAAAGATTAATGATAAAAATATTGTGAGTGAGATATTGCTCTGTGTATTATGAGGATTATATATAATGAATTTAAAGAATGAAAAAATAGCTGTATTGTTTGGTGGAGAATCTGCTGAGCGTGAAGTTTCACTTAATTCAGGTAAAGCAGTACTAGAAGCATTGCAACAGCTAGGATATGATGTTGAAGGGATTGATACAAAATCTTATCCAATTGAAAAATTAAAGGAAAAAGGTATTCAACGTGTGTTTAACATATTGCATGGCGGTATCGGAGAAAATGGTGTATTACAAGGTGCGTTAGAGCAATTAGGTATTCCGTATACAGGTTGTGGAGTTATGGCATCTGCTATTACCTTGGATAAATTTAGAACTAAATTACTGTGGAATGCAGTAGGTTTACCAACGGCTGAAATGGTGGTTATTAGACGTGGACAAGCGGTGAATTCGAAAGAAATTATTGCAAAATTAGGGCTACCTTTATTTGTCAAGCCAGCGAGCGAAGGCTCGAGTGTTGGGGTAAGTAAGGTAAAAGAGGAATCTCAATTAGCTCTAGCAATTGAAGAAGCGCTTAAATATGACTCAATTGTACTTGTTGAAGAAAATTTAGCAGGAGCAGAATATTCAGTACCAGTACTTGATGGTGAAGTGTTGCCAGCAGTACAAATTATTCCAGATGGTGAATTTTATGACTATCATGCAAAATATATTTCCAATAACACAAAATATATTTGCCCAGTATTATCTAATGAACGTCAACAAGAGGTCGCAAAGTTAGTTAAGGCTGCTTATGAGGTGGTGGGCTGTAGAGGTTGGAGCCGAATTGATGTGATGGAAGATGCACAAGGCCAATTTAGATTGGTTGAAGTAAATACTTCGCCAGGTATGACAAGTCATAGTATTTTCCCTAAATCAGCAGCTGTAGTTGGATATAGTTTTGAAAGATTGGTTGAGAAAATATTGGAGTTGAGTATCTAATGGTGAAAGCGTTTCGCAAGAAACCAACCTCGGTGATTCGAACTAACTTGAGTCAGCCTGAGTATTCTAAGAGTTGGTTTAATTTTATTAAACCTATTATTGTAGTATTATGCTTATTGGTAGCTTATGGGGTTTATAGTCAATGGAGTGATTTGTTGTCTTCACTTGATAATTCACCGATAAAATCATATGCATTGACTCATAAAACAAAGTTTACAACGAATGCTGATATTAGATCCGTTTTATCTGAAGAACCAGAGTTAAAAGGGTATTTTGGACAAGATATTCAGGAGTTAAAAGATCGCTTCTTGACTCTGTCTTGGGTGAAGGATGTATCTGTTCGAAAAATTTATCCAGATCGGTTGAGTATCACGTTATTGGAGTATACTCCGGTTGCTCGCTGGAATGATGAACATTTAGTTTCTCAGCAAGGAGTTGTATTTGATTTACCAAAAGATAGATTTGATTCATCGCAACTTCCTGCATTATATGGACCTGATGTTTCTTCAAAAAAAGTGTTAGAAGCTTGGTATAAAATACAAAAAGATTTAGAATCACGTCAATTGATACTTAAATCTATATCTATGGATGTTAGAGGATCTTGGAGTATTGTGTTAGATAATCAAGTTGAATTACGACTAGGAAGAGGGGATTGGTTACCTAAGATAGATCGATTTGTAACTATTTTCCCAGAAATTGAGATTCCAGATGGAAAACGTTTATCTTATGTCGATTTACGTTATGAACATGGTGCTTCAGTAGGATTTAGCCAAAAATAAATGATAATTTTTGAGAATAAATAATAATATGACAAAAGTAGCAGAATCTAAAATTGTTGTAGGGCTAGAAATTGGTACACATAAAATCGTTGCCGTTGTTGGTGAAGTTCTACCTGATGGTGTGATTAATGTGATTGGATCTGGTGTAAGTCCTTCTAAAGGTGTGCAAGGTGGTGGTGTAGTTGATTTGGACGCCGTTGTGGGGTCAATACAAAGAGCCATTGAAGAAGCAGAGTCTATTTCAGAATGTAAAATTATTGGTGTAACTTTGGCTTTATCCGGTGCTCATATTGCAGGATTGAATGAGAGTGGGTCTGCTTCATTATCAGGAGCAGTAAGACCTGATGATCTGGATAGTGCTATTCATTTGGCTCGTTCAATTAAATTACCTGATGGTGTTGAAACGTTACATATTATTCCTCAGGAGTATAAAGTAGATAGATTACCAACAACTAAAAATCCGTTAGGATTATCAGGTATGCGTTTGCATGCTCAAGTTCATTTGATTGTTTGCCATAATGATTGGTTACGAAATTTAAAGAATGCAGTAGAGAGAAGTAAATTAAAAATTGATCAAATTGTATTTTCTGGTTTGGCTTCTAGTTATTCTGTTTTAACAGAAGATGAAAAAGAACTTGGCGTATGCTTAATTGATATCGGTGGTGGTACCATGGATGTACTTGTTTATACTGATGGAGCATTACGATTTAGTAAAGTTATTCCATTTGGTGGCAATAATGTAACAGATTATATTGCTCATATGTTGACTACATCACGTAATGAAGCGGAAAATATCAAAGTTCAATATGGAAGTGCCGTAACTCCACCATCTCATTTTTCTGAAAAGAAAATAGAAGTTGCAGGGTTAGGTGGTAGAGCGCCAAGAACTTTTACTAAAGCTCAGTTGTCTAATATCACATCCCAGTGTTATACAGATTTATTAGGTGTTGTAGCGAATGAGTTGACTCAACTGAGGAATGAATTGTATCAAAAAGGCATAAAACAGGAATTAATTGCAGGAATTGTGTTGACAGGTGGTGGTTCTCAAATCGAAGATATTGTAGAATGTGCCAAATCTGTATTTGGATCACAAGTAAGAATAGGTTATCCGTTAAATATCACAGGGTTAACAGATTATGTGAATAAGCCGCAGTACGCAACAGTATTAGGGTTACTACAATACAGCCACTATAACTCTCCTAGCGAGGATAGAGAACAGCCGATTCCAGGAAGTGGTATTGTAAGCAAAATGTTCGATAAAACGTTCGAAGTATTCGGTTGGATAAAGAAGAATTTTTAATAGATATTAACAAGAAGTTAATGTTTTAGGGAGAATAAACATGTTTGAACCAGTTGTCTTTGATACCACACAAGATGCTGTGATTAAAGTTATCGGCGTTGGTGGCGGTGGTGGCAACGCACTTAATCATATGGTTGGAAGCCAGCCAGAAAGTGATAGCGTTGGGAGTGTTGAGTTTTTTTCAGTAAATACAGATGCTCAAGTTTTACGTAGTAGTGCTGTGAGAAATACTATTCAAATCGGTGCTACAGTAACTAAAGGTTTGGGAGCAGGTGCAGATCCTAATGTAGGGCATCAGGCCGCAGAAGAAGACAGAGATGCTTTAACAAATATGATTGCTGGTGCAGATATGGTTTTTATTGCAGTAGGTATGGGAGGGGGTACCGGAACAGGTGCTGCTCCTGTTATTGCCGAAATTGCTAAGCAAGAGGGTGCATTAACTGTTGGAATTGTAACCAAACCTTTCTCTTTTGAAGGGAGAAAACGTGCTAATTATGCAGATCAAGGTATTAAAGAACTTGCTAAACATGTTGATTCTCTTATTATCATTCAAAATGATAAGTTATTAAAAGTTCTACCTAAAAATGTAAAATTTAATGAGGCTTTTGGCGTAGCAAATGATGTGTTACGTAATGCTGTTTTAGGTATCACAGATATGATTACCTCTGAAGGATTAGTTAATGTTGACTTTGCTGATGTTAAGAAGGTAATGTCAGAAATGGGCCGTGCAATGATGGGAACCGGTATTGCAGAAGGTGAAAATCGAGCTGAAAATGCAGCAAAAGAGGCTGTAGCAAGCCCATTACTTGAAGATGTTGATCTATCAGGAGCAAAAGGTATTTTAGTTAATATTTCTTCAGGATTTGATATTGAGCTTGCGGAAGTAACTACGATTATGGAATATGTAACGAGTTTCTCTGATCCAGATGCTGCAATTATATTTGGATCTGCTTTTTACCCAGAGATGGAAGGCAAAATTAGAGTAACTTTAGTTGCAACAGGTATTGGTCAACCAGAAGAGATTGTTCCACCTAGAATGACAGGATATCCAAATCAGGGAGCAACTGCTCCACAGCAGATAACTGGCGGACAACCAAATATACATGGGCAATCAATGTCTCATCAAGGGGGATCTCCTTCATTTGTAAATAATATGGGAAGTGGATATCCTCAGCAAAACCAGTTTGGTCATCAATCGCAACAACAATCATCACATAAGCCTCAGCAAGTGGATAGTAATCAAGTATTCTCACCAAGTTCAATACCTGGTTTTATGAGAAATGGGCGGCGATAATTTGAGGCCGATAAAGGATTAAATATGATTAAACAAAGAACACTTAAACAAGTGGTAAAAGTAACAGGAATTGGTTTACATAGTGGTAAGAAGGTAACTTTAACATTACGTCCAGCTCCGGCAAATACAGGTATTTTATATGGTCGTACAGATTTAGAGCCAGCAGTCTATTTTTCTGCTAGTGCTGATATGATCGGCGATACCACTCTGTGTACATGTATGATAAATGATGATGGCGTGAGGATCTCTACTGTTGAGCATTTAAGTGCAGCTATGTCAGCTTTAGGGCTTGATAATGTAATTGTAGAAGTTAATGCACCGGAAGTTCCTATAATGGATGGTAGTTCTAGTCCTTTTATTTATTTATTACTAGATGCTGGTATTGAAGAGCAAGATGCACCTAAAAAGTTTGTTCGAATCAAAGAACCTGTAAGAGTTGAAGATGGTGATAAATGGGCTGAGTTTAAACCTTATAGTAATGGACTTAGATTAGAGTTTACAGTTGATTTCCAACATCCTTTAATTACTAAAGATGTAAAGAATTATAAGATGGAATTATCCGCTCAAAACTTTATCCAACAACTTAGTCGAGCTAGAACCTTTACATTCATGAAAGATGTTGAGTATCTTCAATCAATGGGGCTTGCATTAGGTGGTAGTTTAGACAATGCGATTGTATTGGATGATTACCGTATCTTAAATGAAGATGGTTTACGTTTTAAGGATGAGTTAGTCAGACATAAAATGCTAGATGCCATAGGCGATTTATTTATGTGTGGATATAATATCTTGGGCGATTTTAGCGCATATAAATCTGGTCATGGATTAAATAATAAATTACTTCGAAAAGTACTTGCCACACAAAATGCGTGGGAATTTGTCACCATTGATGATAGTGCTGAAGTTCCTTATAAATATGAAATTAAAGGAAGAGTACTTATATAGATCTTTATAGATTCTTCTAATAAAAAATAATTAAAAAGTAATACTAACTATGTAGCTCAGAAGACTGGGCTACATTCTGCGGTTTTCTTACTTATATTCAGTTATATTTGAGCAGTTTAGAAAGGCTTAAGTATATATTTTCATCTGTTGTCCTTTGATTAAAATAGAAAAATTAGGTGTAATGGACAAAATTCAGGCTAAAAACTAGCGGTTAGTCTCTAATGGACAAAATTCAGGTTATTTTGCAGAGTATGTAAGCAAAAAGTTCTTAATAAACTTGATCTTACGCTGTTTACTTAGCCCATTATGACTACTTAATTGCCTTTTTAACTCACTAAATAGCCCTTCTAGAGAATTGGTGGTATTTGGGATGTTTAAGCCGTCCAATTCTCTATAAGTGAATAGCCAGTCACTGTTTGTTCTTAAACTTCTATATGCACTTCTAAGACGCTTATGAGTGTACCAAGTTTTGCCCGTTTCTAGATTGAGGCTACGTTCATTTAAGTAATCTTTATAAGCTAAATACCAACAGTCTAAATCTTGAATAAACGTTGTTTTATCATAAGATTTTATGTTTAAAGCTAACTGTCTCAGAGTAATACTTGCGATATTTTGAGGGCGACGAGTTAAGTATCGAGTAATTATTTGTAACTGATGAAATTGACACATTTGTATAGGAATATCTTTGAACAATACGTTAAGACCTCGTCTTCCATCACAAGTAATACTTTTTATATCAATACCTTGTGATTTTATATATTCTATTCCTAGCTGATATAATGCATTGGTTTCATAATGAATAATGTTGTGATGTAATACTACTTTCCTTGCTACATCGATAAATACCATTAAACCAAAGCTTCTACCGAAGTAAGTCGTATCCATAATGATATTTGCATGAGCAGGTAACTTATTGAGTGACTTAAGTTCAATCGTATCTAACCGTCTTTGTATGGTCTTTAGGCTACATCCATACTTATCAGCAAGTTGTTTATAAGTCTGTTTACCTTGCGTGTATTCTTGCCACAAAGTTTGATTATTGAGACGTTTACCACCTAAAAACTGCCGATTACAGGTCAGGCATTTATACTGCTGTTTTCCTGATTTATAACCATTCTTTTTAATGTATTTTTTACCACAAAAAGGGCAGTTTTTTGATTCATCACTTTCAATCCACGCAAATACAGATAGTATATAGCTTTAAGAGGTGTTACAGCCTGAATTTTGTCCATTACACCAAAAATTACTAATCTAATACAGCAGTTTATGCTATCTCCTACCTATAATCTTTACCAATAATCTAGTGTAAACCCACTTCTATTTTTATTACATTAAACTAATTATATACTTCTACTATTACTATTAATAACGTTATAATATTTTTGTAAAAAACAATTGCTTGTTGTATAGTGAAGAAAACAGGCATTAAAATTGTTAGGAGTAATTATGCTTAATATTGTTTTCTTAGATAGAACAGGCTTACCTGCAACTCATCAGATCCCCCGCCCTAGTGTTCTACATAACTGGATTGAGTATGATCGTACTTCTGCTAAAGAAACCTATGATCGAGTAAAAGATGCAGATATTGTTATAACAAGTAAAGTATTATTTGATCGAGAATTAATGGTTAAATTGCCTAAATTAAAATTAATTGCTATTACTGCAACAGGTACAAATAATGTTGATTTAGTTGCAGCCAAAGAATTGGGTATTGTAGTAAAAAATGTTGCTGGTTATTCAAGTGTCACTGTCCCTGAGCATGTACTCGGTATGATATTTGCATTAAAACATAGCTTGATAGGCTATCATCGAGATCAAGTGACTTCTGATCGTTGGGCTACATGTGGACAATTTTGCTATACAGATTATCCAATTACTGATATTCGAGGTTCAACGCTTGGTATTTTTGGAAAAGGCAATTTAGGTACGGAAGTAGGTCGCTTGGCAGAGCTTTTAGGCATGCGTGTGTTATATGCAGAGCATAGGGGTGCAAGTTCAGTCCGTGACGGGTATACTCCATTTGAAGAAGTATTAAAGCAAGCAGATATTGTTACCTTACATTGTCCATTAACAGAAACTACGCAGAATTTAATTAATGAGCAAACACTTGCTCTAATGAAGCCCACCGCTTATTTAATTAATACAGGGCGTGGCCCTTTGGTTGATGAAACTGCACTAGTATCAGCATTAGAAAATAAAAAGATTGCAGGAGCTGCTTTAGATGTGTTAGTTAAAGAGCCTCCTGAACTAGGCAATCCATTAATGGAAGCAGCAAAACACTTACCAAACTTGCTTATTACACCACATATTGCGTGGGCAAGTGATTCTGCAGTAACGATTTTAGTCAAAAAAGTAGCACAGAATATTGAAGAATTTATTGCAACTGGAAAATAGGAGATAGCAATATGAAAACCAAAACTACATTGGTTGTAGCTTTAGCTGCATTGTTTGGCGCATCTGTTTCAATGGCCAATGCAGCAGATAAATTAGAAGTTAAAGTACAAAAATTGGACCTAAAAGGTAATACTGATATTGGCGTGGTGACGGTAACTGAATCACCTTATGGTTTAGTTTTTACCCCTAACTTAACAGGGCTAACTGAAGGTGTACATGGTTTCCATATTCACCAAAATGCTAGTTGTGAACCAAAAGAGAAAGATGGCAAAATGGTATTAGGATTAGGTGCAGGTGGACATTGGGATCCAAATGGTACCAATAAACATGGTTTTCCATGGCAAGATGATTCACATCTAGGCGAATTACCAGTGCTTATTGTTGATCATGCTGGTAATGCAAATTACCCTGTACTTGCCCCTCGTTTGAAAAAACTAGATGATATTAAAGGACATGCGTTAATGATCCATGCTGGTGGAGATAATCATTCCGATCATCCAGCCCCTTTAGGTGGTGGTGGTGCAAGAATAGCTTGCGGTGTTATTAACTAAGATAGTTAATTAAAGTTATTAGTTAAAACAGCTAAATTAAGCTGAAACAAGCGGTCAGATTGTGGTAATCTTTTACAACTTTCTTACCGCTTGCTTATTTTCAATATATTATGAGTTTACAGATCCCTTTATTTATTGCATTTCGTTATTGGCGCTCTAAAAGTGGCGATCGATTTGGTCGCCTAGTTACTAATTTAGCCAGTTTAGGCATTGTGCTAGGGGTAATGGCACTAATTATTGTTTTATCGGTTATGAATGGGTTAGAAGGAACACAAAAACGTAATCTTCTATCTACATTGCCTCATGCAATTATCTCTCCTTTAGAAAAAGATGGAAATCAACCGACTGTTTTTCCTAAATTTGTACAAAAAGTAGTAGCAATTAATCAAACTAATGTTGTAATTCAAAGCCAGCAGGGGATTAATGCGGGAGAATTAATTGGTGTTGAAAGTTCACAAGATGATCCTTTGTTAGTAAGAATAGGTAATCTAAATGAGATATTGCCTGAAGGAGAATTTAACGTTGTGGTAAGTAGCTTATTAGCAGAACAACTTAATTTAAAAATTGGTGATAAGATCCGTTTAATGATTACCGAAAACAGTCAGTATACCCCTTTTGGTAGAGTCCCTGTTCAGCGTTTATTTACAATTTCAGACTTCTATTTTGGTAATAGTGATGCTAGTCATACTTTATTTGCTAATTTACGCGATGTTGGACGTTTACTACATCTTGATAGTACACATGTACAAGGTAGCCGAGTATTTTTAACCGATCCTTTTTTGGTATCTGAACTTGTTAATTATTTTCCAGAAGATAAATGGAAAATAAGTGATTGGCGAGAGCAAAAAGGCGAATTTTTCCAGGCGGTAAAAATGGAAAAAAATATGATGGGATTGTTAGTTAGCTTAATTATTATTGTTGCTATCTCAAATATTGTTACTTCTCTTAGTTTAATGGTGGTTGATAAACAAGGAGAAATCGCAATTTTGCAAACTCAAGGTTTAACTAAACGTCAAATTACACAAATTTTTATTTTACAGGGATTATTAGTCGGCATAATTGGTGCGATAGCAGGCGGAATATTGGGGGTGTTAATGGTGACTAATTTGAGTCAAGTATTACAAATGATTTTACCAACTAGCGTGGTGTTACCTACTGAGATTATCCCTCAACAAATTGCTATTATTATATTAATTTCTATAGGGTTATCGCTAATTTGTACTCTTTATCCCGCTTATCGAGCAGCAAAAATTGAGCCAGCGGAAGCATTACGTTATGAGTAGAAGATCTCCAATTCCTAAAATGCCATGGGCTGCTGATCATCAATGGCAAGTTAAATTGTCAGCAGTATTTGTTATTTGTCTTAGTATGGCATTAATGGGTATTGGCGAAGGGCTACTTGTACTTGCAAATTTAGGATCTAGCCCTTGGACTGTATTTTCACAAGGTATCGCATTACAAACAGGTCTTTCTATTGGCACAATAATTGGAATAGTCAGTGTTATTGTCCTATTGCTGTGGATTCCATTAGGATTACGCCCGGGAGTTGGTACTATTTTAAATATTATCATTATTGCGATATTTGTTGATTTGGCAGTAGATAATATTCCTATTCCAGATACTTTAACGATAAGAATTGTCTTTATGATTATCGGGATTGTTGTGTTTGGGATTAGTACAACTTTTTACCTTTCTTGCCAACTAGGAGCAGGACCAAGGGATGGATTGATGGTGGGACTCTGTCTGAAATACAATTGGAAAGTCGGTACCGTACGAACTTTAATTGAAGTGATTGTGTGTGTTTTTGGTTTCTTTCTTGGTGGAACAGTGGGAATTAGTACAATCATTTTTGCTTTGGGCGTAGGTTGGATTATTGAAGCCACAGTAATATTATTTAGGCATATAAAATAGAAGATAAAAGAACAGAGATTTAAAGGAAATTTGAATATGAGTAATGTCAAAGAAATTTATTTAGCAGGTGGCTGTTTCTGGGGAACAGAAGCTTTTATGCAACGTATCAATGGCGTGATTGATGCAGAATCAGGTTATGCTAATGGAAATAGCTTAAATCCAACTTATCAAGATGTATGCAACAATAGTGGTCATGCAGAAGTAGTTAAAGTAACTTACGATGAAGAAAAAATAGGATTAGCTAAATTACTTGATTTTTATTTTAAGGTGATTGATCCCGTAAGTATCAATCAGCAAGGGAATGATAAAGGTGTGCAATATCGTACAGGGATTTATTATATCGATCCACAAGATCAACCAATTATTAAGCAAGCCTTAGATGAATTACAAAAAGGCCACAACAAGCCTATAGCGGTAGAAAATAAAATGCTAGAGCATTACTTCCCCGCAGAAGAATATCATCAAGACTATCTGGATAAAAATCCAAATGGCTATTGCCATATTGATATTCAATTGATGAATGAAATCTTAAATAATCAGTAATAAAAATGGCATGAATTTTATTTCATGCCATTTTTTCAATCAAACAATACCTTTTATAATCGTGTTATTTCACCCATTTATCTTCATCTGCTTTACGTTCAAATTCAGCTTCGAAAGTTGTTTCATTTTGTTGATAGTAGCTTTGAGAACTACGCTTCCCAAAATACCTAAATTTGAATTTATTCGATAACAGTTTAAGTATAAATCCTTGAAATAGGATTCGTGTAAAAGGTATTAATAACAAGACAGCTAAAATATCACTTAAAAAGCCCGGAATTAAAAGCAATACCCCCGCAATTGCAAAAAATACCGATGAAATGACCGCTTGTGTTGGTATCTTACCTTGAGCAATTTCTTTTCGAATATTCAAAATAGTGACCAACCCGCGAATTCTAATTAACCATAATCCTGTTGCTGAAATGGCGATCATAAGTAAGATAAGTGGTAATACTCCAATTGATGCTCCAACCGCAACAATTAACGAAATTTCAATATAAACGTATAAAAAAAGACCAAATAAAAAAATAAATAATGGCATAACTTACAATTCTCCTTTTCTTGTATTATTAAATTGTAGCATCTGAATAAATTTCAAGCTTTTACAATAAATTTTTATCAAATAGTTTAAAAGTATAGCAAACTATGCTATGAGTAACATTTCTACCAAATAATAATTAGAAAATCAGAAGTAAGGGACATAACATCAATGAATGGTTCATATTTATTAACTGAAAGTTTAAAAGCTCACGGTGTGACTACCGTATTTGGTTATCCAGGTGGAGCAATCATGCCAGTGTATGATGCAATTTATGATTCAGGATTGGATCATCTATTGTGCCGTAATGAGCAAGGGGCAGCGATTGCAGCAATTGGTTATGCACGTTCAACAGGTAAAACTGGCGTTTGTATCGCAACATCAGGACCGGGTGCAACCAATTTAATTACAGGACTGGCAGATGCCTTATTGGATTCTATTCCTATTGTGGCAATTACAGGACAAGTTTCCAGTGACTTTATTGGTACAGATGCTTTCCAAGAAATCGATGTGTTGGGTTTATCGCTCGGTTGTACAAAACATAGCTTTATTGTGCAAAATATTGACGAATTACCTGAAGTGTTAGCGAAAGCATTCCAAATTGCACAAAGTGGCCGTCCAGGTCCTGTATTGGTTGATGTTCCAAAAGATGTTCAATTTGCCTCAACATCAGCCTCGCCAATTGTTTATGAAAAAATTGCAAATCCTAAGCAAGATCCTACCGCTTTAGCGCAAGCAAAAGCATTACTAAAACAAGCAAAACGCCCTGTACTTTATGTTGGTGGTGGTGTAGGTATGGCAAATGCGGTACAAGCGGTGAGATCCTTCTTAGAAATTACCAAAATACCATCCGTATCTACCTTAAAAGGCTTGGGTACTATCTCACCGGAGAATCCACTTTATATGGGAATGCTTGGTATGCACGGCACAAAAGCGGCTAACTATGCAGTACAAGAAAGTGATTTATTGATTGCCTTTGGTGCGAGATTTGATGATCGTGTCACAGGGAAATTAGATAGCTTTGCACCTAATGCTAAAGTGATCCATGCGGATATTGATATTGCAGAGATTAACAAATTACGTAGAGCAGATGTTGCTTTGCGAGGTGATTTGATCGAAGCCTTTAATTACTTAAGTGAACCACTTGATATTGAGCCTTGGCGTGAAGATATTAAAAAACTAAAAAAAGACTTTGATTTCCGCTATATTGAAAATAGTAAAGATACAGAAATTGACCCTTGGGCATTACTTAATACGCTTTCTCAACGTAAACCTAATAATGCAGTTGTAACAACTGATGTGGGGCAACATCAAATGTGGTCTGCTCAACATATGCAACATTATGCGCCAGAAAATTATTTAACATCAGCTGGGTTAGGCACAATGGGATTTGGTTTACCTGCTGCAGTCGGGGTCGCTAAAGCTCGCCCTCAAGATCCTGTCATTCTTATTACGGGTGATGGCTCGTTAATGATGAATATTCAAGAATTTGGATCAATTAAACGAGGCAACTTACCAATCAAAATTGTATTACTTGATAATCAACGTTTAGGTATGGTTCGTCAATGGCAGACACTGTTTTTTAAAGGTCGCCATAGTCAAACTATTCTTGATGACAATCCTGACTTTATTACACTTGCTTCTGCTTTTGGTATCAAAGGTGAACGTATTGAAAAAGCCAATCAAGTATCTGACGCGCTTGATCGATTATTAAATGCAGAAGGTGCTTACTTGCTACATGTTTGTATTCCTAATGAAGAAAATGTGTGGCCTCTTGTTCCACCTAATGCCTGTAATACAGATATGATCGATGAAGATATTGGAGTGTAATTATGAAAACATATCAATTAGTTATTCAAGCAAATAGAAGACCAGAAACTTTAGAAAGGCTACTTCGAGTAATTCGTCATAGAGGTTTTGAAGTTACTGAATTACAAAGCAAAACAACGGAAAATATTATTGATCTTGATATCAAAGTAACAAGCACAAGAGATATTGCACTTTTAACTCATCAATTAGTAAAACTACCTGATGTGATGAAAGTACAAGAAAATTTATAGCCATTTAATCATTAAATGATACAAATAAAATAATTATAAAAGTTGGAGAGATTATGCCAAAATTACGTTCAGCGACCAGTACACAAGGTCGGAATATGGCAGGAGCACGGGCTTTGTGGCGTGCGACAGGAATGAAAGATAATGATTTCGGTAAACCGATCATTGCGGTGGTCAATTCATTTACACAATTTGTACCAGGACATGTTCATTTAAAAGATATGGGGCAACTGGTTGCCGCTGAAATTGAAAAAGCAGGCGGAGTTGCGAAAGAATTTAATACGATAGCCGTGGATGATGGCATTGCGATGGGGCATGGGGGAATGCTCTATTCATTACCTTCTCGTGATCTAATAGCGGACTCTGTTGAATATATGGTGAACGCCCATTGTGCAGATGCAATGGTGTGTATTTCTAACTGTGACAAAATCACACCCGGAATGTTAATGGCAGCATTACGCCTTAATATTCCGACTATTTTCGTGTCTGGCGGACCAATGGAAGCGGGTAAAACAAAGTTATCCGATCAAATTATTAAATTAGATTTGGTTGATGCGATGATTCAAAGTGCTAATCCGGATGTTTCTGATGAGGATAGTGCTCAAATTGAACGTTCAGCTTGTCCTACTTGTGGATCTTGTTCGGGGATGTTTACTGCAAATTCAATGAATTGCTTAACCGAAGCACTTGGGTTAAGTTTACCGGGCAATGGCTCTTGTTTAGCAACTCACGCAGATCGTAAACAATTATTCTTACAAGCGGGAAGACAGATCGTAGATATTTGTCGCCGTTACTATGAACAAGATGATGAATCAGTCTTACCTCGTTCAATTGCGACTAAAGATGCCTTTAATAATGCAATGAGCCTAGATATTGCAATGGGCGGATCGACTAATACCGTTTTACACTTATTAGCAGCAGCTCAAGAAGCAGAAGTCGATTTTACTATGGAAGATATTGATCGCCTTTCTCGTCATGTTCCGTGTTTAAGCAAAGTTGCACCGAACACGCAAAAATACCATATGGAAGATGTACATCGAGCAGGCGGAATTATGGCGATTTTAGGCGAATTAGATCGTGCTAATTTATTGAATAATCAAGCCCGTACTATTTTAGGTATGAGTCTTGCAGAGCAAATTGCTAAATACGACATTACCCTAACGAAAGATGAAGAAATTCATAAATTCTTTAGAGCAGGACCAGCAGGTATTCGCACCACACAAGCCTTTTCACAGGATTGTCGTTGGGATTCTGTTGATGATGATCGTCAAAATGGTTGTATTCGAAGCAAAGAATTTGCTTATAGCCAAGATGGTGGTTTAGCGATGCTTTCCGGTAATCTTGCTCTTGATGGTTGTATCGTAAAAACCGCAGGGGTAGATGAAAGTATTCTTAAATTTACAGGAAAAGCGATTGTTTTTGAAAGCCAAGAAGAAGCCGTATCAGGCATCTTAGGTGGAAAAGTAAAAGCAGGACACGTAGTTGTTATCCGTTACGAAGGACCTAAAGGTGGACCGGGTATGCAAGAAATGTTATACCCAACCAGTTATTTAAAATCTATGGGCTTAGGTAAAGCTTGTGCATTACTGACTGATGGACGTTTTTCTGGCGGTACTTCAGGGCTTTCTATTGGGCATTGCTCACCAGAAGCAGCGGCAGGTGGTTTAATTGGCTTGGTAAAAGATGGCGATACCATTGCCATTGATATCCCGAATCGTTCTATTCAACTTGTGGTTGATGAACAAGAGTTAGCAGAGCGGAGAAGAATCCAAGATCAGAAGGGGTGGAAGCCTGCAAACCGTCAGCGTGAAGTCTCTTTTGCACTCAAAGTCTATGGTTATTTTGCAACATCAGCGGACAAAGGTGCAGTACGAGATAAAACAAAAATCTTGTAAAAATTTAGCAAGCGGTCAGTTTTGCAAAAAACTTTACGCATCTCACCGCTTGCACCTAAACGCTTGGTTAAGTAGAATGCCAAGCGTTTTTTAAATTTATAATCAATGAGGTAAAACATCATGTTTGGAAAAGGTGGCATCGGCGGTTTAATGAAACAAGCCCAGCAAATGCAAGAGCGTATGCAAAAAATGCAAGAAGAGATCGCACAACTTGAAGTAACAGGCGAATCGGGTGCAGGCTTAGTTAAAATCACAATTAATGGTGCGCATAATTGCCGTCGTATTGAAATTGACCCATCTTTAATGGAAGACGACAAAGAAATGCTAGAAGATTTAATCGCTGCAGCATTTAATGATGCAGTTCGTCGTGCAGAAGAATTACAAAAAGAAAAAATGGCAACGGTAACAGCAGGAATGCAATTACCACCGGGAATGAAAATGCCATTTTAATTCTCAATATGAGTAAAAAGCCAAAGGATAAATTCTTTGGCTTTATTTTTAAGAAAAATACAACCCAATCACAAAAATCAGCGC
>NZ_JARIDQ010000012.1 GCF_029256985.1 Otariodibacter sp. | reverse complement strand
GTGATTTTCTGGGTTAATTAACATTTTTCCAAATCTAATTTGATAATCTTGAACATCTTGAGGAAGAAATTCAATTACTGTAGATAAAGCTTTTCCTCCTCTTATTTGAATGAATTTTTTAACAGCTAATAGATATGATTCTACTTGATTTTCCATTTTTTTATTGAGTTTGAAGAATGTGAATTATTGTAAATGGCAAATTCAGGTCACGTTTACGACACACCAAGCCAAAAGCTCAAAATTTAAGCTTGTTGCTTAACTTGTAACTTATTGATTTAAAAGGTATTTAATGGCACGCCCTATTGGATTCGAACCAATGACCTACGGCTTAGAAGGCCGTTGCTCTATCCAGCTGAGCTAAGGGCGCATTGAATGCTTTGAAGTGGTCGGCGAGATAGGATTTGAACCTACGACCCACTGGTCCCAAACCAGTTGCGCTACCAAGCTGCGCTACTCGCCGACTAAAGATGGCACTAATTATAGTTTTTTTCTTTCTATCGTCAATAGCTTTTAGCTTTCTTTGAATTAAATGTTGGTTCTTTGAACATTATCGATATTCACACTTACCAAAAGGCTATTTTTTTGAGAAAATAGCGCCACTTTTACCTTTGCGGAGTTTATATGACAGCACAAATTATTTCTGGCACTACCCTTTCTAAACAAATTAAACAGGAAGTAGCATCTCAAATTTTAGATTATCAATCACAAGGCAAAAGATCGCCTGGGTTAGCGGTGATTTTGGTTGGTGCAGATCCAGCCTCTCAAGTCTATGTGAATAGTAAAAGAAAAAGCTGTGCTGAAATCGGGATTGAATCTAAATCTTACGATTTACCACAAGACACTTCAGAAAGTGAGTTACTGGCGCTTATTCAACAACTCAATCAAGATGATACAGTTGATGGTATCCTTGTTCAACTTCCCCTACCTAAGCATATTGATAGCACTAAAGTGATTGAAGCAATTCAGCCAGATAAAGACGTAGATGGTTTCCACCCTTATAATGTAGGTCGTTTGTGCCAACGTATTCCAACACTTAGAGCTTGCACTCCTTATGGAATCATTAAATTATTGGAAACAACCAATGTGGATTTACATGGTAAACACGCAGTTATTGTGGGAGCATCAAATATAGTCGGCAGACCAATGGCACTGGAATTACTTTTAGCAGGCTGTACAGTGACTGTTACCCATCGCTTTACTGAAGATTTAGAAAGCCATGTACGCCAAGCCGATATTTTAGTTGTAGCTGTTGGTAAACCTGAATTTATTCCTGGTGAATGGGTAAAAGATGGAGCAATCGTTATTGATGTCGGTATTAACCGTATTGAAGGTAAATTAATTGGTGATGTACAATTTGATGTTGCCAAAGAGAAAGCAAGCTATATCACTCCCGTTCCTGGTGGTGTAGGTCCTATGACAGTAGCAATGTTAATGAAAAACACATTACAAGCCTACGAACAGCATACTGCTTAATTCAATTTATTTTTAAGTTGCTTTATTCGATGACGTCTTAGCTTTTTGCTAAGACGTTTTTTACTGGACTTCCCAACTCAAATTTGAAATTAAACGGCACTTGTCGCACTTGAAATGAAAAATATCGTGCAATGGCTCTGCTAATTTCCATTCACCATTGCAACTTGGACAACGTCTATTGTGTTCAATTTCTTCATCTTTTCCTAATCGATAAAGATAATAATAAGTTGGAATCTTATTTTGTTCTTCAATTTGTTGGGCTAATGCTCTACCCTGTAAACTCAATTCACTGTCATAGTTAGATATTTCTGCTAAAGCGTGTTGTTCTAAAGCTCCTCCATTTATTTGTAATTGATCGCAAGCTTGCCAATTCTCTTGCCAATGAATGAGGGATCGATAAAGATCGTGGTCAGCCTTAATTTTATATAATGGTGTAGGACAAAAATCGTAACCATTATAAATAGATGAACAACTTTCTAAGTGTGTGGTATAAAGGATATAGAAATCTGCAGAATGATGATTACTGCTTTCAACGGCATTATAATCTCGCCCAACTAACTCAAAATATTCAAACACCACACCATGCTTTTTAGCTTGATCCAGCATTTCATTTACTTCTTCACTATTCCACCGCGGTAGCAAACTATCTTGTTCAGGGATCGCTAAGTTGACTTGAAATTTAGAGTGAGTATCGGATTGATGATGTGTCACCCCAATTTCTCTCCCGATAATTTGTCCGTTGATACGCCATTCTTCTAATACACAATCAATTAACGTGACAGGGTCTCGTTCAAAGTTTTGATAGCTGAAATGTGCAATTGCCTGATACATATTATTCCTTCGCTTGTTTTTGAATAGCCTGCTCTCTTTTCACAACACTTGTTGGCTCTTGGTGAATAATAACGTCCGACATTGGAAAAGCATCCAATAGTTTTTGTTCGAGTCCATCTGTAATTTCATGGGCAACAACTAATGGTAAATTATCATCAAGTTCTAAATGTAATTGGAAAAAACGAATTGCACCTGCTCTACGTGTTTTAACGTCGTGAATACTAATAATACCGGGGTGTTCTAATGCAATATTCCAAACCTTATCTACCTCTTCTTGTGGAAGTGCTTGATCTAATAAAGATTGCATGGCCTCCCATAGCATTTTCCCAGCATTATATAAGATATAAAATGCGATACCGATCGCAAATATTGCATCTGCATAGATGAATCCATTCAAATTCAATACCATTGCAACAAGAATCGCGGTATTCATATAAAGGTCTGTTTGATAATGTAAACAATCAGCTTGAATAGCTGGGCTATTTGTTTCTTTAACTACTTTTCGTTGATAGATCACAAGGATTGCAGTAAGCAAGACAGAAATAATACTGATAGCAATCCCTAACTCACTGCTTTTCACAAATTGAGGAGAGGTAAAGCGTTGTACACCTTGTAAAAGTAAGAAGGCGGCTGAACCAGTAATAAAGGCACTTTGTATCAGTGCAGCAAGAGATTCAGCTTTACCATGTCCGAATGTATGGTTTTCATCAGCAGGACGTAGTGCAAAGCGTAAAATCGCCATGTTAGTTAAAGATGCAAATAAATCGACAAGAGAATCGGTCATTGCGGCAAGGATTGCCATGGATTCTGTTTTCCACCATGCAAAAGCTTTCACAACAATAAGAATTGAAGCGACGGTAATAGCTAAAGTTGCTGCTCGATTAACTTGTTTTGTATAATCTTTTTCCATTTATTTACACTCAATAATCCAAGGCATTACAGATAGTTGCTCTGCAAGACTGATTAATTCAGTCTGATACATCGCTAAATTTTGCAAATTATTCCCAGTAACTGACCGCTTGTTAGAGAACTGCATTTGGCTATACCCACATTGGGAATTTTGCCCGCGAGAAACCTCTAACTGAATATCATTAAAACGCTCTGTAGGCGGATAAATAATTTGGCTACGCAATTCTCCTTGCTCAATTTTCAGTGAAGCGATAGTCTTATCTTGTTGTTGGAAGATATTTTGTCGTAATGTTAGACGATCCTGTAATGTTTTTCCGTCACTATTCTTATCTAAAAATAGCAAAAAACCTTCTTGCCAGTTATCAGGATCTTTTGCACTGTGACTTTCTAAATACAATGATTGTTGCATTTCATCTAATTTATTATTGGTAACTTGCTGAAAAGTTTTATCTTGAAATTTAATCTCTTTAGGCAAGCTAAATTCAGCAAGATGAGAAGTACACCCAGCAATAAATAAAATAATCAATAAACCTAATGGATTATGTAATAGCTTACGCACTATTATTGTTCCTCACGTTTAAATACAAATTCTGTATCCGTAGAATTATCTTCGTCGAACCAATATCCAGCGAAATTAAACTCTTTCAACTGCTCTACTTGTGTAGGCTGTTTTTCTAGGATAAAACGCACCATCATGCCTCGAGCTTTTTTAGCATAAAAGCTGATAACTTTAAATTTACCATTTTTCTCATCTAAAAATACGGGTTTGATGATTTTTGCGTGTAATAAGTTAGTTTTGACTGAGTTGAAATATTCATCAGAAGCTAAATTAACCAAAATATTATCTTCTTGTTGGTCAATTGCATTCTGTAAATGTTGAGTGATAATTTCACCCCAGAAATGATATAAATCTTTGCCTTTTTCGTTAGCTAATTTTGTTCCCATTTCTAAACGGTAAGGTTGCATCAAATCGAGAGGTTTAAGTAATCCATATAAACCCGATAACATTCTTAAATGACTTTGAGCATAGTCTACTTGCTCGTGAGTAAGGCTTTCTGCATCCAACCCTGTATAAACATCTCCTTTAAATGCAAATAATGCTGCTTTGGCATTTTTTTCATTGTGTTCTAATTTCCATTCGGCAAAACGAGCTACATTCAAGCTAGCTAATTTATCACTAATAGACATTAAAGATGCGACTTCCGCTGGAGTCATTTGCTTACAAATATCAATTAATTGTTGACTATAAGCGGTGAGTTCAGGCTGAGAAAATGTAAATCCTTCAATCTTAGTTTCATAATCAAGTGTTTTAGCAGGAGAGATAATAGCGAGCATACGATCCTCGAATAGATATAGAGTATAAATAGAAAAAGGCAGGATAATTCCTGCCTTTGTTGTAAATACTGTCGTATTAACGTTTTGAGTATTGTGGACGACGACGTGCTTTGTGTAAACCCACTTTTTTACGTTCAACGCGACGAGCATCACGGGTAACAAAGCCCGCAGCACGTAATGCTGGACGTAAAGATTCGTCATATTCCATCAATGCACGTGTGATACCGTGACGGATCGCACCTGCTTGACCAGAAATACCACCACCTTTAACTGTGATGTATAAATCTAATTTATCAGTTAACTCAACTAATTCTAAAGGTTGGCGAACCACCATACGAGCGGTTTCACGACCGAAGTAGACTTCTAAAGAACGTTGGTTAATAGTAATGTTACCACTGCCCGGTTTGATAAATACACGAGCTGAAGAGCTTTTGCGGCGACCTGTGCCGTAGTTTTGATTTGCTGCTGTCATTGTTATGCTCCGTGATTAAATATCTAAAACTTGAGGTTGTTGTGCAGCGTGGTTATGTTCACTACCAGCATACACTTTTAATTTACGGAACATTGCACGACCTAATGGGCCTTTTGGCAACATACCTTTAACCGCGATTTCAATCACTGCTTCTGGACGACGAGCAATCATTTCTTTGAAAGTAGCATCTTTAATACCACCTACATAGCCAGTGTGCCAGTAGTAGATTTTGTCAGTTTCTTTCTTACCTGTTACCGCAACTTTCTCTGCGTTGATAACGATGATGTAATCACCTGTATCTACGTGAGGAGTATATTCTGCTTTGTGTTTACCACGAAGACGACGCGCTAATTCAGTAGCTAAACGACCTAAAGTTTTACCTGTCGCATCTACTACATACCAGTCACGTTTAACTGTTTCTGGTTTTGCTACAAAAGTTTTCATTAATTAAATACCAATTTGAATTGTTTAAACCCAATATCCTCTGTGGATATTACCTAATACGGTAGAGTCCGACCCCTTCGAGTCAAAATCTGACCAAACTTGAATGGTGGGAAAACCAAACAAAAACAGGGTGGCGATATTATACAGATCTAGATTAAAAAAATCTAAAACTTTTTACTAAATTTGTGAAGAATAAGCAGATTTTAAAGAAAGTTAGTTAATTATTAAGATTTTATCTTCTCATCAGTAAGATAACATGATAGAAAATAAAAATATATTTTGTTCATAAGTAGGAGAAAAATAATGGAACAATGGTCAAGTGACATTTGGGTTGCAATTGTAGTTGCATTTATTGTAGGTGTAATTATTGGTGTAATTATTCTTAGAGCAACCAATGGTAATATTAAAAAACAACATTTATTAGAAAAAGAATTAAGGAAGATAAAAGCTTCACAAGAAGAGCAAAAATCTCAACTTGAGAAGCATTTTCAAGGATCTGTCAACTTACTTTCAACACTAGCTGAAGATTATAAAAAGCTCTATGCTCATTTAGCTCAAGGTTCTCAAACTCTGTTACCAGAAGAAACGAATCATAAGATTAAATTTTTCAATTTAGAAGACGAAAAAATTAATGAGATTACAAAAGAAAAACCTAAGGATTATTCAGAAGGTTCATCAGGCTTACTAAAATCGTAATAATGTGTAGAAGATCAGGCTTAATCTGATAAATCGCTTAAAAAGTGAGAGTTCCCTGTTTAGAATATGAGTGTCAAACTTCAATCTAAACAAAAAGGAAACTCTCATGTTTTATTCTAACAACCCTTTAATTAAACATAAAACAGGTTTATTCAATTTAGCTAAAGAACTTGGCAATATATCAAATGATCGTAAGCTAATGGTGGGAATGTACCGAGATATTTTTTATCACTATCAACAAGCGATAGAATAAGGTTGCATAGAAGCCTTAATCAATCAAAATATAAAATCCATAATTTTAAAATCATGTCGATAAAAAATTAAACAGGTAGTGATAAACTTTGCACAGTAATACCCTGCTTATGAGGTTAATCTTCTACAATAAAGCGGTGAATTCCGTTTTATTTTTGCAAAATTTTAGTAACAACTCACCGCTTATATTATTCTATTTTCTCTGTATTTCTGCATAATCGAATTTCTTGTAAGACAGGTGCTTCTTAAAGAGATGTTTTATATAATTATCTATTAATACATAGTAGATAAAAAATCTACACCTTATCAGTGAGTAAATCAAACTGATTAAGGTGTAGATATAATTTTAACAATTAATAAAAAGGCTTAGTCTATTTTACTGATTGAGCTTCTACTGCTGCAAATGCCACCATATTAATAATGCGACGTACGGATGCAACTGGAGTCAATATATGAGCTGATTTTTTAACGCCCATTAAAATTGGTCCAACTGTAATAGCTGTTGTTGTTGCACGTAATAAATTATAACTAATACGAGCAGATTCAACATTTGGCATAACAAGTAGATTTGCTGAACCTTTTAATGTACTTTCTGGCATATAATCAAGACGTAATTTTTCTGATAATGCTAAATCACCATGCATTTCACCATCAATCATCAAGCTAGGATCACGTTGTCGTACAATTTTAAGTGCTTCACGCATTTTTTGTGCACCTAATGAATTAGATGATCCAAAGTTTGAATGTGAAACAAATGCGACAGCTGGTTCAATGCCAAAGCGTTTCACTTTTTCTGCTGCCATAAGCGTAATTTCTGCAAGTTCTTCAGCAGTCGGATCTGCATTTACATAGGTATCTGTCATAAATACATTACCCATTGGTAATACTAGGCTATTTAATGCAGCAGGTACTTTAATGTCATCTTTTAAGCCAATAACGTCTAAAATAGTATCAAGATGACGACTATACGTACCGAATAGTCCACATACCATACCATCAGCATATCCCATTTCAACAAGTAATGAAGCAATCGTTGTGGTATTAGAAGTCGCAACACGTTTAGCAATTTCTACGGTTATCCCTTTTCTGCTCATTAATTTATAATAACGTTTCCAAAGTTGCTCGTGGTGTTCATTTTGTTCATTATTTATGATTTCAAAATCAACGTCTGCTTCAATTCTTAGCCCTAATTTCTTAATACGTGAATTAATTACTGATGGACGTCCAATTAAAATTGGATAAGCTAAGCCCATAGACACAATTTCTTGAGTAGCATGTAGAACGCGAATATCTTCACCTTCAGCTAACACAATGCGTTGTTTATTTACTTTTGCTTGGTTGAAGATTGGGCGCATGAATAAACTTGTTTTGTAGACAAATTGAGTTAATTTTTCAATATACGTATCCCAATCTGTAATTGGGCGAGTTGCCACACCTGATTCTACAGCTGCTTTAGCAACAGCAGGAGCGATACGAACAATTAAACGAGGATCAAATGGACGAGGAATAATGTATTCTGAACCAAACTCTGTACCTTCACCGTCATAAGCAGAAGTGACAACGTCACTTTGTTCTTCTAATGCTAAATCAGCAATAGCATAGACTGCTGCACGTTTCATCTCTTCATTGATAGTTGTTGCTCCAACATCTAATGCACCTCTAAAGATGAATGGAAAACAAAGTACATTATTTACTTGATTTGGATAGTCAGAACGTCCTGTACAAACAATCGCATCAGGACGTACAGCCTTTGCTTCAGGTGGAGTAATTTCTGGATCTGGGTTAGCTAAGGCAAGAATGAGAGGATGTGCAGCCATAGTTTTAACCATTTCTTGAGTCAATGCACCAGCTGCTGAACAACCTAAGAAAATATCAGCATTTGGAATTGCATCGTCTAAGGTTCTCCAGCCATTATCTTCAATCGCATAAAATTTTTTGGTTTCATCCATGCGATCATCACGATCTTTATAAATTACCCCTTTTGAATCACATACGACAATGTTTTCACGTTTCATACCTAAAGATAACAATAAATTTAGGCACGCAATGGATGCAGCACCTGCACCTGATGCAACTAAACGTACATCTTCAATTTTTTTATCAATAATACGTAATGCGTTAATCACGGCTGCGGAACTGATAATAGCTGTACCATGTTGATCATCATGGAATACAGGAATTTTCATTTTTTCACGTAATTTCTTTTCAATATAGAAACATTCTGGTGCTTTAATATCTTCAAGATTGACACCACCAAAAGTAGGTTCTAACGCAGCAATAATATCAATTAATTTATCTGGATCTTTCTCATCAATCTCAATATCAAATACATCAACTCCAGCAAACTTTTTAAACAATACACCTTTACCTTCCATAACAGGCTTACCAGCTAAAGCACCGATATTCCCTAATCCTAAGACGGCTGAACCATTCGAAATTACAGCGACTAAATTCCCTTTAGATGTATATTTATAAGCAGCCAAAGGATCAGCTTTAATTTCTAAGCAAGGTTCCGCTACCCCCGGCGAATAAGCCAAAGCAAGATCTCGTTGTGTTGCTAATGATTTTGTTGGTGCAACCTCAATTTTCCCTGGAACTGGAAATTCGTGGAAATCTAAAGCAGCTTGGCGTAATTGTTCGTCCATAGTTTTATCCTCATAATGATTTACATATACCCAAAATTTTTAACATTTTACCTGAAACTTAAACTTAATTTTGTGATGCATGTCTCATTTTTCTAGAATTTATCCATAACTTATTTTGCCTAGACTCTACCAAAAGTAAAAAACAAAATTTTTATAAAATATATTAAAAAACAATAAAATAGTATTTTTATAAAATATAAAAATATTTAATACTAAAAATTTTTATATTTAAAGTAATTTATATTTTAAAAATCTTTGTATTTTAGATTTCAATAACTAGACAATATAAAATTTTTCTTGCAGAATCCAACAACAAGATTATAAATTAAAAGTTAGATAATGATGTAATGAGTGGAGGATTTGATGAAAAAACTTTCTGGTGCAGAAATGGTTGTGCAGTCCTTACGTGACGAAGGTGTTGAGTATGTCTTTGGGTATCCTGGTGGTTCTGTTCTTGATATCTATGATGCTATTCACACGTTAGGTGGTATAAAACACGTATTAGTTAGACACGAACAGAGTGCGGTGCATATGGCAGATGGATATGCACGATCCACAGGTAAAGTAGGATGCGTATTAGTAACATCAGGCCCCGGAGCAACAAATGCCATTACAGGTATTGCTACGGCTTATTCTGATTCTATTCCTCTTATAGTTTTTTCTGGGCAGGTGCCATCTAATTTAATTGGATCAGATGCATTCCAAGAATGCGATATGGTGGGTATCTCTCGCCCTGTTGTAAAACATAGCTTCTTAGTAAAAAATGCAAAAGATATTCCTGAAATCATCAAAAAATCCTTTTATATTGCATCAACAGGCAGACCGGGGCCAGTTGTGATTGATTTACCTAAAGATGTGGTTAATCCAGCGAATAAATTTAATTATCACTACCCTAAAGAAATTCAATTGAGATCGTATAATCCAACAGTACAGGGTCATAAAGGTCAAATAAAGAAAGCTCTCAAAGCAATTTTGGTAGCTAAAAAACCCATTCTCTATGTCGGAGGAGGGGCTGTGATGTCAGAAGCTAGCGCTCAAATAACTGAGTTTGCTCAAAAACTTAATTTACCTGTAACAAGTTCATTGATGGGACTAGGAGCTTATCCAAGTACAAATAAGCAATTTTTAGGCATGCTTGGTATGCATGGAACTTATGAAGCCAATACCACTATGCATGAAAGTGACTTAATTATTGGGATTGGAGTACGTTTCGATGATCGGACAACAAATAATCTTGATAAATATTGCCCGAATGCGAAAGTAATTCACATTGATATTGATCCAACTTCAATTTCGAAAACAGTTCCTGCCTATATTCCGATAGTAGGCAGTGCTAAAAATATAGTTGAGGAATTTTTAGCATTATTAGATGATGAAAATTTGTTAAAAAACCAATCGGATCTAACCACTTGGTGGGAAGAAATAGAACAGTGGAGAGAGCGTCAATGCTTACATTTTGAAAAAGGAGACGTAATTAAACCGCAAGAAGTGATTCAAACTATCTATAAATTAACAAAAGGCGATGCTTATGTTGTATCTGATGTTGGACAACATCAAATGTTTGCAGCATTACACTACCCTTTTGATAAACCTCGTCGTTGGATCAATTCTGGTGGATTAGGCACAATGGGCTTTGGATTACCTGCAGCAATTGGTGTTAAGTTCGCATTTCCAAAAGCGACTGTGGTATGCGTAACTGGGGATGGAAGTATTCAAATGAATATTCAAGAACTCTCTACGGCGAAACAATATGGCACACCAGTTGTAATTGTGAACCTAAATAATAGATTTTTAGGTATGGTGAAACAATGGCAAGATATTATTTATGCCGGTCGTCACTCTCAATCTTATATGAACTCATTGCCTGATTTCGTTAAATTAGCGGAAGCCTATGGTCATGTAGGTATTCAAATTACTAAGCCTGAAGAGCTTGAAGCTAAACTCACAGAAGCTTTTTCAATTAAAGATCAACTCGTTTTTGTTGATGTGTTGGTTGATGAAACGGAGCATGTTTATCCAATGCAAATTAGGGGTGGTTCAATGAAAGATATGATGCTTAATAAAACGGAGAGAACAGATGCGTAGAACATTATCAGTATTATTAGAAAATGAATCCGGTGCTTTGTCTCGTGTAGTAGGACTTTTTTCTCAACGAGGATTCAATATCGAAAGCTTAACTGTTGCACCAACTGATGATGGCAGTTTATCCCGTATGACGATCGTGGCAAAAGGCGATGAGGCAGTGTTAGAACAAATCGAAAAACAATTACATAAACTTGTCGATGTGTTTAAAGTGATGAATTTAAGTCATCATGACCATGTAGAACGTGAAGTCCTTTTAATCAAGGCTCACGCATCAGGCAATACTCGTGATGAACTGAAACGAATGGCGGATATTTTTAGAGGGCAAATTGTCGATATTACACCTAAACAATATACGATTCAGCTATCTGGAACAAGTGAAAAACTTAATGCCTTTATTGAGGCAATAAAAGCTGAAACTACTATCATTGAGATCGTAAGATCTGGTGTGATCAGTTTATCTCGTGGAGAAACGTACTGTTTATAGCTAAGTTTTCTCTATCAAGCGGTTAGTTCAGCGAATTAATTTGTAAAAAATGTTCCCACTCTATTACCCCATGTTATTGTATCTACCTTTTTGCTATAACATGGGATTTTGTATTCTTTGTAGTCGCAGTTACAATTAACCTCTCCTTTAATATTGCTCTATTTTCAAGCTCATAAAAGCAAATTATAAAAAGTATCAATTATTCTTGGAAATATGCTATACAGTATGTAAGAAAGAATAAAAAGAAGCTATAATCATTAAGCTTAACAATCTCTGAACCTCAAATAATTCAAGTAGTCGGATTGTTATCCTATTTTGCAGAATTAAGGTGGTCATAATGAAGAAAGAAGAAATTAAACAACATTTTTTAACCCGCTTGGGAAAAATTCGCTTACGTCCAGGTGGAAAAATTGCAACAGATTGGCTTATTGCAAATGGTGATTTTAATAAGAATAAAAAAGTCCTCGAAGTTGCCTGTCATACTGCTAGTATGTCTATTAATATTGCAAAAAATTATGACTGTCATATTATCAGTACAGATGTTGATGACACTATACTAGATAAAGCTCGTAAAAATATTGCAGAAAATAAAGTCAGTGAATTAATTGAAGTACAAAATGCTTCCCCTAATACATTACCCTTCCCAGATAATCACTTTGATGTAGTGATTAATGAAGCGATGCTCACCATGCTAGCTAATGAAGAAAAGGAAGAAGTTGTAAGAGAATATTATCGGGTACTTAAACCAAATGGACTACTTTTAACTCATGATATTTTATTAAATGTTGAAGAAAGTGAAGCAGAAACAGTTGTTACACAACTTTGTGAAGCCATTGATGCCGAAATTAGCCCTTTATCTAAAGCAGGATGGAAATCTTTATTTCAAGATCAAAAGTTCCGTAATATAGAAACCTTTACTGGCGAATTAAACTTACTCTCACCAAGAGACTGGATTCAAGATGAAGGTGTAGTTGGTACAATAAAAATTGTAGGAAATGCACTTAAATCAGAAAATAGAGAGCATCTAAAAAAATTATTCCAGACCTTTAATGATCCTGAAAATAAGCTTGGTTTTATTGTGTTATGTAGCCAAAAATAATATCCTTAAGCTATAAATATAATGTGTTTTAAATCCTCAAATTGCCTGAGAAAAAATTTAATATGATTGGAATATTTCAGAATTGGTATAGACAAAAATTTAACGATCCTCAAACGGTTGTTTTAATTTCCATATTACTAATTGGATTTGGAACACTTTATTTTTTTAGTCAAATATTAATGCCTCTATTGATTGCAATAGTCTTTGCTTATTTACTTGAGTGGCCAATTCGTTTTTTTACTCATACATTAAAATTACCGCGATTGATTAGCTTGATACTTGTGTTAGGAGGATCCATATCAATTTCTATTTTTCTTTTTGTTGTCATTTTACCTGCACTATGGAATCAAGCAGTTACATTCCTGAAAGATTTACCGAGTATGTTTAATTTACTTAATGAATGGTTACTAACACTTCCTGAGCATTACCCAGAAGTTATAGATTATGTAACACTTGATTCAATGATGACCGCATTAAGAGCAAAAATTGTAGGTTTTGGTGATTCACTTTTAGCTTTTTCTCTTAATTCTATCGTTAGTTTAGTGGGACTTGGTATTTATGCTTTTCTTGTACCATTAATGGTTTTCTTTTTACTTAAAGATAAAAAAATTTTTATCCAAGATGTAGAACGATTTTTACCGAAAAATAGACATTTAACTATGCGGGTTTGGGGAGAAATGCAACAACAAATTGCTAATTACATACGTGGTAAATTCTTAGAAATATTAATTGTCGGCATCGTTACTTATATTCTATTCTTATTTTTTCAATTACGTTATCCTCTTTTATTATCAGCTGCAGTTGGACTATCTGTTCTTGTACCTTATATTGGAGCTGTACTTGTAGCGATTCCTGTCGTATTAGTTGCATTATTCCAATTTGGTCTATCACCTGATTTTTATTATGTGTTATTGGCTTTTGTTATTAGTCAATTACTTGATGGTAACATAGTTGTTCCCTTCTTATTTTCAGAAGCAGTGAATCTTCATCCTCTGACAATTATCGTGTCAGTACTTATTTTTGGTGGATTATGGGGATTTTGGGGAGTATTCTTTGCTATCCCATTGGCGACTCTCGTTAAAGCTGTGTTAAAAGCGATTCCTGCCACAAAAGATAACTTTTCTGATGAAGAAATACTATAATATGATGCTACTAAACAAATTAACTCAAAATATTTAATATAACTCTTCATATAACAAGGATTTATTTTGCTCGTAACAGATTTCCATTTTGATCTACCCGATGAACTTATCGCTCGTTATCCAACTAAAGAGCGTTCAGCAAGTCGCCTACTCTATTTAAATGGAGAAACTGGCGAATATAGCGATCAAAAATTTACCGATTTACTCTCTCACATTAACGAGGGAGATTTACTGATATTTAATAACACTCGTGTTATTCCTGCACGCTTATATGGCAAAAAAGCCAGTGGCGGAAAATTAGAAGTGCTTATCGAAAGAGTATTAGATGAAAAACGTTGTCTAGCTCATATACGTTCTTCAAAAGCACCTAAAATTGATAGTGAAATCATTTTAGGCGAAGATAAACTAGGCGAAGGTAATGGACTCAAAGCTATTATGGTTGCTCGCCACGATGCCCTATTTGAATTATGTTTTGAGGCTAATCAACCTTTATTTGATTTGCTTCAACAAGCTGGGCATATTCCTCTCCCTCCTTATATTGACCGTCCAGATGAAGAAGCCGATCAAGAACGCTATCAAACAGTATACAGTAAAGTATTAGGGGCAGTCGCAGCACCGACTGCTGGATTACATTTTGATGATGTAATGCTAGAAAAATTAAAGCAAAAAGGTGTAGATACTGCATTTGTGACATTACACGTTGGTGCAGGCACTTTCCAACCAGTACGTGTAGAAACCATTGAAGATCATAAAATGCATTCTGAATATGCTGAAGTGAGCCCAGAGGTCGTAGAAAAAATTAAAGAAACTAAAGCCAAAGGCAAACGTGTAATTTGTGTCGGCACAACTTCTGTCAGATCAATTGAAAGTGCTGCACAAGCCGCAGAGCAAGAAGGCAAGGATCTTATTGTACCTTTTTATTCTGATACTTCAATTTTTCTCTATCCGGGTAAGAAATTCCATATCGTTGATGCCTTAGTCACAAATTTCCATCTGCCCGAATCAACGCTTATTATGCTGGTTTCTGCTTTTGCGGGCTACCGTCATTGTATGAATGCATATCATCATGCCGTAGAAGAACAATATCGTTTCTTTAGCTATGGTGATGCAATGTTTATCACTAAAAACCCGAATGCGTTGAACGATAGACCATAATCAAAAAATATACGCCATAGTACAATAAGCTATGGCGTACCTAAATACGCCTGATACCAAGGACTCCAACCATTTCTCGCCGTATCTATTCTGTATTTCTTTTCATAAAAAGTAACACGACTCATTCCTTCTCTTGCTGTATTAAAAATCGTAACATCTTGATTCATTAATCGTTGTATAACTTGCTTATTAGGCAATCCCCAAGGATTCCATCGCCCTGCGGAAATAAATGCAAATTGTGGTTTAATCTTAGCTAATAAAGTTTGACTTGTACTGCTTTTACTACCGTGATGTCCAATTTGTAAAAATGTAGCTTGTTCTAATTGGGAGGAAAACAGTCGCTCTTGCTTAATACCAATATCACCCGTTAGTACTATTTTTTCAGTCCCAATACTGACCAACAACACGCAAGAATCTTGATTTTTAGCTCGTTGCACAATTCTATTGGGATATATCGCCTTAACTGTAATATGGCCAAATTGCCATACTTTACCTGCTAAACAATAATCTAGGTTTTGTCGAAAATTAGGGTATTCTCCAGATACAATCAATTTCGCCTTAGGATAATATTGCATTAAATCATTTACTCCACCAGCGTGATCATTATCTTGATGGCTAATAAAGATTGCTTCGACATCAATATCATTACGGATCAAGTAAGGTAAAATTTCTAACTTAGCCATAGAACCACCTCGCCACTTTGCCCCTGTATCATAAACAATCGCCTTTGATTGATAATTATCTTGATAAATAAATGCCATTGCTAACCCCTGCCCCACATCAAAATTAATCCATTTTGCTTTTTGTGATGGTAAAAAAATGGGAGGAACAAACCATAAAGCCAAAAAAGTCATAGCCACAAGCGGTGAGATCCAAAGAAACTTTTGCAAAAAATTTTGTATGCAAAAAAGTGCCGATAATATTGCTATATCAATGCTGAAAATAATCCATTGCTGTTGATAGCTAAGATCCTGCCAAGCAAATGATAACCACTCTAATACCTGCATATTCCAGTTAATTAAGCTATCTGCAATAACCCAACTGTGCAAAATATTATCGCTAATCAAGCTAAATAGCACAATCGGCATAATTACAAATGAGTATATTGGCACAGTAAGAATATTGGCAATAAATGCTGAAAATGAAATTCCTTGAAAAAAGAATAACTGCACAGGGGTAAAAATGAGCAAAATCCCAATCTGTAAATGAAATAAGGCAATAATCCACTTAAGGATAGGTGAAGTTATTTTATCGTAATATAGCCACCACCATTTTTTTAAAGGAAAAAATTGATACCAGATAATCAATCCTAAAACAGCAAGGATTGAAAGCCAAAAACTATCTGAAATTAATGAGAGTGGATTGAGTAAGATCAACAAGCTCACACAGCGCCACCAATATTGCCAAGGTGTATAATGCCTTCGATAATAGCGACAAAGCACAACAAAGATAATAGCAACTAACGCTCTTAAGGTTGGGGCTGAAAATCCCGCCAAGAAACTGTATATAAAAGCAAAGAAAACACCAACTAAAATTGCAATATAATGAGATGATCTTACCGCTTGTAATAAAGCGAATCTAAGCCCAATCCAGTAAATAGCACGAGTGAAAAAAAAGCCTAATCCCATTACCAAAGTGATATGTAACCCTGAAATAGCAATAAGGTGAGCTGTACCAGTTTGTTGAAAAGTCCGCCAATGTTGAGCATTCATCCAAGCTCTTTCCCCAAAGGAAATAGCGAGTAAAATTCCTTTCATTTCTGCCGATGATAATTGCGTTTTAACCTTATCTAACCAATGGTTACGAAAAGTTTGTGTAATTCCAATTTGTTTCGCTTGTTTAATAGTGGAAATTTGTTGAACACCTTGTGAAAAATACCAACGTTGCTTATCAAAATTACCTGAATTTAATCGTGAGGAAATTGGACGAATAATCAGTTTCGCTTGATAAATGCCTCCTAATACCAACGGCTCTTTGGCTTGCCATTTAGCATAGCTTTGCTGACCATTTAAATGAGTAATAATCGCTGTTTGATACTCTTGTTGCTTCAATATTCTGGAAACGTTAATTTCCTCAGAAGACTTTCGAGCCTCTATTCTATTTGCAGTTTGAAAGGCAAGAATAATTTGAATATAGATAGTGATAATGGCAATACCTAACCCAATATAGGCTTTATCTTGCTTAATGATGCCCCATATAATGCCAACGCCTCCACCTACTACGCCTAAGTATAAATATTCACTCGGTAAAAAAATGATAGGAAGAGAAGCAAAACAGAAATAATGGCAGAATCGATCTAAATTCATTTTTGAGCTATTTATCATTAGCTCAGTATAAATCTATGTTTTAAGATAAAAATATGAACATTTTGCTTTTTCGATAACTATCGCAAAATAAAAAGGCAGATCACTAACGATCTGCCGAATTACTCTCTATTTATCAATCTAGTCTTCAATAGACAAAACCTTACTGGTTATCTTTCCTTCCGCCAAGCGTGTAGAGATAACATCTCCCTCTTTTAAACCACTTGTAGAAACCAGTGCTTTACCCGATTGATCCTGGGTCATTGAATAACCTCGAGAAAAGACTTTCAGTGGACTTAAACTTTCTAATTGAATACAAAGTTGTTGAAATTCACGTTGATTATGTACCAGTTTTTTATCCATTAAATAATTTAATTTTTGCTGTAATTTCACAATGTCATATTGATATTGGTTGATTTTATGTGGTAATGGATTTTTCTTGACCCGTTGTTGCACCATTTTCCATTGATTTTCCTTGCGGATGAAGACTTGTCGCATTTGCTGAATAATACGTTGGTGTAAGGTATCCATTTGCTGTTTTTGTCTAGCTAAATGGCGTTGTGGATGTTGTGCAACTAGACGTGTTTTTAGGTAAGTAAAATGCTTCGTTTTTACTGACCATAAGCGATCAAAAGCTAAATTAACACGTTCAAATTGGTTTTGTAGCTGTCGCACTAACTCTTGTTTATCTCGACTGACTAATTCAGCAGCAGCTGAAGGGGTTGGGGCTCTTAAATCTGCCACAAAATCTGCAATGGTAACATCTGTTTCATGTCCAACTGCACTAATGATAGGTAACGCAGATGAATAGATTGCTCTCGCAACGATTTCTTCATTAAAGCACCATAAATCCTCAAGAGAACCACCACCTCGCCCTACAATTAATACATCACATTCTTTCCTTAAATTCGCCAATTGAATCATCTGACTAATTTCTTGAGCAGCCTCTTTTCCTTGCACTAGCGTAGGATAAATAACTACTTGTAAACTTGGATCTCTACGTTGAAGAATATGCAAAATATCTTGTAATGCTGCACCACTTTGTGATGTTACAATACCGACAGTTTTAATATGTTGAGGGATTGGCTTTTTATGATCTTGGGAAAATAGCCCTTCGCCGGCTAACTTCATTTTAAGCTGTTCAAATTGTTGTTGAAGTAGCCCATCTCCTGCTGGCTGCATGGATTCAATGATAACTTGATAATCCCCTCTCGGCTCATATAAACTCACATTCGCACGAACTAAAACCTGCATACCGTTCTGTGGTCTGAAATTCACTCGTTGATTTTTCATTCTGAACATGGCACAACGCACTTGGGATTGTTCATCTTTAAGAGTTAAATACCAATGTCCCGAAATAGGTTGGCTAAAATTAGAAATTTCACCCATAAGCCATACATGACCAAATTGAGATTCCAATAATTGTTTTACGGAATAATTTAATTGGGTAATCGTTAATATATTATTTTGCATATTGTTTAAATAAGGGAAAAATTAAATACTAAAACTAGAATGATATAGTAATAGTTTACTAGCCTAAACTAAGATAATCCAAGATTTTTATGATGAAATAAATGGAGGCGTGTCCCGGAGTCGAACCGAGCTACATGGATTTGCAATCCAGTGCATAACCGCTTTGCTAACACGCCATAAAAAAATGGAGCGGGAAACGAGGCTCGAACTCGCGACCCCGACCTTGGC
>NZ_JARIDQ010000009.1 GCF_029256985.1 Otariodibacter sp. | reverse complement strand
CGTCAGTAATGATGGAGCAACAATTGGGGGTGCCGCATATGTAAGGACAGAAAATGGTCAAATTGGCATTGATAAAGCTATGCTATGGCGAGGCGATGATTATTCTGTTTTAGTTGATATGCATCCCACAAAAGAAATACTAGATAAACTGGAATTAACAAAGGAAAATATCAATTCATGGGGTTTTAGTGATCAAATTGGTTCCGAAATTGTAGCAATGGATGGTCTTAGTAAAGTATTTGGAGGGAATCTTTTTTTTAGTCGAGAATCAACAACTGGAAATCTTAATAGAGAAGTGATACCTGTTGCTTGGTTAGCAGATTCAAAAGAAAAAATAATAGTATTGCCCGCAGCCAGTGATTTTGAAAATTTTAATGGAAAAGCCTTTGGTGAAGTTTTCACTCTAAGTCGCGATGGTAAAGTAATCGGTGGAGATTCATACGATAAAGAAGGGTTACTAAAAGCAACAATATGGTCAGGTGAAAAATTTAATACCGCAACGGTATTAGATCATGGTGGATTCAAATCAGGTGTTGTAGCATTCTTAAATGAAAAGGGCGATATAGCAATAGGTGAGGTATCTAATAAAAACTTTGCTGATGAGGACTATGTAGAAAACACTCGAACTGTTGTTTGGAAGATCAAAACAACAAATGAAGATGAATCAAAAGAAAAAACAGAATCAAAGGTAACAGTTCCACCGAGTGATGATTTAGAGAATACCGCAGAAGCTGGGGAAACAACATCATCTAGTGAAGGAACCAACAACTTATCGACTGATAATACCCCATCTGTTGACAACAACTCATCATCCATTGATAACAACTTATCTGTTGACAACAGTAATGAAAATGCAAATATCAATAACTCTGCAAATACTGATAATGGTAAGAATACCGTTAATGATGGGTCAAGGGAGAGTATAACCTCAGTAATGGTAGATATTGAACGAACAAAACAATCGATGGCTCAAATTGGCTCAGATGCAATACTTATCGCAAATACTCAACGTATTGGCTTAGAAAGAATGTTAAATCATTGTCATATTAATGGAACAGGGCTATGTTACAGTTTAACAACCGATTTTTATTCTGCTTCCAAAGAAAAACGTGATCGTTCTTTTGCAGGCTCCATCGGTGTTGGCGTAAATGATTATGTTGGATTTGGCTTAACAGTAGATCATAGCCTTAAACGTGATTTACCAAAAACACATAAACGTATTAAAACCAATGACGGAGTAGGATTCCATCTGCAATTTAACTACCCCGTTGAAAATGGTCATTATTTCTTAGATTCAAGTATCGCATTTAACAATTATAAAATGGAAGTTAAACGTGCTGAACAAGCAAATACAGAAGTAGGCACTGGTAAAGTAAAAATGCACGGATATGCTTGGAAATCCATGCTAGGTCGTACAATGAATTACAATGGATATGATTTAATGTTATCAACAGGTATCCAACATATCAAACTGACCCGTAACTCATACACCGAAACTAATGTTGAATTCCCTATAACTTATGATGAATTAAATTATAAAGACACTAGTTGGGTTACAGAATTCAATGGTAAAAAAGATTTTACTCCACATATATTTGGTTTTTCTGGAGCAAAATTTGAATATTTGTTAAGTAGAAAAGAAACAACATTCAATGCAAAAGCTGACTATATTGGAAACGTATCTTTAACGCAGGATAAACGTAAAGCAAGTGGAGAAATTTCCATCGGATTAGGGTATCGAATTCTACCCGAAATTGAACAAGCACCAAGTTTAGCCATTACCATATCTCCATATGTCGCACGTGATCATTATGGTAAAACCCGTTTTGGAGGACGTATTGGGTTATCTGGACGTTTCTAATAAATAACGAGTTGAGTTAATCACATATTCAAATATTTGCGGTAATCAAGAATAAAAATAAGGACAGAACATAATACTGTCCTTATTTTTTATAAATAAAAGAAACTAAGCAAGATACTAATCATTATACAATGCCATATATAACTTGTTTTCAAATTGAGTTAAAGGATTTCTATTCGCACTTTTTTCAGGATTTGATGAAGTTGCATATCCATTCACTAATTGAACAAAGACAATGCGTTCGCCTCGTTTATTTTTCATCATCCCCGCTAAATTATAAACACCCTTTAATGATCCAGTTTTAGCGATCATATTTTTAGCTAAAGGAGCTTTCGCTACTGACTCACGATTTGACATTGTGCCATCTACGCCAGCAATCGGTAATGTTTCAAGCAAATGTAATTTTTGATCGTTTTTAGCGATATACTCTACTGCACTTAATAACGCTCCCGCACTTATTTGATTGTGGCGAGATAAACCAGAACCATCAACTAACGTGCTATTTTTTAATGCGACTTTAGCTTGGTTAATCAACACATTATGCACGGCTTGGCTCGCTAATGGGAAGCTTGCTGGTCGATGGTATTGCTGATTAGCTACTGTTCTAAATAAAGTATCAGCAATTTGATTGTCTGATGTTTTCATCATTGTCTTTAACAATTCAGATAAAGGTGCAGAATAATGAACCGCCAGTTGTTTCCCTTGTTGTGGACGATTCGCTACTTGTGCTTGTCCTGAGAATTGAATACCTGCTTTGACTAAATCAGCCCTTAATAAATTTACACCGTATCCCGTTGGATCTTGGATTGCAAAATTTAAGCTAAAAGGCTTACTTTGTCTTGCTAAACAACCTTTTATATAGTATCGATTATTCTCGCCCATATCTGCATCCAACTGGCAATAACTTGCATCACTCTTATCTGCAACGTAGGCATAGCTAATAACTTGCACAGGCAATGAATTTGGTACGCTTACTTTAATTGGTTTGCCAACCGCTTGATTGGCATCGAGGTTGGCATAAAAACAGTTATGATCAATATTGACCGCAGCAGCAGGGGCGCTAAAGCAAATACTTAAGTCATTCCACACCCAACCCGGTGCTTTATCATGGCTCGCAAAAACAGAAGTATCTAAAATTAAGTTACCTTGAATCTTATTAATTCCTTGCTGTTTTAATTGAGTAACGAGTTGATTTAACTCTTGACGCGTCAAAGTTGGATCGCCAGTAAAACGAGCGATAAGATCGCCATTCAATACACCATTTTTTATGGTTCCACGACTGAGCAATGATGTTTCAAAACGGAAGTTTTCGGGTAAAGTAAGACGGCTCGCCAATGAGGTGAATATTTTTTGAGTACTTGCTGGCAACATAAAAGTCTGGCTTTGATGTTCAGCAATAACTTGTTGGGTATCGATATTTTTCGCAATAAACCCTATTGTAGTGCCTTCTGGTAAGAGAGCTAATAAGCTATCTACATTAACCTTTGCATAGCTGAAAGTTGAAAGACTAAGACCAATCCCAATATATAGGGAACGTAGTTTGTATAAAGATGAAATCATAATGGTAGTTGATATTTTTTGAAAGAAAATGAATAATACGGTTTTAATAATCGTTCGTAAATACAAAACTATTGATATTTTGCTAAAACTTTGCTCTTCTTTTGCATGGTTTTGCAACCATTTACTAACACACATTGAAAAGGAATAAAAACAATGCAACAAATTCCAATGACTGTTCGTGGTGCAGAATTACTTCGAGAAGAACTCGATTTTCTAAAAAATACTCGTCGTCCTGAAATTATTAAAGCGATTGCAGAAGCACGTGAGCATGGCGATTTAAAAGAAAATGCTGAATACCACGCAGCTCGTGAGCAACAAGGTTTCTGTGAAGGTCGTATTCAAGAAATTGAAGGCAAATTAGGAAATGCTCAAATCATTGATGTTACCAAAATGCCAAATACAGGTAAAGTAATATTTGGTACAACCGTCACTTTAGTCAATACAGATACTGATGAAGAAGTAACTTACCGTATTGTTGGTGATGATGAGGCTGATATCAAAGAAGGTCGCATTTCTGTTAATTCTCCAATTGCACGAGGATTAATCGGAAAAGAACTTGATGATACCGTTAATATCAAAACCCCCGGTGGTAATGTAGAATTTGATATTATTGAAGTTCAATATATCTAATCACACATTTATAAATCATTCTGTCTGTACCCGAAAATTTAGTATTCACCTAACTGATTAAGGTACAGACTTTTTAAATCTTAAAATTTAGTTACAAACTCCCTAAAATTAAATAGGGTAATTGCCATTTTAATTTCTATTCTAGAAATGACGTAGCTACATTAGATAGCTACATTACATAATAATTATATTACATAGTCACACATGTTTATTATTCTTCTATTCACTTAACTTGACTACGCTAAGACAGCCACTCAAGTCTAGTTAGGTTTCTATATAAAATAGAATTAAGGAGTCAAATTCTATGATGATAGATAAACGTCTTATAAATACAGTGCCTGATAGTAAAAAATGGATTGCTATCAATGTGCTATGGAATTGGATAGCGCTGGTAGGCAGTATCATTAGTGCCATTGTATTTGCTCTATGCCTACAATTAGCCTTTAATCACGAACTTTCCATATTCACCTCAATACTATTTTTAATCATTTTATTACTTAGCCTTGGCTTACGTGCTTTTGCAGGGAAACAAGCTGTTCAAGCATCCTATAAAGCAAGTACACAAGTAAAACATCAACTTCGTACTTTGATTTATCAAAAAATTTCTTCAATGCCACTCAACCAAGTGAATCAACAATCGACTTCCTCTATTATTCAAGTCGCATCTGAAGGGGTTGAACAACTAGAGATTTATTTTGGGCGTTATTTACCTCAGCTTTTTTATAGCTTACTCGCACCCTTAACATTATTTGCTTTCCTCTTTTTCTTTAATGCCTCAACAGCGTTAATCTTATTGGTGTGTGTGCCGTTAATTCCGATGTCGATTATTGCGGTAAATAAAATCGCTAAACGCTTATTAAAGAAATATTGGACAATCTATGTGGGGTTAGGTAGCAGTTTTTTAGATAACCTACAAGGGCTAATCACCTTAAAAATCTATCAAGATGATGCTTATAAAGCAAAACAGATGGATATTGAGGCAGAAAACTTCCGTACCATTACGATGAAAGTTCTTACGATGCAATTAAATTCCGTATCAATTATGGATTTACTTGCTTATGGAGGTGCTGCAGTCGGGATTATTACTGCATTGATACAATTCCAAGCGGATAATTTAACTATCTTTGGCGTAATTTTATTTATCTTACTTTCCTCTGAATTCTTTATTCCTTTACGCTTACTGGGTTCATTTTTCCACGTTGCAATGAATGGTAAGGCTGCATCAGATAAGATATTTGCTCTAATTGATACGCCAATTGAAGAGAGTTCGAATACTACTGATTTTGTCGATACTGATGATGTTACTATCGATATCGACAAACTTCATTTTGCATACTCCCCAGAAAAGACAGCTATCAATGGATTAAATATTCGTATCCAACCAAAACAATTAACTGTCTTTGTGGGTAAAAGTGGTTCAGGAAAATCAACTTTAGTTTCGTTGTTAATGGGATTCTACCAAGCACAACAAGGACGGATCCTATTTAATCAACAAGAGCAATCAGAAATTAATCGCCACTCTTTCTATCAAAAAGTATCGTTAGTTAGCCATAGTAGCTATATTTTCAAGGGTTCATTACGAGAAAATATGCTGATGGCAAATCTCAATGCAAGCGATGAACAAATTTACCAAGTGTTAGCTCAAGTGAATTTAGACAACTTTGTGCGTGAGAATGGTGGATTAGATATGATACTGTTAAGCCGAGGCAGTAATTTATCTGGTGGTCAAATTCAACGTTTAGCCTTAGCAAGAGCATTACTACACAATGCACAAGTTTATATTTTTGATGAAGCAACCAGTAATATTGATGTAGAAAGTGAAGAAATTATTCTGAATTTTATCCAGCAATTAAAAGCTGAAAAAACAATTATTATGATTTCACACCGTCTTGCAAATGCTATTCAAGCGGATCAAATTTATGTGCTAGATAAAGGGCAATTAGCTGAACAGGGTAATCATATTCAATTAATGGATAAAAATGGACTTTATGCTGAGATGTTTAATCAACAAAAAAATCTGGAAAATATCAGGCTAGGGGGTAACCATGCGTAAAAATGGTTTTATAATTATGTGGCAGTTAATGAAGTTGGTCACTCCCCTTGCCCATATTATGACGTTTACTATTATTATGGGCGTGCTAGGTTTTCTTTCTGCGATATTTATTATTGTGTTTGGTGCAATGGGTTTAATTAACCTTGTCGATATTCCAACACATTTCACTTTTTCAACAATATTAACCCTGCTTATTGTACTTGCATTTGCTCGAGGTATTTTACGTTATCTTGAACAGATGTCTGGGCATTACATAGCCTTTAAACTACTTGCATTATTGCGTGATAAGGTCTTTTCTGCGTTACGAAAACTGGCTTTTGTGAAATTACAAGGCAAGCAATCGGGGCAATTATTATCTTTAGTTACCAACGATATTGAATTACTTGAAGTCTTTTACGCGCATACCATCGCACCTGTGATGATTGCTATTTTAACTTCAATCATCCTTTTATTTGTTTTTGCCCATATTTCTATATGGTTCACTTTAGTCGCCCTACTGGCTTATATCACCATTGGCTTTATCTTACCAATAATTACCACAAAAATGGCACGTGAAAGCGGACGCCAATATCGTGATTTAGTGGGTGAAATGAATGATTATTTCCTTGATAGTATTAGAGGGATGAAAGAGATCCAATTATTTGGCAATGAAGAGGAACGTTTAAAAGAAATCAACCAACGCAGTCAAAATATTGATAAAGCTTTCTTAGCCATTAAAAATCAGGAAGGAAAAGTTCGTTCTTATACTGAATTTGCCGTGTCAATTTTCAATATTCTCATTTTATTTGTGGGCTTGATCCTTTTTACTTATGAACAAATTAGCTTCTCTGGATTATTAATTGCGGTGATTTTATTGATGTCGAGCTATGGACCAGTTATAGCCTTAAGCAACCTCTCAAATAATTTACTGCAAACCTTAGCCAGTGGCGAACGAGTGCTTGCTCTACTTGCTGAAGAACCTAATTTAGAAGATGTAGAAAATGGTAAAAATCTGGAAAATATTGAACGTATTCAGGTTGAAAATGTTGATTTCGCCTATGAAAACGAACAGATTTTATCTAACTTGTCATTTTCATTAAATAAAGGACAAATCTTAGGAATTCATGGTCGTAGTGGAAGTGGTAAAAGTACTTTACTTAAATTATTAATGCGATTCTATGATCCTCAGAACGGTAAGATCGAAATTAATGGTATAGATTTAACTCAAATTAATACCCATAACCTACGTGATAGCATGGCTTACATTACTCAACAAACCTATATTTTCAATGAAAGTATTTACGAAAATATTGTGATGGCAAATCGTCAAGCAACTAAAGAACAAGTGATTGAAGCTGCGAAAAAAGCCTCTATTCATGACTTTATTATGAGCTTACCTGAAGGCTATGACACTAAAGTCACCGAGCTAGGAAATAGCTTATCTGATGGTGAAAAACAAAGAGTTGGTATCGCTCGTGCATTTTTACATAATGCGCCTATCATTTTACTGGATGAACCAACCAGTAATTTAGATAGTTTGAATGAAGCCATTATTCTCCAATCATTACTAAAAGAAAAATCAAACAAACTGATTATTTTGGTAAGTCATAGGGAATCGACTATGTCTATTTGCGATCAAGTGATCCATATCGCAAATGGGAGAATGTCTTAAGCGGTTAGTTACCTTAATTAATATGCAAAAAGAAAAGGACTGAAGACGATACAATATCGAATTCAGTCCTTTATTTTTTATGTGTTAAATCAAGTGTTATACAGATTATATAATTCTACTAATTACTCTTTTCTAAGCGTAACTTTTCAATCTCTTTGGTGAATTCTTCAATATCATCAAAGCTCATATAAACAGAAGCAAATCGGATATAGGCAACTTTATCTAATTCTTTTAATGCCTCAAGTACGAGTTTACCAATAAGATGGCTCGGCACTTCTCTTTCACCTAATCCTTGCAAGCGAATGATAATTTGCTTAATTGCTTTGTCTAAATCATCTGCACTAACAGGGCGTTTTTCTAATGCTCGCACCATGCCTTGACGCAATTTTTGCTCATCAAAAGCTTCTCGATTACCATTGCTTTTTATAATATGAGGAATTTGTAATTCAACAGTTTCAAAGGTAGTAAAACGTTCCTTACATTGATTACACTCACGACGTCGGCGAATTTCATATCCATCAGCGGCAACACGAGAATCAATTACCTTGGTATCTTCTGCATGACAAAATGGACAACGCATTATGATTGCTCCTTTTGTTGTGCAATATTTTGCTCAACAAATTGTTTATGTAGATTCTCTACTGGTGGAGGCATTTGTAGATAAAAACCCTTAGTTTGAATTTGTTGCAAAACTTCTTGATTATCTGCCCGCTTAAGAGTTTTATTTCCATTTAAATTAAACAACATCACAAATTGAAGTTTACCAAATTGTTGCAATAACTCTTCTGGTACTGATTCAAATTGATCACGTTTTTCCATATATAAATACATTTCTTCTTTTTTACTGCTTTTATAAATTGCGCATAGCATAATTAATACCCATCATCATAACTTATTTGGCTTTCATAATTATCAAATCGAGAATACTGCCCTTTAAATGCCAAACGGACTCTACCAATTGGGCCATTACGTTGCTTACCTATAATAATTTCTGCCATTCCTTTTGATTCCGAATTATCGTTATACACTTCATCTCGATAAATAAACATAATTAAATCGGCATCTTGCTCAATGGATCCTGATTCACGTAAGTCGGAATTAACTGGACGTTTGTCTGCTCGTTGTTCTAGGCTTCGGTTTAACTGCGATAATGCCACCACAGGCACTTCTAATTCTTTTGCCAATGCCTTTAATGAACGAGAGATTTCAGCAATTTCTAATGTTCGATTATCACTGAATCCCGGAGCTCGCATTAACTGTAAATAATCGACCATAATTAAGCTCAATCCGCCATTTTCACGATAAATTCGTCTAGCACGAGAACGTAATTCTGTTGGAGTTAAGCCTGAACTGTCATCAATATAGATATTATGCCGTTCTTGTAGCTGTGCCATACTGGTCGAGATTTTGCTCCAGTCTTCATCATCTTGAGCTAATTGCCCTGTTCTAATTTTGGTTTGATCGACTCGAGATAATGAAGCCAACATACGCATCATAATTTGATCGGCTGGCATCTCTAAACTAAAAATAAGCACTGGTTTATTAGGAACTTTTGTTTTATTACCATTTTCATCAAGAACAATTTTGTCACCTAGTGCTGCATTTTCACAAAGGTTCATTGCAAAAGTGGTTTTACCCATTGATGGACGTGCTGCAACAATAATTAAATCTGAAGCTTGTAATCCTGCTGTTTTACGATCTAAATCGGTAAATCCAGTCGAAAGTCCAGTTACCCCATTCCCATCTAATTTGCTCAATGCCTCAATACGATCAAGTGTTTTAAGTAAGATAGAGTCAATTTTTTTGGGGCCTTCTTCATTAGAAGTTCGCTTTTCTGCAATATGGAAAACGGAACGTTCAGATTCATCTAAAACATCTTTAATGGATAAGCCTTTTGATTGATAACCCATTTCCGCAATTTTATGCCCTGCTGCAATAAGCTCCCGACGGATTGCTCGCTCACTAATAATTTCAGCGTAGGTTAAAACATTCGCTGCACTTGGCGTGTTTTTGGAAAGCTCCGCCAAATAAGCAAAACCACCCACATCTTTAATCACACCACGATTAGAGAGTTCTTGATCTAAGGTGATAATATCAATAGGTTGATTGTTTGATGCCAAACGTAACATCTCTTCGAAAATCAAGCGATGCGCAAAATGGTAAAAATCTGATGGCTGAACTCTTTCAGAAACATTATCCCATTGTTCATTATTGATTAAGACCGCACCTAATACTGCCTGCTCAGCTTCAGTAGAATGTGGAGCAGTATTAATTTCTTCTATCTCTTTATCAACGGTTCTTTCGGTTTTTTTAGATTTTATCTTTACCATTTTTGTCCTCCATTCAACACAAGCGATAAGTTTAATTCAAATATTTGCAAATTTAAATTGTTAAAATTTATCCCAAATTGGCTTACAATCTTGTGGTAAATTAAGATTCTTACCTAATTCAATCCAACCAGCTGGATAATGAAAATCTGAACCTGCCGAAGCATATAATTCAAATTCATTTGCCCAACGAGCTAATAATTGACGTTGATCTGGAGATTGTCCACATCCTGCCACTTCAATGCCATCCCCCCCTGCTTCTTTAAAAGCACTAATCAAGCGACGGATCCAACGTGCTGTGAGCTTATAACGTAATGGATGTGCTACACAAATCACACCTCCCGCTTGGTGTGTTGCAGTAATTGCTTCTTCTAAAGAGCACCATTCAGGTTTCACGTAAGCTGATTTGCCAATACCTAAATAACGTTTAAAGGCTTGCTCATCATTACGAACGTAACCTTGAGAAACTAAGAAACGTGCATAATGCGCTCGAGTTACTTCTCCGCTCGCAAGAGCTTTTGCACCTTCATAAGCATTAGCAACTCCCGCTTTTGCTAATTTTTCTCCAATTAACTCTGCTCGTCGTTGTCGAAGATCAGCTTGGCTTTGCATTAATTTGAGTAAATCTTCATTATTTTCATCAACATTTAAGGCAGCAAGATGAATACTTTTTCCTTCCCATAAAATAGAGATTTCTACCCCAGAAATAAATTCTATTGGTTGTGTTTGAGCAAAACGTTTTGCTTCTTCAATACCCGCTAATGTATCGTGATCGGTTAATGCGAGCATCTCAATATTAAATTCGACAGCGCGCTCAACTAATTGGGCTGGCGTAAGCATCCCATCTGAAGCGGTACTATGGCTATGTAGATCTCTAATCATGAAATAATTCTATAATGGGAAATAAAAGACAAAGCCACGGTATATAAAACTACACACCGTGGCAACGGATAAAAATGAAAAGTAGTTAACTTGCTTTTTCACAAGATTTTACAGAAGCAGACCAATCTGCACCTGATTCAATTTTATATTTCTCAGCAAAATTATCCATATTTAAAGCAAATGAAACATTTAATAAGCTATTAAGGTACATTAGAGGACGGCCTTCTTCTACTTCACCAAAACTACTCTTATATGGCATTGCTCCACTATAAAGAACTTTAGTTTGCTCACCAACTTTTTGACTAATTTCGACACATACTCGAGTATCAGGTTTAATATCAGACTGTTCAAGTAATGAATCACTAATATTCGTCCAAATATTTCCATATTGAATGTCTAATACAGGAATATTACCTTTTAGTGTTCCCTCTTCCAATACTGGCTTTTGGTAGTCTATTGTTATCACTTGTGGGGGTAATTCATTCCCTACCTCTTCAAAACTTATTGTGCCAGAAGCAAGTCTTGCTCCGGTATAAGCATAAACATCACGTCCGTGAAATGTATATGATTTTTCCGAACCCGGTAAACGATTTTTAGTTTCATCAATTTCACGAATAGAATCTATTCCTAAATTTTCCGCAACTAAAGTTAAAGTGCCATTATCAGGAGTAACAAAGTAGTGACCTGTTTTTGTTTTTAATACGACTGATTTACGATCTGTTCCAACCCCCGGATCAACCACACTGACAAATACTGTACCCTTCGGCCAATAGGTTGCAGTTTGAAACAAACGATAAGAAGCTTCCCAAATGTTATACGGTGGTATTTCATGTGTTAGATTGAACATTTTTAGATCACGATCAACCCCAAATGCCACACCTTGCATTGCAGAAACAGCTCCATCTTGCAAGCTAAAATCTGTTTGTAACACTAACGCATTTTTTTGTGTTTTTTGTTCAATTTGTTGTGTATTTTTTCCTTTTTTTACATCTGATTGTGTAGACTGAGTCAGCTCTGTTGCTGCAAATGTTATTGTAGAAAAGCTAGCGATAATAACTGCCAAAAGTTTTTTATTCATTAATTATCCTTATTATGTTGTGTAAGCATTAAAATTTTTCTAATCAGTATATATACAGTATAAAAATTGTCTAGATGCTCTCTCTATTATCTCTATTATTTTTTACCTAGTAATGCGTTTAATTCTTTAAATTTTTCTTCCTTACTAACAGCTTGTTCTGCCACCTTATTTAGTTCAGTCAATAAAGCATCCGATTGAGAATTTGAGGAATAATCGAGTATTTGTCCTTCCGATAAACTTTCGGCATAAATAGTTAATTCTTCTAATAATGCACATTTTTCTTCGTTATCATGAAACTCTTGGAAAAGTTTATCCATAGATTGATTAAAGCTCTCCGCTTTTTCATCAATTTGCTGATAACAATATTTCTGCCAACGAATTTGTTCTGAACGTGAAAGTGTTTCTGGATAGTGTCTTGCTCGATAATTAAATAGTAATTTTTCTACACGAGGATCGGCAAATTTCAGCCCATGATTCGCCAACTCTTGTGGTTCTAAAGTGCGTAAAATTGCCATATTATTTTTATCTGCTGGTGAGAAAAAACCAGAATACAATGTCGTTTCAACATTATTTGATTCCGCAAATGTACGTGTTTCACTAAATATTTCAGTCACTTTCTCTCGAATCATGCTCTTCTGTGTTTTTAATTTTTTCAAATTCGCTAAACACTGTTCTCGATCAATGCCCAATCGTTCCGCTGTTTGAGGCAATAAGGTTTTGGCTGGGGCTAAAATTGGACATTTATTAATATGCACCAACTTTAATGGCACTGAACTCAATCCATTTTGTTCTAATTCTTCTTTTTTGGTATAGAGTCGTTGTTTTAACACTTCTGCCGATTCAGTCAGCAAGTCATCTATATTGCCCGCTAAATCGCACACAATTACTGCATTTTTATTTTCGGGATGCCATGCAAGCGGTACGATCCAAGTGGTATTTCCCCGATAATTACCTAGCATTCCAGAAACATGAACAAGAGGTGTCATTTCACCCGTATCAATCATTGCTTCAAGTTCTTTTTTGCCGCGATTTTCAAAGAAAAAGTTGAATAATTTTGGTTGTTTTTCTTTGATTAATTTTGCCATCGCAATGGTTGCATACACATCCGCCATCGCATCGTGAGCATTTTCGTGAGCGATGCCATTTGCCTTGGTTAAATTTTCCAGTTTAAAACTGGGCATCCCCTCATCATCAAATGCCCATTCAATCCCTTCTGGACGCAGTGCATAACAAGCTCGCACGACATCAAGCAGATCCCAGCGTGAATTACCATTTTTATAACTATATTCATAAGGATCAAAGAAATTACGGAAAAAAGTATAACGTGTCATTTCGTCATCATAACGAATGCTGTTATAACCCATAATACAGGTATTCGGTTGAGAAAATTCAGCATGAATACGAGCCGCAAATTCAGGCTCAGAAACACCTTCTTTATTACAAAGCTGAGGGGTAATACCCGTAACCATCACTGCCTCTGGTGAAGGTAAATAATCAGGAGTTTGTTTGCAATAGAACATCACAGGTTCGCCGATAATATTAAAATCACTATCGGTACGAATCCCTGCAAACTGTGCAGGACGGTCTGAAGCGGGGTTGATCCCAAAACTTTCGTAATCGTAAATAAAGAAGGTTGGCTTATTCATTGGTTATATTATGGAGTATAAATAAGCTCAATTGTAGCATATTAGAGATTATAGATGATGAGTATGTTTAATTTTTGTCAATAAACTCTCGCAACATTTATCTAATAAAGCGTAAGTTTCATCAAAATCACCGGTGTACCACGGATCGGGAATATGATCATGCGGTAAATCAGAACGCAGTGTGGTAATTTGAAATAATTTGTCTGGGGATTTTCCAAAAAGTTTTTCTAAATCACTTAAATTGCTATTATCCATCGCAATAATATAATCAAACTGATCCCAATCTGATTTTTTGATAGGACGACTGCTAAACCCTTTGTTATCAATTTGATGTTGAGCTAATACTTTGGCTGTGCCACGGTGCATATCTTCCCCTTCATGCCAACCTGCCGTACCAGCACTATCAGTAAAAATGAGGTTATCTAAATGCGCTTGTTTAATTTTTTCTCGCATCACATACTCTGCCATTGGTGAACGACAAATATTGCCTAAACAGACAAATAAGATATTAATTTGTGGTTTCATATTTCCTCGAAAAATCGTATTACATAAAGTAAACAAGCGGTCACTTCCGATAAATATTTTGCAATATTTTTGTAGAAAGTGACCGCTTATCATTCACGTTAAAACTTAAATAAAGATGTTACGCTTTACGCCAAGTCGTACCATTTGGACCATCTTCTAAAATAATGCCCATTTCGGTTAATTTATTACGCGCTTCATCAGCAACTGCCCAATTTTTGCTTGCACGAGCATCATTACGCTGTTTGATTAGCGCTTCGATTTCTGCTACTTCATCATTATTCGCATCGCCTTGTAAAAAGACTTCTGGATCTTGTTCAAGTAAACCTAATACGCCCGCAAGTTGTTTTAGACGAGATGCTAATTTATCTGCTTCTGCTTGATTTTCAGCTTTGAGTTTATTGATTTCTCTCGCTAATTCAAATAAAACAGCTAATGCACCCGGAGTGTTAAAGTCATCATTCATTGATTCTTTAAAACTCTCAACATATTGATCATCTTCTGGCAATGAAATATCTGTTTGGCAGCCTCTTAACGCGGTATATAAACGCTCTAATGCTTTACGAGCCAAGCCAATATTTTCTTCACTGTAATCTAATAAACTACGATATTGTGCCGTTAAAAAGAAATAGCGTACACTTTCGCTATCATATTTGCTTAGAATATCCCGAATGGTGAAGAAATTGTTTAACGATTTCGACATTTTCTCTTCGTTAATCGTTAGCATTCCTGTATGTAACCAGTAATTCACATAATCATCACCATGGGCACAACAAGATTGTGCGATTTCATTTTCATGGTGAGGGAACATTAAATCTGAACCGCCACCATGAATATCAAAGTGATTACCAAGTTCTTTGCTGTTCATTGCAGAACATTCGATATGCCAACCCGGGCGGCCTTTCCCCCAAGGTGAATCCCAGCTTGGTTCATTCTCTTTAGACATCTTCCATAACACGAAATCCATTGGATTACGTTTTACGCTTTTAATTTCAATTCTCGCTCCAGCTTGAAGCTGTTCTAAATTCTGACGAGAAAGCAATCCATATTTTGAGAAGGTATCAACTTGGAACATCACATCGCCATCTTCTGCCACATACGCATTACCATTTTTGATTAGCGTTTCAACTAACTCAATAATTTCAGCAATATGTTGCGTTGCTCTTGGTTCAACATCTGGACGCAAAATATTCAAGGCGTCAAAATCTTTGTGCATTTCAGCAATCATACGATCTACAAGCTGATCGGTCGTTTCATTATTTTCGATCGCACGTTTGATGATTTTATCATCTACATCCGTAATGTTTCGTACATAGCGAAGGTTATAGCCTAAATAACGTAAATAACGAGTGATTACGTCAAAAGAAACAAAAGTACGCCCATGCCCAAAGTGACAGAGATCATAAACCGTTACTCCACACACATACATACCGACTTGGTTAGGATTGATTGGCTTAAATTCTTCTTTTTCACGTTTTAGGGTATTATAAATTTTGAGCATAGGTCCTCTATATTCATTGCGTTGTAAAAATCGCAACAATATAGCAAATAAGCGGTAAGATTGTGAGATTTTTTTGCAATTTTGGCTAAACTTTTTAATAATACCGCCTTTCTATTTCCCTCTAACTAACAAGGAAACAACATGATTACATTACACACTAATTTTGGTGACATTAAAATTGCATTAAATGCAGAAAAAGCACCTGTTACTGCAGAAAACTTCAAAACTTACTGTCAAGATGGTTTCTATAACAACACAATTTTCCACCGTGTAATTGACGGCTTTATGATTCAAGGTGGCGGTATGGAAGCGGGTATGAAAGAAAAACAAACTCGTGCGCCAATCAAAAATGAAGCAAACAATGGCTTAAGCAACAAACGTGGTACAATCGCTATGGCTCGTACTTCTGATCCACACTCCGCATCAGCTCAATTCTTTATCAATGTTGCAGACAATACATTCTTAGATTTTAAATCAGAAACAATGCAAGGCTGGGGCTACGCTGTGTTTGGTGAAGTGGTTGAAGGTATGGATGTAGTTGATAAAATCAAAGGCGTAAAAACAGGTAACTACGGTTTCCACCAAGATGTACCAAAAGAAGAAGTAATTATTACTTCTGTAACTGTTGAGTAATCAATAAATAGAGTCCTAGACATTATGATCTAGGACTGCTACTTTTCTATTATGTTTCTATTACATCAATTAAGCACTAAAGAAGATAACTAAGATAATAACAGGAATAATAAGCCAATATGCCAAAGGAACCTAATAACCCCATGTATCCTAATATTTTTCATGCAGGATGAATTTTTTTGTTATTTGCCACTCATCCAAAAGCATCTACAGAGTTAACTTGAATTCTACGACCAATTATATTCTCAACTAAAATCATTGGAATACCAATAACAATCATTGCAACGCAGAATAAAAAAACATAAGCTCCACCATTATTTTCTCCAACTAGATAAGGGAATTACCAAGTTGCTCCGAATCCAATTGTTGCACCAGCAACTGTCATTACGTACGCCAGTTGGCTTGACCATGATTGACGTTTTTGTGTTTGAGTGTTTCCCATATTGTGATCCTATAAAAATTTGATGAGACGAACATATCTCCTCATCTTTATGAGAAGATATGTTGTAAGAACATTTAACTTAGTATTAACTAATAATTTGATAAGTTAGCTTAATGCAACTTCTGGGGCAGTATATTCAAGATCAAATGCATCACTCACTCCTTTAAATGTGCATTTACCGTTGTAAGTATTTAATCCTTGAAGAAGAGCTGGATCAGATAAACAAGC
>NZ_JARIDQ010000052.1 GCF_029256985.1 Otariodibacter sp. | reverse complement strand
GTTTCGTTGATACGTACTAAGCCAACACGAGCTTCAAAACGCTCTGATTTGTTGCGAACAAAGCGAGGCCAGTTTTCTGTACCCGGAATAATTTCAGCAAGGTTAGATACCATTTGGCAACCATTACATACACCAAGAGCCAATGTATTTGGATTCGCGAAGAATTGACTAAATTGATCACGTAGCATTGGGTTGAATAAAATGGATTTCGCCCAACCACCGCCTGCACCGAGTACGTCTCCATAAGAGAACCCACCACAAGCGACTAACGCATTAAAGTCTTTTAAGTGTTGTCTGCCTGCCATTAAATCGCTCATATGTACATCAATCGCATTAAAGCCTGCACGGTCGAAAGCGGCTGCCATTTCATAATGGCTGTTTACCCCTTGTTCACGCAAGATTGCAACTGTTGGTTTTACTCCTTTATTGATATAAGGAGCGGTAATGTCTTCATTGATATCGTAAGTTAAGTGTGCAGATAATCCTTTGTTATTTGGATCTTTCTTGGTTGCAAATTCTTGGTCGGCACATTCTGGGTTATCACGTAAGCGTTGCATTTGGTGAGTTAATTCTGCCCAAATTCCACGTAATTCAGAACGTTTTTCTGTTAAGAGCTTGCGAGTACCGCGAGTAATTTCAAAGCGATCTTCATCAATCACTGCGCCTAATTCTTTAGTCACTGAAAGTAAGTTGTGTGCTTGTAGAATTTCACGCACATTATTAAATTCGCTGTCGGCAATTTGAATTACTGCACCCAATTCTTCATTGAATAGTACCGCAAGATCGTCATCGCCTAATGCACTGATATCCACTTCCACACCACAATTTCCTGCGAATGCCATTTCAGCAAGGGTAGTGATTAAACCACCATCAGAACGGTCGTGGTAAGCGAGTAATTTTTGTTGTGCCACTAAGGCTTGCATTGCATTAAAGAAGTTTTTCAAGGTTTCAACATTCACCACATCCGCTGGTTTGTCGCCTAATTGTTTGTAAACTTGTGCTAATGCGGTTGCACCTAAGCGGTTTTTACCTTCGCCTAAGTCGATTAATAATAAGCGAGTTGCCCCTTTGTCTGTACGAAGTTGCGGAGTAACGGTTTTACGCACATCTTCTACACGAGCAAAGGCTGTGATAACTAATGAAAGTGGTGCAGTTACTGCTTTTTGTTCGCCATTTTCTTCCCAAGTGGTACGCATTGACATTGAGTCTTTACCCACTGGAATAGTAATGCCAAGTGTAGGACAAAGTTCTTCCCCAACGGCTTTTACTGCTTCATATAAACCAGCATCTTCTCCATCGTGTCCTGCCGCTGACATCCAGTTTGCAGAAAGTTTAATACGTTTGATATCGCCAATATCTGTTGCAGCAATATTAGTGATCGATTCAGCTACCGCTAAACGAGCAGATGCGCCAAAGTCGAGTAATGCCACAGGTGCACGTTCGCCCATTGACATCGCTTCACCGTGGTAAGTGTCTAAACTTGCCGTGGTTACAGCACAGTCTGCCACAGGGATTTGCCAAGGACCGACCATTTGGTCACGAGCCACCATTGCGGTAACAGAGCGGTCACCAATAGTAATTAAGAAGGTTTTTTCTGCCACAACCGGTAAACGTAATACACGATGAAGGGCATCTTTTAATTGAATACCATCTTGTGCAAGCGGTGAGTTCGTTACAGTTTTTGACGAAACATCACGATGCATTTTAGGTGTTTTGCCGAGTAATACATTCATCGGTAAATCGATCGGTTTATTGTGGAAATGATCGTCTGCTAAGGTTAGATGTTTTTCTTCGGTTGCTTCGCCGATCACCGCAAATGGCGCACGTTCACGCTCACATAATGCAGTAAACAGATCTAATTTGTCTGGTGAAACGGCTAATACATAGCGTTCTTGTGATTCATTACACCAAATTTCTAATGGCGACATCCCTTTTTCATCAGATAAGATTTTGCGTAAATCGAATTTACCACCACGATCGCCATCGTGTACTAATTCTGGCATTGCGTTAGATAGGCCACCTGCACCCACATCGTGAATAAAGAGGATAGGGTTTTCGTCGCCTAATTGCCAACAACGGTCGATCACTTCTTGGCAACGACGTTCCATTTCTGGATTTTCACGTTGCACAGAGGCGAAGTCTAAATCTTCTTTAGATTTACCTGATGCCATAGAAGAGGCAGCTCCACCACCTAAACCGATATTCATTGCAGGCCCGCCCAGTACGATTAATTTCGCACCGACTGGGATTTCACCTTTTTGTACGTGTTCTGCACGAATATTCCCAATACCACCAGCTAACATAATTGGTTTATGGTAACCACGCACTTCTTCGCCCGCAAAGCTATTCACTTTTTCTTCATAGGTACGGAAGTAACCAAGTAATGCAGGGCGACCAAATTCATTATTAAATGCTGCACCACCGAGAGGACCTTCGATCATAATATCTAAAGCAGAGGCAATACGATTTGGTTTAGAAAGCGGGCCTTCCCAAGGTTGTTCAAAATTCGGGATCACTAGATTAGATACGGAGAACCCTGTTAAACCAGCTTTCGGTTTTGCACCACGACCTGTTGCTCCTTCATCACGAATTTCACCACCAGAACCTGTTGCAGCACCCGGGAATGGTGAAATGGCAGTAGGGTGGTTGTGTGTTTCAACTTTCATTAAGATGTGTGCATCTTCTTGATGATAGCGATATTGTCCATCTTGATCAGGGAAGAAACGACCGACTGTTGAGCCTTCCATTACGGCAGCATTATCTTTATAAGCAGATAAAACGTGATCTGGTGTTTTTTCGAAGGTGTTTTTAATCATCTTAAATAATGATTTATCTTGTTGTTTACCATCGATTGTCCAGTCTGCATTAAAGATTTTATGGCGACAATGTTCAGAGTTTGCTTGAGCGAACATATAGAGTTCGATATCGTTTGGATTGCGTCCTAGTGCAGTAAAGTTTTCAACTAAATAATCAATTTCATCTTCTGCTAAGGCTAAACCTAATTCCACATTTGCAGCTACTAAGGCTTCACGACCACCTTTTAATACGTCAACTGTTGTGAAAGGTTTTGGTTCGTGTTGAGCAAATAAATGACTGCCTTGTTCTACGCTATCTAACACAGTTTCAAGCATTCTATCGTGTAATAAGCCTTTAAGTGTTTCTAGCTGATCTTCCGTTGGTTTTGCAGTAAATTCAAAATAGTAAGCTAAACCACGTTCAATACGGTTTACTTCATTTAATCCACAATTATGTGCAATATCGGTCGCTTTAGATGACCAAGATGAAATTGTGCCAACACGAGGGGTAACAATTAAGCAAAAACCAACAGGATCGTGTTCTGCAAGGGTTGGGCCATAATGCAATAAGGCACTTAATTTTTCTTCTTGTGCTGTTGCAAGCGGTGAGTTTAAGTCAGCAAAATGCAAATATTCTGCATACACCGATTTGATTGGCAGTTGGTGTTGTTGAAATTTTTGTGCCAGTTGATTTAAACGAAATTCTGATAAAGCAGGTGATCCACGGAAAGTTTTTACTGTCATTGTTTGTTCCATAAAAGAAATAAAAAAATTTTGGGCTAATTATAACGGATTAAGCAAACGTTTGCATTCAAAATAGCAAAGTTGATTTTAAGGTTTATTTTATGAACTTATAATTTGCAAGTAGCTTATTATAGAAACAGGCTCATTCAATTTTAATATAATTATTTTTATCAATTTTTAACATTTTTTAAATATAAATTTATTAATCGTAATGCTTTTATAACATTTTATTCATAAAGAAAAGTTTTATTAAAAACTGCTTGAATTTTTTATACAAAGAATCCAAAATGTTATCGTTTTATTGCTAGCTATTTTGGGTTATCAAATAAGACTAAATGATTTATTGTAATTTGTTATTTTAAGGATGTTGTATGAATATATTTGAACAAACGAATCCCTCGCGTCGTCGCTATGGTTTAGCCGTGTTTGTTGGAATTATCGCTGGTCTTATTTCAGCGTTTGTTAAATGGGGCGCAGAACACCCATTTCCACCACGTAGCCCTTTAGATTTATTTACTGCAGCTTGTCAAGATCCTTCACAAGCTTTAGAAGTGTGTTCACGTGCATTTTTAAATCCACCACATGTTTTCTTACGTGATTACATTGGAATCGATCCTACACAAGCTGTGTTTACATTTGCTGATCATGGTTTTGATTGGATTGGTGTAACTCATATTACATTCTCATTAGTATTTGCAATTGCATACTGTGTGGTTGCAGAACGTTTCCCTAAAGTAAAATTTTGGCAAGGTATTGGTGCAGGTTTAATTGCAGACGTTTGTGTGCATTACATTACTTTCCCTTTAATGGGCTTAACTCCACCAGTAGCAGATTGGCCTTTATATGAACACATTTCAGAATTAGTTGGACATATTTTCTGGTTCTGGACTATTGAGGTTATTCGTCGTGATTTACGTAATAGAATTACTCATGAACCAGATGCAGAAGTTGAATTAACTACGTCAAGATAAATTAAAAGACTTGTTAAGACGTGTAGCACCCTACGAGACTATTTTTGTAGGGTGTTTTTTTATTTTTATGATTCTTAAATTTGCGTATTAGATTCATTTAATAAATCGATAACTGCTTGTGCTGCTTGTGCATCAGCATTACATTGAATTTTTTGATGTAATTGAATAAAGGATTGTTTTAATTCATTTTTCAGTAATACATTTTCAGGTTTATCAGAAAGATAAACATCCAGCTTTTCAGCTAAATTTTCAGGCGTACATTCTTCTTGAATTAACTCAGGGACAAGCGGTGAGTTTGCTAATAAATTTGGTAAAGAAATATAATCTGTTTTGACTAATTTCTTGGCGAGCCAATGGGTTGTATTTTTCATTTTGTAACCCACTACCATTGGTGATTTGCATAACATCGCTTCTAGAGCTGCCGTTCCCGAGGCTAATAGTGTCGCTTCTGCGATAGTCATTGCTGATCGAGCCTGTCCTTTTAAAATAATCATTTCAAGCTCAGGAGCAATTTTTTGCTTAATCGCTTCAAATTGGGCGATTCGTTTATCATTGACGAGAGGCACTAGGAATTTTAATTCTGGATAACGCTGTTTCAGCAATAAGGCAGTTTGTAAGAAAGGTTCCGCTAAGAACTCCACTTCACTAGTACGACTACCAACTAAAATTGCCATATAACGTTGTGTTTCATCAAGTTGCAATAATTGACAAGCTTCTGCACGATTAGGCTTTAATGCAATTGCATCTGCCATTGTATGTCCAATAAAGCGACAAGGCACATTAAACTTATCATAAAATGCTTTTTCAAAAGGAAGAAAAGCGAGAACTAAATTTGTAGCTCGTGCAATTTTGTGGACTCGATTTTGACGCCATGCCCATACAGAAGGGCTAACATAATGGATCGTTTTGATCTCATTGGCTTTTAATTTCTCTTCAATACTAATATTGAAATCAGGCGCATCAATACCGATAAAAATATCAGGTTTTAATTCTAGCATTGTATTAATGACTTGCTTGCGACGTTGCAATAATCGAGGCAGATGCTTAACGACTTCGGCTAACCCCATGACTGCAATATCTTCCATATCAAATAATGATTCACAACCCGCAGCTAACATTTTAGGTCCTGCAACCCCGATAAATTTTGCATTAGGGTAGTGGATTTTGAGTGCATTGATTAGACCTTCTCCCAAAATATCACCAGAGATTTCACCTGCTACGATAGCAATAGTTGGCGTATTTTGATAAGGTGTTGTTTGTTCTTGATGTGTCATAAATCCCTTAAGTTAGAGTATAAACTAATAGGTTATTATAACCTGTTTAGTGATTAAATTGAGAATTAACAGGAAGAACAAAGAACAAGCGGTCAGATTTTTACAAAATTTTGCAAGGATCTTACCGCTTGATAGAGGAAATTATTTATTATTTGACTAATTGGACTAAAATACGGCGAACAGGTTCTGCTGCTCCCCACAATAGTTGGTCGCCAACAGTGAATGCTGCCAAATATTCTGGCCCCATTGCTAATTTACGTAAACGTCCAACTGGTACGCTTAATGTCCCAGTCACTTTTGCTGGAGTAAGTTCACGCAATGTTGTTTCTTTATCGTTTGGGATCACTTTTACCCATTCATTATGGTTTGCGATAATTTGTTCGATTTCTTCTAATGGTAAATCTTTTTTCAGTTTAATCGTAAACGCTTGGCTGTGGCAACGTAATGACCCAATACGTACACATAAACCATCAACTGCGATTGGATTATCACTTAGTCCAAGAATTTTATTGGTTTCTGCATAACCTTTCCATTCTTCTTTTGTTTGTCCTGTTTCTGGTAAGAGCTTATCAATCCAAGGTATTAAACTACCTGCAAGAGGTGCACCAAAATTATCAGTTGGGAAGTTATCACTGCGCATTTCAGCAGCTACTTTACGTTCGATATCAAGAATAGAAGTAGCAGGATCGGTTAATTCAGCAGATACCGCGTTTTCTAATAACCCCATTTGTGCAACTAATTCACGCATATTTTTAGCGCCAGCACCTGATGCTGCTTGGTAGGTTGCCACTGAAACCCATTCCACTAAATCATGCTCAAATAACCCACCGATTGCCATTAGCATTAGGCTAACAGTACAGTTACCACCAACAAAGGTTTTAATACCGTTTTTTAATCCTTCATCAATCACATTTTGATTGACCGGATCAAGTACAATGATAGCATCATCTTTCATTCGTAAAGCAGAAGCTGCATCAATCCAGTAACCATTCCAGCCTGTTGCTTTTAATTTTGGATAAACTTCATTGGTATAATCACCACCTTGACAAGTTACGATAATATCTAATTTTTTTAGTTCCTCGATATCAAAGGCATTTTTAAGTTCGCCTGCATCTTTGCCGGCAAAGATTGGGGATTTTTGACCCGCTTGTGAAGTAGTGAAAAAGACAGGATTAATGTTGGTAAAATTATTTTCTTGGACCATACGATCCATTAAAACTGAACCCACCATTCCTCGCCATCCAACGAAACCGACATTTTGCATATCATTCTCCTGAAATATTAAGTTACGCTTGTGATAGAATGGATAAATACAAGATTTTAAAAATAAATGCAATTAAAATTTAAAGTATAAAAAGTATGCTCAATATAAAATAATTATTTTATTATGATAATCCAAATCAAAAATTTAGTTTTTTTGCTTAAAATAACTCCATTATGATAAGAATTGTTGTGTTTTAAAAATTTTTTTATCGTGTATTTCAAGACATTTTGTAGTAAAGTTACTCCGTTATATGTAGTTCTATCGTACTGCATAATTATACATTTAATTAAAATTTATATGATTCAAAAGAGGAATTTTTTATGTACTCAAAAGATGTCACAATTGTTGCACCAAATGGTTTACATACCCGTCCAGCTGCCGAGTTTGTTAAAGCAGCTAAAGGATTTACGTCAGATATTACAGTAACTTCTGGCGGTAAAAGTGCAAGTGCAAAAAGTTTGTTTAAATTACAAACATTAGGATTAACTCAAGGTACAGTAATTTCAATTTCTGCAGAAGGTGAAGATGAGCAAAAAGCTGTCGATTTTTTAGTTGATCTTATCCCAACACTAGAATAATTTTATTTTCCAATTTTCGACTTTGTTGTTATGTAGATGGAGTAAAAATTCATCTTTTGCAACGAAGTCGTTTATGCTTTAAGCATGAGTCTATTATTTTCAATCAAGGATTCAATTATGATTACTGGTATCGCAGCTTCTCCTGGCGTAGTGTTTGGTAAAGCACTTGTATTAAAAGATGAGCCAATCATTTTAAATACTCAAAAGATTACCCCAGACCAAGTTGAAGCAGAAAAAGCAAGATTTTTCACAGGAAGAGAAAAGGCAGTTGAACAATTAACCAAAATTAAAGAAAAAGCAAGACGTACTTTAGGTGAAGAAAAAGAGGCTATTTTTGAAGGTCATTTAATGATCTTGGAAGATGAAGAACTCGAAGAAGAAATTTTAGCTTATCTTAAAGAACATCTAGTTACTGCCGAAGTTGCAACAAATAAAGTAATTAATATGCAAGCCTCAATGCTTGCTGAAATTGATGATGAGTATTTGAAAGAACGTGCTGGTGATATGCGTGATATTGGTAATCGTTTGATTCGTAATATATTGAATATGCATATTGTTGATCTTGGTGATATTAAAGAAGAATCTATTTTAGTTGCCTATGATTTAACACCGTCAGAAACGGCTCAACTTAATTTAGATAAAGTTCTTGGTTTTATTACTGATATTGGTGGTAGAACTTCGCATACTTCCATCATGGCTCGTTCGTTGGAATTACCAGCAATTGTTGGGACAAACAATATTACTAAAAAAGTGAAAACAGGTGATTTGATTATTTTAGATGCAACCAATAATCAAATTCATATTAATCCTTCAGAAGAACAGATTAACAAATTTAAAGCCCAGCAAGAAAAAGAAGCAAGTGAAAAAGCTGAGTTAGCAAAATTAAAAGAATTACCTGCAGAAACTGTAGATGGTCATCGTATCGAAGTTGTTGGAAATATCGGTACAATTCGTGATGTAAATGGTGTACTTCGCAATGGTGGTGAAGGGGTTGGTTTGTATCGTACAGAGTTTCTATTTATGGATCGTAGTGCTTTACCTAGTGAAGAAGAACAATTCGAAGCTTATAAAGAAGTAGTTGAAGCAATGGAAGGTAAGGTTGTTATTCTTAGAACGATGGATATTGGTGGAGATAAAGAATTACCCTATATGAATTTCCCGAAAGAGATGAATCCATTTTTAGGTTGGCGAGCTGTCCGTATTGGTTTAACTCGTCGTGAAATTCTAAATACTCAATTACGTGCAGTATTAAGAGCATCAGCTTTTGGTAAACTTGCGGTAATGTTCCCGATGATTATTTCAGTAGAAGAAATTCGTGAATTAAAAAGCATTATTAATGAATTAAAAGCAGAATTACGTTCAGAAGGAGTTGCTTTTGATGAAAACATTCAAGTAGGTGTAATGGTAGAAACTCCATCAGCTGCTGTTAATGCTCATCATCTTGCGAAAGAAGTTGATTTCTTTAGTATTGGAACGAACGATTTAACACAATATACATTAGCGGTTGATCGTGGTAATGAAATGATTGCACATATGTATAATCCAATGTCACCATCAGTATTAAACTTAATTAAACAAGTGATTGATGCTTCTCATGCTGAAGGTAAATGGACTGGAATGTGTGGAGAACTTGCTGGTGATAGCCGAGCTACTGCTTTATTGCTAGGAATGGGACTAGATGAATTTAGTATGAGTGGAATTTCTGTACCTCATATTAAGAAATTGGTGCGTAGTGTAAATTATGCGGATGCGAAAAAACTTGCTGAGGAAGCTCTAAAGCAGCCAACAGCTGCAGATATTGAAAAATTAGTTAATGAGTTCTATCAAAAACTTAACTAATTAGTAGATACAAAAACAAAATTCTCGTATAAAATATAGAATTATTTTGTTCATTTAATATAATGGAGATTTGAATTATGGGTTTCTTAGATAAACTTTTTGGTGGCAAAAAAGATGTGGCATCAAAAGAAGTAAAGATTTATGCCCCGCTCTCAGGTGAAATTGTTAATATTGAAGATGTTCCAGATGTTGTTTTCTCAGAAAAAATAGTGGGTGATGGCATTGCTATTCGTCCAAATGGAGATTCAATTGCTGCTCCGGTTAACGGAACAATTGGTAAAATTTTTGAAACAAATCATGCATTTTCTATTGAATCAGATGAAGGTATTGAATTATTTGTTCACTTTGGTATTGATACTGTTGAGCTAAAAGGTGAAGGTTTTGCTCGTGTTGCAGAAGAAGGCCAAAAAGTTAAAGTTGGTGATCCAATCATTAAATTTGATTTAGCATTACTTGAAACCAAAGCAAAATCAATTCTTACACCTGTTGTCATTTCTAATATGGATGAAATTTCTAATCTTCATAAAGAATCTGGTGAAGTGATTCAGGGTGAAAGCGTAGTGTTAACTTTATTTAAATAATTCAATCTGTATTGTGTGTAGGGAACCACGCATTGTCGTGGTTTCTGTTTCCTATAGCCATTCAGTATTCAAACGAGTAGAATGACACATCTACAAACGTAAAGGATTTCATTTTACGTTTAACTTTTTAACTTTGATTTCCTTATTACCTATTTATACTATGACACAAAAATTACATATAAAAACGTGGGGCTGCCAAATGAATGAGTATGACTCATCAAAAATGGCAGATTTGCTTAATAGCACACATGGTTTTGAACTTACAGAGAATGCTGAAGAAGCTGATGTCTTGCTATTAAATACTTGCTCGATTCGTGAAAAAGCACAAGAAAAAGTATTCCACCAACTTGGGCGTTGGAAGAATTTTAAAAAGAATAAACCAAATTTAGTTATTGGTGTTGGAGGATGTGTTGCATCTCAAGAGGGAGAACATATTCGTCATCGTGCGCCATTTGTTGATATTGTTTTTGGACCACAAACACTTCATCGTTTGCCAGAAATGATTAATCGTATTCGTGGTGATCGTACTGCTCCAATTGTGGATATAAGTTTCCCTGAAATTGAAAAGTTTGACCGCTTGCCTGAACCAAGAGCCGAAGGACCGACAGCTTTCGTTTCAATTATGGAAGGTTGTAATAAATACTGTTCATTCTGTGTTGTGCCTTATACACGTGGTGAAGAGGTAAGTCGCCCAGTTGATGATATTCTATTTGAAATTGCTCAGTTAGCCGCTCAAGGTGTGCGTGAAGTGAATTTATTAGGGCAAAATGTGAATGCTTATCGTGGTGAAACATTTGATGGAGAGATTTGCTCATTCGCTGAATTATTACGCTTAGTGGCAGCCATTGATGGTATCGATCGTTTACGCTTCACAACAAGTCATCCAATTGAATTTACAGATGATATTATAGAGGTTTATCGAGATACACCGGAATTAGTTAGTTTTTTACATTTACCGATTCAAAGTGGTTCTGATCGTGTATTAACTATGATGAAACGTAATCATACAGCATTAGAATATAAAGCGATCATTCGTAAATTACGAGCGGTGCGTCCAAATATTCAAATTAGCTCAGATTTTATTGTGGGATTCCCTGGTGAAACGGATGCTGACTTTGAGCAAACAATGAAAGTGATCGAACAAGTCAATTTTGATATGAGCTTTAGCTTTATTTATTCTGCTCGCCCCGGTACACCTGCTTCTGATTTACCTGATGATGTAAGCGAAGATGAGAAAAAAGAACGTCTTTATCGTTTACAACAACGTATTAATAATCAAGCAATGCAATTTAGCCGTGCGATGTTAGGTACTGAACAGCGTATTTTAGTTGAAGGGCCTTCCAAGAAAGATTTAATGGAATTAACAGGACGTACGGAAACTAACCGTATTGTTAACTTCCAAGGTTCACCAGATATGATTGGTAAATTTGTTGATGTAAAAATTACCGATGTATATACCAATTCTCTGCGTGGTGAGGTTGTACGTACAGAAGATCAAATGGGATTACGTATTGTAGAATCTCCACAAAGTGTTATTGAACGTACACGAAAAGAAGATGAATTGGGTGTAGGTAAGTTCATAGTAAATTTGTAAAATAATATTTGAATCTGACCGCTTGTATAAGACAAGCGGTCTTTTTATATAGGAAGATTTAGTGTTGCTTTTTGTTCTCTATATTATCGGTATTACTGCTGAGGCGATTACAGGTGCATTAGCAGCAGGTAGGGAAAAAATGGATATGTTTGGTGTCATCATTATTGCTTCAGTCACAGCAATTGGTGGCGGATCTGTCCGTGATGTTTTACTTGGACATTATCCATTAGGTTGGGTTGCTCACCCTGAGTATTTTTTAATTGTTGCTATAGCAGCTGTTTTTACTATGTTTATTGCTCCTTTTTTGGGATATTTCCGCACCATATTTTTAGTATTAGATGCGTTAGGCTTAATCGTCTTTTCTATTATCGGGGCACAAGTGGCATTAAATATGGGATATGGATTAGTGATAGCAATCATTGCTGCAGTTATTACAGGTGCTTTTGGCGGTGTCCTTCGAGATCTATTATGTAATCGAATCCCATTAGTTTTTCAAAAAGAACTCTATGCCAGTATCGCTTGTTTATCGGCTTGTATTTATGTGGGCTTATTGGAAATTGGTATTTCTCAAAATATTGTTGTGATACTGACTCTTTTATCTGGTTTTAGTATTCGTTTACTAGCAATTCGTTTTAAACTGGGTTTACCTGTTTTTGAATTTGATGAAGCACAATATTTAGGAAAAGGCGATTTAGTTGATAGGTTGTCTAAAAAGAAGAAATGAGATTTAGCACTCATTTCTTCTTAAGTTCGTATCAATTAAAAAAATATAGAATTTGGATAGATATTAAATCCATCTTTTTTAGTACGTTGATAATCTGGTTTCAATAGTGCATTGATGTCAGAGAAATAAGCATGTAGTTCAATTGGACCTTCAGCAAATGGACCTAAAACATATACAGGATAAACAAAATTTATACCATTTTCTGTAAAGTAGAAATCTGAACTCAGTTCAAACTCATTTTTATCTGTCATAAATGTAGAGACTTGCCCACTTTCATCAGTATTTTCTGAAACATAATCTTGCCACAATATATTTTTAAGTTCCTCTTGCTTGCTTGGGTCAATTAAATCATCGAGTTGAATTACGGCTTTTTTATTTACATCAATATTAAGGTAACGTGTATAATTCATACCGTGGGCGCCACCAGTGTAACTGTCATAACTTTGAGTAAATGTGACAATATTTCCACGTTGACTTAAGTAATTGGTCATTTCTATTTCGCTTAGTCCAATAGGTCTAGAGTCTTTAGCATCATTGACAAAATTCTCATACATGGATGAAAACATATTAGTCACATTTTCGGTTGTAATAATTTTATCTCCAAGATCTTGATCTTCATCGGAATAATGATTAATAATTTCTTTAAGTAGTAAACTGTTTAACCACTCTACATTCGTGTTAGCTGTTGTTGCAAAAAGCTCAATTTGAGATTCATTGCGAGCAAATTCATCTTCAGAATCTGGTTTAAATTTAAGGTTTTCTGATTTATTAAAAAGCTCTGTTATTTCCACATTCAAAGCAGGAAATACATCTTGAGAATTTTCTACTTTGCTACTATTTTTTTCTGCTAATTCACTTTGAACCGCTTTTAATTCTGTTTCTAACTGTGTAATTTTTTGTTCAGCATCTGTTAGCTTTTGTGATAATTGTTGATCATCACAAGCAGATAGAATAAAAACAGATGTAACGAATATCGCTAACAATGATTTTTTCATTTGAGTGTCCTTAATATAAAAAAATCCCTCGTGAGAAATCACGAGGGAAATAAATTAATCATCTAAGAAACTTCTTAATGTTTCTGAACGGCTTGGATGTCTAAGTTTCCGTAATGCTTTTGCTTCAATTTGACGAATACGTTCTCGGGTAACATCAAATTGTTTACCGACTTCTTCTAAAGTATGATCAGTATTCATATCAATTCCAAAACGCATACGAAGGACTTTAGCCTCACGAGGAGTTAAACCTTCTAAGACTTCGTTAGTTGCTAAACGTAAACTTTCTGCTGTTGCAGAATCTAATGGCAACTCTAAAGTACCATCTTCTATGAAATCACCTAAATGTGAGTCATCATCATCACCTACCGGTGTTTCCATAGAAATTGGTTCTTTCGCAATTTTTAATACCTTACGAATTTTATCTTCAGGCATTCCCATTTTTTCTGCTAATTCCTCTGGTGTTGCATCACGTCCCATTTCTTGTAAACATTGACGAGAAATACGATTCAGTTTATTAATCGTTTCAATCATATGTACTGGGATACGAATTGTTCTTGCTTGGTCTGCAATAGAACGAGTGATTGCTTGACGAATCCACCAAGTTGCATAGGTTGAGAATTTATAACCACGACGATATTCAAATTTATCTACCGCTTTCATCAAACCGATATTTCCTTCTTGAATCAGATCGAGGAATTGTAAGCCACGGTTTGTATATTTTTTAGCAATAGAGATAACCAAACGTAAATTAGCTTCTACCATCTCTTTCTTCGCTCGGCGTGCTTTTAATTCGCCTTCAGAAATACGTCCACCAATTTCACGGATTTGGCTAATTGTTAGCCCAGAACGCTCTTCTAATTTAATTAAGTTTGCAATACTGAGACGAATATTATCTGAATAATCTGCTAATCTTGGTACACTGTTACGTTTTGCATTAATTGCTTTATCAATCCATGCATCAGATGTTTCATGACCTTGGAAAGCCTTGATAAAATCTGATTTTTTCATTTGAGCATACTCAACAGCATAGCGTTGAATTTTACGCTCTTCTGTACGTACTTGCTTCATCATTTGTTGCATAAAATCAACAAGTAGATCAAATTGCTTTGGTACAAGTCGGAATTCTCGGAAAACGTCAGATAACGCTTGAATATGTGCTTTTGATGTTTTATGTGTACGTCCATATTTTTGAATAGCAAGTAATGCTTTTTCGTGTTGTTCTCTCAATGCATAGAATTTTACACGTGCTAATTCAGGATCGATAGAATTATCATCAGATGAATCTGAATTACTATCATCATCATCATCTTCTTCTTCATCGCTATCATCAACATCTGTAACTGTTGTATTACTATCTTCATCGTCTAAGTCATCGATAATTTCTTCAAGTTCTACATTTTCTTCTTCTGCATTGGGATCAACAAAAGCGGTAACTAAATCTGATAAACGTAGAGTACCTTCTTCAACTTCAAGATAACGTGAAATAAAGTTTGTTAGTGCTTCAGGATATTCAGCAACAGCACATTGAACGATGTTAATTCCCTCTTCAATGCGTTTAGCAATATCAATTTCACCTTCTCTCGTTAACAATTCAACGGTCCCCATTTCTCGCATATACATACGAACAGGATCTGTTGTTCTACCTAATTCTGATTCAACAGTAGAAAGAACTTTCGCAGCTTCTTCTACAATATCTTCATCGGGAATATCTTCAGAAAGCATTAGATCATCAGCATCAGGAGCTACTTCTAGGACTTTGATACCCATATCATTGATCATTTGAATTATATCTTCAATTTGATCCGCATCGACAAGTTCTTCTGGCAAATGGTCATGGACTTCTGAAAGCGTCAAATAGCCTTGTTCTCGCCCTTGTGCGATAAGAAGCTCTAATTGAGATTGTTGTTCTTCTTCTAACTGAGATTGTTGTTCCATATTTTTATCCATTTCTGTGAGAACAAATAGTGACGAATTATATCACTATTTATTTATTATATGTAGATTTGCCAAAGTGTTAGAATCAATCTTTAGCTGTTTTTATTTTTAATAAGCTCTTGTAATATTGCTTTTTCTTCACGAGTTAGTGTTGCTTGTCTATCTTTAGCCTGTAGCTGTTCAATACTCTTATCAATCCACTTATTATAAAAAAAAGCTAAAGTATCTTTAAAAGTTGCTTCTATATTCTCTGGAGAGACTAGATGGTGCCAACTTGCTAAAATTTCAAGGTGTTTATAGTGAGGATTATCTCTTAAATGTTCTAGTAATCCTCCCATGGTTATCCCAATATTCTGATGACAAACCTCTACCAGTGATAAAAAAATAGGCATTCCTTTTTCATCAAGGGTCTTAAATAAACTAATTTCTTCATCAACAAAACTGGCTAAATCTGGATTTTGTAGCAATAACGCAATCAATAGACGCATTGGTGTGCGTTCTATTTTAGGGGTATTGATTCCATGGTTAGTTTTATGCGTTAGTTGATCTGGTAATAAGTTAGCAATTTGAGCTGGATCGATTAGCCCTAATTTTTGCCCCAAAATATTACGTAAATAGACACGAAGAATTTCACCCGGTATTTGTTTTATCAATGGCACTGCTAATGTAGCTAGTTTTGATTGTCCTTCTTTCGTTGATAGATCGACTTCCGCTAAGAGGGATTGAAATAGGAAATCACTCAATGTTATTGCTTTAGTTAAATATTCCTCAAATCCTTCTTTCCCTTGTTTTCGTACAAAAGAATCAGGATCCTCCCCATTAGGTAAGAAAATAAATTTTAATTGTCGCCCATCATATAAATGTGGAAGAGCATTCTCTAATGCTCGCCATGCAGCTTCTTTACCCGCACGATCTCCATCATAGCAACAAATTATTTGCTCTGTGCAACGGAACATTTGTTGAATTTGTTCACTGGTTGTTGCTGTACCTAAAGAGGCAACTGCATTATTCACATCATATTGTGCAAGTGCCACAACATCCATATAGCCTTCAACAACAAGTAATGATTCAGGAGATTCATTATGTTGTAGCACTTGGTATAAGCCATATAATTCATTACCTTTATGGTAAGTTGCGGATTCTGGCGAATTTAAATATTTCGGCTTTTCATCACCCATAACCCGACCACCAAAGGCTATCACTCGACCACGTTTATCACGAATAGGGAACATAATACGATTACGAAAACGATCGTAAGTATTACCGCGATCATTTTGCGATAGCATACCCGTATCAAGTAATTTCTGAATTTCTTCTCGATTTGTGCCAAATTTGCGTAGCACTGTATCCATTGCATTAGGAACGAAACCTATTTCAAACCGCTGAATAATTTCTGGAGAAAGTCCCCTTTTTGCTAAATATTGCTGACTTTCTTGATTCTGCTTTAGGTTTTGTTGATAGAATTTTGCAACCTCATCAAGTAATTCATATAGTGTGCGACGAGTTTTAAGGCTAACTGTAGAGGTATTATCTCTATGTGAATTGGTTTCTCTAGGAACCTCTAAATTATGCAGAGCAGCAAGTTCTTCAATAGCCTCTGGAAATTCTAGTTTGTCATATTCCATTAAAAAACTGATCGCATTACCATGAGCCCCACAACCAAAACAGTGATAAAACTGCTTAGTTTGACTTACGGTAAATGAAGGTGTTTTTTCATGATGGAATGGACAACAAGCTTGGTAATCTCTACCTGCTTTTTTCAACTTCACTCTGCTATTGATTAAATCAACAATATCTGTACGAGCAACGAGATCATCAATAAATGAGCGAGGTATAGAACCTTTCATTAGATATCTCCTTTACTGTAAGGCATTTAACTACAAGAAACCCAGATCGTTATTTTGCAAAATAAAGAAATAAACCGACCGCTTGAAAATAATAGAACTGCATAAACAAGGAAACCGTGATTCCATTCGGTTTCACGGCTTCAACTAAAAACGAAAAACGTTAATTAGTATAAACGAGTATTACGTGCGTTTTCACGAGCGTTACGTTTCGCATGACGTTTAGCTAAAGATGCTTTTTCACGTTTACGAACTGCTGCTGGTTTTTCATAGAATTCACGAGCACGAACTTCAGCTAAGATACCCGCTTTTTCGCAAGAGCGTTTGAAACGACGTAATGCAACGTCAAATGATTCATTTTCACGAACTTTAATTACTGGCATATGCCATCACCTCAGGATATATATATTGTTTAAATTAAGCTGCACAATCGGCGGCAGCATAGAACTAAAAAAGGTGCGTTATTCTACCTTAGAGAGTCGTGCAAGTAAAGTAGCAGAATGCTTATTTATTCGCATTTACCAGACGTAACAAATATTGTCCGTAATCAGTTTTCGCCATTGCCTGTCCTAATTGTTCAATTTGAGAATCATTAAGCCAACCATTTCGCCATGCAATTTCCTCTAAACAAGCAATTTGCAAATTTTGCACGTGTTCTATCGCTTTAACAAAAGAAGCAGCCTCATGTAAGCTCTCATGAGTGCCTGTATCTAACCAAGCGAACCCTCGCCCAAGTAATTGAACATTGAGCAAACCTAATTCAAGGTATTTTTGGTTTAAGGCTGTGATTTCTAACTCACCCCGTGCTGAAGGGGTAATTTGTTTAGATAATTCAACTACACGATGATCATAAAAATAAAGCCCAGTAACTGCCCAGTTTGATTTAGGGATAGAAGGCTTTTCTTCAATAGATAACGCTTTAAATTGTTGATCAAATTCTACCACACCAAATCGCTCAGGATCTTTTACTTGATAACAAAAAATTGTTGCTCCTTCTCGTTTTGCTGCATTTTGTAACATTGGGGTAAATGCTTGTCCATAAAAAATATTATCGCCTAAGACTAAACAAACATTATCACCTGCAATAAATTGTTCACCAATGATAAAGGCTTCAACAATACCTGTTGGTTGCGGTTGTACAGCATATTGAATATGGATGCCAAAATCTTCTCCTTCCCCTAATAAACGTTTAAAGTTATCCTGATCTTCGGGAGTGGTGATAATTAGAATATCTCGAATACCTGCAAGCATTAACACAGAAAGTGGATAATAGATCATCGGCTTATCATAAACAGGCAATAGCTGTTTGGACGTCCCCCGAGTTATCGGATAAAGGCGAGAGCCAGATCCACCGGCTAAAATAATCCCTTTCATATATTATCTACCCCTAATCGTTGTCCCGCATAGCGTTGTTCCAAAATAGGTTGCCACCAATGTGTATTTTCTAAATACCAATCTACTGTTTTTGCTAAACCCGTTTCAAATATTTCTTCAGGTTGCCAACCCAATTCTATTTTTATTTTTGAAGCATCAATAGCATAGCGTTTATCGTGACCGGGTCGGTCAGTAACAAATTGAATTAACGAGCTAAAATCCTCTATGTCTTTGATATAATCTGAGTAAGCGGTAAGTTTACCTTCTTTTTTTGCAATATTTAATAACTGGCAAATCGCTTGAACCACTTCGATATTGGTTTTTTCATTCCATCCACCAATATTATAGTGTTCTCCAATTTTACCTTGAGTTAAAACACGATAAAGCGCTTTTGCATGATCTTCCACAAACAGCCAATCTCGAATTTGATCGCCTTTGCCATAAATAGGTAAAGTTTTACCATGAAGAGCATTGAGAATCATTAATGGAATCAATTTTTCTGGAAATTGGAATGGACCATAATTATTAGAACAATTACTGATAACTACGGGTAAACCATAGGTTTCGCCCCAAGCTTGGACTAAATGATCACTTGCCGCTTTTGAGGCTGAATAAGGGCTATTAGGTGAATAAGCGGTCTGTTCCGTGAATAATTTTGCAGAATCCTCTAGATCCCCAAAGACTTCATCGGTAGAAATATGATGGAAGCGGAATTGCGATTTTTTTTCCGGTAGAAGTTGAGAATAATACTCTCGGCTAATTTCAAGTAATGTATAAGTACCGATAATATTGGTTTGAATAAAATCACTTGGCTTATCAATAGAACGATCAACATGGCTCTCAGCAGCAAGGTGCATTACAGCATCCGGTTGGTAGTGAGAAAATAGTTGAGCGATCTTTTCTCGATCGCAAATATCTACTTGCTCAAAATGATAGTTTGTATGATGCTGAATACTATCCAAAGAGGCTAAATTTCCTGCATAGGTCAATTTATCAATATTTACCACAGTGTGATGAGTATTCTGCAAAAGATAACGAATAACTGCCGAGCCAATGAACCCCGCTCCACCAGTGATGAAAATTGTATGCATAATA
>NZ_JARIDQ010000022.1 GCF_029256985.1 Otariodibacter sp. | reverse complement strand
AGCTGTTAAAAAATTCATTCAAATAAGAGGAGGAAAAGCTTTATCTACAGTAATTGAATTTCTTCCTCAAGATGTTCAAGATTATCAAATTAGATTTGGAAAAATGTTAATTAACCCAGAAAATCACTTTTTTTTCATTATTTCTACATTATTAGCAGAATGGGCTAATAACATATTAGGTGATGAAAGCATTATAGATAAAAAGATGTTAGGTTTAGTTGATGATCTTGGGAATATATTTGAATTTGTTTCTGATGATATTAGCTTAGAAGAACAACAAAGCGTATTAAAACAAGCAGAAAGTTTATTTTATAAATATGATATGCCTTATGTAAGGCAGCTAACAGACGCAGAAATTTTAGCATTAAGAAAAAGTATGAGAGAAGCTCATAAGATAATGTCGGTAATGGATTAGTTATAATAAGTATTTTAAACCAATCTTATCTAGTACGAGTAAGTAGCTTTATAAGTATTTGCAGAATAGGTTTACTAAATATTTAATTTAACATAATATATATTATGCGAAGTTAGTTACTTGGTTATAGAGAAGCATAAATATTATTTTTTTAAGCTCGCTTAAGAACAAAAAACTCTACATACTTTAATAAAATCTTATCTAAACGTTTAATCTGTTCATTGTAATCTAGCTCATAACTATACTTTCTATGGTTATTACCTAGTGGAACTTCATTTCCTCCTTTAAAATCTCCAAGTAATATTAACAAATCATCCATATCTTGATTAATTTGTTCTTTTGGTACAGGACAATCTCCATTCTTATCTAAGGATATTTTAGATAATGCGGCATAAGCATGCTCAGCAATCACACACAATCTGTGCTTTTCTACTGTAAGGTAATCAACACCACCATCATAAAAAGCTCTCATCGGATCATAGAAATATTCACTGGTATATGCTTTCATTAGATTTATCTCCTCTATTAAAATTTACCAAATATATCTTTAGGCTGATTGATTTTATCCTTTATTTTTTGTCTCCATTTAGGTAATTTCTTCGGAAGAATATAGACTTCCATAGAGCCACAAATTACTAATAAAAGTAGTACTTGGCCAAGTAATCTAAATGAGTCGTAGAAAGTTCCAACAATTAGACCTATTAGTATAAAAATCATGAACAAACCACACAAAAAATAGATAGGAAAACTCCCGATTCGCCAAATTAAAGGAATACATGCTAAAACTCTATCAAGAATCAAGTAAAAAATTTTTTCTTCAGTTGTTACTGTCGGTAATCTCATAATTATATTAATACTGTTGATATACAAAGATTGGTTTATAAATAAAGTTGCATGCTAAAATCGTATTGTTCTATTTGTTCTTTTGTGAGTAATCCTTGTGTACATAATTCTTCAGACACCCATTTCCAATCAACACAAGGTCGATTAAAGTGGCAGGATAACTTTTTTATACCTAGTGAAATATCATCAATAAGCAAATCCCCGTAAGCTTTGGGAGAAGAGGTAAATTTATGTTGTTCAGGATTGACATTTATACCATAGAGTTCAATTTTATTTTGCTTGAACCAATCTAAAGCTTCATCAAGGTAGCAATCTTCAGCTCGCATAGTGAATAAAATAAGGTTATGTCCATTTTTAACTAAATCTCTTAATACTTGTGCGGACCCAATTTCTTCTCCTATTTTAGGGAAATTATGAGTTACACAGGTTCCATCAAAATCAATCAAAATATTCAAAATCATTCCCCCTAAATTTTAGATTTTTGCTGCTAAAATAGCATCAATAATCTTTTTAATTGCGTTTTTAGAGTCTGTATCAATATCGAATTTTTTATTTTCTCTATCATAAATTTCAAAAAATGCTAACTGACTATTTTCTACCACATACTTAACATTTTCAGATAATTTGCTTACAACCAGATCATGATGCTCTTTAGGAACATAACGAGGATTCAAGCCTTGATTCTCTTGCTCCTCTGCTCTGCTGATGGTGTTATTCCAACTTACTCCCATTGGACTGGTACAAATAATCACTCCTGTTTTATATCCGTGTTCTGTAAAATTATTTAGCTCTTTTAAGGGTAATTCTGCTCTACGAAAAGTTCCTTCAATTACAATATTAAACTTTTGTTTAATCGCTTCATCTCGGATTTTTTCAACCATTTTCCCAGCGAAATCCCCTGTGTATTTTGAAAAATCCTTACCATATTTAGCATAAATTTCATCAAAGCATTGATGATAGGGTCTAAACTCATCCCCATTAATAATGAGAACATTATTGTATAACCGATCAAGCATAAGTTTAGATGCATAAGATTTCCCTGAACCAGGTTGACCTCCTAATAAAACAGCCGTAGGTTGTTCTTGTGAAGAAATATGGTTGCTAGCTAATAAATTAGCCCAAATTATAGGAAATTTACGATTTATATCTGAATCAATATCATAATCATTAATATCGGTATTTAATTCTTTTGTAATGGTGTAGTTATGAGCAATAGTTCGGATTTTTTGTGAAAGGTCGGAGTAATCTAAGTCCTTAGGTAATGTCTGATAGATGAAATGGCGAAGTTCTACTAAATATGACTTATCATTATCGATCTGGTTTTCCTTTGGAACTTGGCTTAGCTTTGCTTGCACTGTTGAAAGTAATTCGATCAATACATCCTTTTGCATTAGTGTACTCATAATTTTCTCCATATTATCTTATTTTAGATAATCTAAATATTGTCTATAAAGCTCATCTCCAAATGGTTTTCTCCAGCCTGATAATAATTCTGGAACTGTATGATTTGTTTTATAAACATTATGCCATTTGAATAATTGTTCTAGTTGACGTTTACTGCAAAATACTTCTATAGGTAGGCTTTCAGGTTTAACAGCTAGTACTACTTTCTTTAAAAATTGCATGTCTTTTTTATAATTTGGCACATCCATTAATCGACTAATTTTAGCTGGAAAAAGTTCTTCTGGAATATGTTTAGCTTGTTCAACCATCAGTAATAATTTCTTACCATAAACCCTTACTTCGTTTGGATGCATAAATTCCAGTAATTGAGCGGTGTGTTTAGGCTGATCTTTTGCAATTTTCCATAAAGAGGCTTCTTTTACAATAAAATTAAGAGCTAAATCACGTTTTTTGGCTTCTTCGACTCGCCATTTTTCTAACACTTGTAATATAGCTAATTGCTGAGGTTCTAATTGCCAGGCATTGCCGATGTGTTTATACGCTTTTTCTGGTGTAATTTCTTTTTGACGCTTAATTTTAAGTTTCTCACACTCTTCATTGACAGCATTTAACCATTCAGTTGTTTTTAATTGTTCCATAAGTTTTTGATATATTGGCAATAAAAACCAAACGTCTGCAGCTGCATACTGAAGCTGTTTTTCACTTAATGGTCTAGCCAACCAATCTGTTCTTGATGTAGATTTATCTAGTTGAATATGACAATAATTTTCTACCAGTTTAGAAAATCCGATGGATGAACCTAATCCTAAAAATGCACTCATAATTTGTGTATCAAACATCGGTTCTGGCATTTGTTTAAAGTAATGATAAAAAATATCTAAATCTTCACCACAAGCGTGTAAAACCTTAATAATTTTTTTATCTTGTAATAAGTCAATAATAGGTTGGGAATTGGAAAGACCAGATGGATCAATTAGATAGACTTGTTCTCCATCAAATAATTGTAATAGTCCTAGTTTAGGATAATAAGAGCGAATTCGGACAAACTCTGTGTCTAAAGCAATCACTTTATGATCTTGAATACTTTGATATGCATTGTGCAAACTCTCATCAGAATCTACCCATATAAAATTAATTTTATTATCCATTTTTCTCTTATTATCCTTATTTTTAGTATTTTTTTTGTTTTAAAAAATAATTTTGTGAAGTTTCTCTCAGAATCTATTTAAATTCATTGCTATTTTAATGGAAGATTTCAAAATATAGAAATTATCTTATGGAGCCATAATTATAAAGGATAAAGGTATGAAAATTTCATCTACAGAAGAAAAATATCATCATCTTGGACGAGTTTATCAACTTATTGATCAATTTGAACTGATCTCTCGTAGAGATATTGCTAAGTTATCAGGATATGCGCCAGCCTCTATTACGGGTATTACAAAAAAATTGATTGATGGCAAATTTATTTTAGAACGTACTGCCCAAAATATAATGGGAAGAGGTCGTCCTGCCGTTGGATTATCTGTGTCATCATTTCATTGGCAGCTATTGTGTCTTATTATTTCAGCTAAAGGTATTGCTATCTCATTATGCGAGCTTTCTGGAGAAATTATTTATCAGCATAACTACCCTATTTCTCTAGGTAGTACAATTGATAATGATGTTGAAAATGCTATTAATCATTTTTTATCTCATTATTCTGTTGAAAATAGAAAATTGATTGCAATTTCTGCAAGTATTAAAGGAAAAATTGATAAACTCAAGTCAGTGATAACTCAACTTGATAATGAACAAGTTGATTGCCATATTTTTCATATTATTAGTAAATTGATCTCACATAAATCTATTTTTATCAATGAACATTTCCAATTATGGTTATTAGCAGAATCTATGCTAGGTAGTTTACTTCGATACGATAATGTTATTTTTTTACAATTAGATGAATTTATTAATCTTAGTGTATTACTACGCGGTGAGTTATTACATCGTGATGAGCATAAAAGAATGAACATTGATCGCATGCTTATGCCAAAAATGGGAGAGGTTGGAGAAATTACCAGTCGAAATTTAGATGATATTAGTCGCTATCAATTAATCAATCAGATAGGATTTTCTGCATTAGAAAAAGCGATTGATTACTACCTCCCTAATTCTTTACCTGATTTAAACTCAAAAATTATATGGTTTTGTGAATTAGCTGTTAAAGAAGATACCAGAGCATTAATGATTCTTAAACATATTACTAATAATCTTGCTTACATGTTACACAATTTAATTAGTATTTTCTCAATTGAGAAAATAATGCTCTGCTCTCCACTTGTAAATATACACAAGTCATTATTTGATAAAATTAAAGAAAATATCACCACTCAATTATCTCGAGATGGAATTACTGTAGATTTTGTAACCAGCCAATATACAAGGGATAGTTTCATGATACCTGTATCTGCGATTAAATCAGCAATTTATACAGGAAATTTGATTCAAAACATAATTCAATTGTAAAAAATTTGTTAGACTTCTCGCTGTTTTTTAGTTTATAGAGAGTCTACATATGCCGGCTTTATTTATTACGGGAACTGATACTAGCGTAGGTAAAACAATCATTACTCGAGCGTTATTACAAACGCTAGCACAATATGATATTCCCGTTGTGGGATACAAACCAATAGCTTGTGGAGGAGATGATTCACTTCCAACAGAACCTAATACTGATGATTATGCAAGTGAAGATAATCAAGATGTTCTTATTATTCAAAATAGTGGGAATATTCCCGTACAATATCGAGAAATAAATAGTTATACATTTACTCACTCAAGTACACCTATTTTTGCTGCTTTAGATGCAGTGAGACATATTTCTGAACAAAAACTTGATCAAAATTTACAATACTTAATAGAAAAATACGATAATGTACTAGTTGAGGGAACTTATGGTTGGTTAACGCCTATCAATAAAGAACTTAGCTTTGCTGATTGGGCTGAGAAGAATCAAATGCCTGTTATTTTAGTTGTGGGAATAAAAGAAGGTTGTGTTAATCATGCTTTGTTAACAGCCGATTCAATTAAACAAAAAGGAGGCAGATTGATAGGATGGATTGCAAATAGAATTAATCCTGGTTTAAGACATTATGCTGAGTTAATTGAATTATTAAGTCAGAGAATAGATGCACCTTTACTTGGACAGCTGCCTTATATTGGACATCCAGAGCGAAAAGAACTGTCACAATTTATCCAAAATCCAAAACCGTTGATAAAATTTTTCACAAAATAATTAAGTTTATTTTCTATCCCATCAACATCCAGAAGAGATTATTCAATAGATTTAAGTAGGCGGATTATGTATGATTCGCCAATCTCGTTTTTGTGATCTATTTCACAGTTTTATAAAAAATCTTACTCACAAGTACATTTTTGAATGAGTTTAGATTAGTATGTGCGACGTTAATTAATTGCTAATATTTTGTTGATAAAAACACCTAAATTTTCAACACTTTTATTACCATAAAATTATAGTCATAATAAATATAAGAGGTATGTATGATTATTTCATCAGCTAATGATTATCGAAAAGCAGCAAAAAGAAAAGTCCCACCATTTATGTTCCACTATGCAGATGGTGGTTCGTACGCAGAGAAAACTTTAGAAAGAAACGTTACAGATTTGAGCAATATTGCATTAAGACAGCGTGTACTAAAAGATATGTCTGAACTAGACACTGGAATTGAATTATTTGGTGAAAAACTCTCTATTC
>NZ_JARIDQ010000036.1 GCF_029256985.1 Otariodibacter sp. | reverse complement strand
TAAAAATATATGTAGTTAGGATATTTATCCTAACTTCATTATATTTCTAAAATCATCAAACGGGTCAAATATTCCCTACCCACTAAACCTCTAATTACTGAAATATTTCACCTATATTTTCTTTTTCCCTTGATATTTGAAAAATCATCCTTAGATCTGCAAACAGTTTTATAAAAATAAAAGGATTAAAGATGACAACAATCGTATGCGTTCGTCGTAATGGGAAAGTTGCAATAGGCGGTGACGGTCAAGCAACATTAGGTAATTCAATTGAAAAAGGTACGGTAAGAAAAGTTCGCCGTATGTATAAAGATCAAGTTGTAACAGGGTTTGCAGGTTCAACTGCTGATGCATTTATTTTGCGTGAATTATTTGAAAAAAAATTAGAATTACATCAAGGACATCTAATTAAAGCAGCTGTTGAATTAGCTAAAGAATGGCGTTCTGATCGTGCATTACGCCGTTTAGAGGCAATGATGATTGTGGCAAACTCAAGTGATTTTCTACTTGTATCTGGCAGTGGTGATGTTATCGAACCAGAACAAGATGTGCTAGCGATTGGTTCAGGTGGAAATTATGCAAAAGCTGCGTCCCTCGCATTACTCAGAACGGATAATAATCTGTCTGCTAAAGAAATAGTCGCAGAAGCTCTTAAAATTTCAGGTGATATTGATATTTACAGCAATCATAATCACGTTATTGAAGAAGTTTAGCTAAGATAAGTTTAAATCGAAGAATTTGTAAAAAATAGAAAGAAAGTGACCGCTTACAAATTCTATTTTGGATGCTTGAGAACTAGGTATTCAAAGAAAAAAGGATAAAAGGAATAAATTATGTCAATGACACCTCGTGAGATCGTATCAGAACTTGATGCACATATTATTGGACAAAACGAAGCAAAACGTGCGGTGGCAATCGCACTACGTAACCGCTGGCGTCGTATGCAATTACCAGAAGAATTACGCCAAGAAGTTACACCAAAAAATATTCTAATGATCGGACCAACAGGGGTTGGTAAAACTGAAATTGCTCGTCGTTTAGCTAAATTAGCTAATGCTCCTTTCATCAAAGTGGAAGCAACTAAATTTACTGAAGTCGGATATGTTGGGAAAGAAGTAGATTCAATCATCCGTGATTTAACTGATGTGGCAATCAAACTTGTTCGTCAACAAGCGGTGGAAAAAAATAAATTCAGAGCCGAAGAAGCTGCCGAAGATCGTATTTTAGATATTTTACTTCCGCCTGCGAAAGATCAATGGGGGAATTCAGAAGAAACTGAATCAAATAAAACCACTCGTCAAGTTTTTCGTAAAAAATTACGTGAAGGATCTCTTGATGATAAAGAAATTGAAATCGAAATTTCATCACCTGTTAGTGTAGAAATTATGACTCCACCGGGTATGGAAGATATGACCTCACAATTACAATCTTTATTTGAGGGTATGTCACCTAGCAAAACGAAAAAACGCAAAATGAAAATCAAAGATGCGTTTAAAGTGTTAATTGAAGAAGAAGCAGCAAAATTAGTTAATCCAGAAGAGTTAAAACAACAAGCAATTGAAGCTGTTGAACAACACGGAATCGTCTTTATTGATGAAATCGACAAAATTGCGAAGAAAAGTGGCAATAGCGGTGGTGATGTTTCTCGTGAAGGAGTACAACGTGATTTACTTCCAATTATTGAAGGTTCAACCGTCAATACTAAACATGGTATGGTAAAAACCGATCACATTTTATTTATCTGTTCAGGTGCATTCCAAGTGACTCGACCATCTGATTTACTACCAGAATTACAAGGTCGTTTGCCAATTCGAGTGGAGTTAAAATCACTCAACCAAGCTGATTTTGAACGTATTTTAACTGAGCCAAGTGCATCATTAACCTTACAATATCGTGAATTAATGAAAACAGAAGGCGTAGAAATCGAATTCACAAAAGATGGTATTAGCCGTATTGCTGAATCTGCGTTCCGCGTGAATGAAAAAACAGAAAACATTGGCGCAAGACGATTGCACACAGTGTTAGAGCATTTAATGGATGATATTTCATTTGATGCGAGTGAACGCTCAGGTGAAAAAATTGTGATTGATGAACAATACGTTGCTAACGCTTTAAATGACGTTGTCGAAAACGAAGATTTAAGTCGTTATATTCTATAACCACTCAATGAATAATAGCGGTCACTTTCTGCAAAAGTTTTGTAAAAAGTGACCGCTTGTTTTTTATAGTTTCCGTAGGTTAACTTAGAGATAAGACTCAATATAAAACTCGGAGAACTCCTTTGTGTTCAATCACATCACATTCAACACCAAAGAGTTGGTAAATATTACTGGTAGTAATTACCTGTCGAGGGCTACCTTCAAATAATACTCGTCCTTGTTTTAACGCAACAATATGGTCAGCATAAGCAGCAGCTTGAGTGATATCATGTAATACTACGACAATAGTACGATTATCGTGGTCAGCAAGTTGGCGTAGTAATTTCATCAATTCACGACTATGATACATGTCCAAGTTATTGAGTGGTTCATCTAACAATACATAGTCAGTACTTTGACAAAATACCATAGCAATCAAAGCTCGTTGACGTTGCCCTCCCGATAATTCACTGAGGTAACGATTAGCATAGTCTTGTAATTCAAAATGTTGTAAGGCTTTAGCTACAATCTTGCGACACTCATCAGTAGGACGACCTTGATGATATGGATAGCGTCCAAACATTAAAATATCGTATACAGTAAGTCGTGATTGAATCGTATTCTCTTGGGTAAGAATAGCCAGTTTTTTGGCAATATCACCACTATCAGCAGTAGTAATATTGAGATCGTCGAAAGTAATTTGCCCTTGTTGCAGAGGTTTTAAACGTGACATTAAAGACAATAAAAATGATTTTCCCGCACCATTGGGACCAATAAGAGCGATAATACCACTTTTGGGTAATGTTAAATTGACACCATTGAGTATTGGTGTTTGCTTGATATGATAGTGAATATTGTCGATTATGATCATGAAACTATTTACTTCTTGCGTCCTAGAATTAAAAAGAGAAAAACAATACCACCAATACACTCAACAATAACACTAAGTATAGTTTTCATATTGAATAAATGTTCAAAAATAGCTTGTCCTAAAATGAGGGTAATTGCAGACAACATAAAGACTATGGGTAGACGAATACCGTGACTTGCTGTTGGTGATAAAGCATTAGTTAGAGCACAGACCAATAAACCGAAAAAACTTACAGGCCCAACCAAAGCTGTAGAAATAGACAACAAAATGGCAATCCACATTAAAATAACAAAAGAACAGCGCTGATAAGAAATACCTAAACTTATAGCTGTAGATTTACCTAGGGCAATAACATCCAAACGGAAACGCAACTGCCAAATGAATATAGCACTAATAATAACTAATATTAATGCAAACCAAATAATCGGTTCTTTGACGGTATTGAATTCAGCAAAATATGCTCCCTGAACTATGGCAAATTGCATTGGATCAAGTAAGCGTTGTAATAACTGATTAAGACTTCGAAACAGAATACCAAAAATAACACCAACCAAAATCACTCGTCCCAATTCATTATCACCACTATTGTTATTTTTATTCAGTAGGCGAAACAACAATATCGAAGCGATAATCATCAAGGCGGTTTCAAAACCAAATTTACTCAAGCTGTCCAATTGAATATAACTTATCGTGCCGAGTACAAATACTAACAATGTTTGTAATAACAAATAAAGTGCGTCAAACCCTAAAATGCTAGGTGTTAAAATAGGGTTATTAGTCAGACTTTGAAATAATAGTGTCGAAACACCAATAGCATAAGCAACAATAAGCAAAAGCAATAACTTTTTACCACGAAATAGTAAAATAAAATCCCATGCTCCACGGTTATTTAGAGTCATAAATAATAAGCAACTTAGTGTCAATATAACACCTAAGATAAGTAGTAAATACTTGGGAGATAAATAGCTAAGTGAGGCTTCTCTTATCATCTTAGTTTCTCATTGGAAGCGCTAGTAAGCTGTGGTCGACGTGGCTGATAATATAATAAATATAAAAAAATTATCGTTCCCAATACTCCAAAAACTGTAGAGACTGGAATTTCATAAGGAAAGATAATTATACGTCCTAAAATATCACAAACCAAAACTAAACAAGCACCAATTAAAGCGACTGAGGGTAAATTTTTTCGTAACTGATCACCCGACAAACGACTAACAATATTTGGTACTACTAAGCCAATAAAAGGAATACTACCAATTGTCACTACAACCACTGCTGTAATCATAGACACAATCGTCAGACCTATCCAAATAATTCGGTTATGATTGAGTCCCAAATTAGTTGCAATATTCTTACCAAGACCAGCTATGGTTAGACGATCCGCCATAATATAAGCAATTACTGCCAAAATAGATGTTACCCAAAGTAATTCGTAACGACCAATAAGAACACCTGAAAAATCACCACTGGTCCAAACTGATAACATTTGCATTGTGTCACTACGGTAGGCAAGAAATGTAGATATTGATTGAATAATTCCACCGTAAATAATACCAACTACAGGAACAAGTAATAATTGTGTTTTGGGTAAACGTTGTAACAATAATACAAAAATACCCATACCAAATAATGCTGATACAGTTGCTATACTCATTTTGGTAAGTAACGATGCTGTAGGAAACAATAGTATCATAATCAGTAGCCCTAGAGTGGCACTTTGTGTTGCTCCTGTCATTGATGGTTCAACAAATCGATTACGTAATAAAATTTGTAAAATCATACCTGCAATTGATAATGTTGCTCCTGCTAAAAGAATAGCGAAAGTTCGGGGTAAACGACTAACAAACAAAAGTTGACTACTTCTTCCTCCTTGAAAAGAAAACAATTCCCCCCAGCTCCAGTCAGCAACACCGATAGAAATACTAAGTACAATTAGTATACAAAGCAGTATAAGGCTTAACGTATTAAGCGATAACCACTTTAAATTATAGGTAGAAATATTATTCATTAGCCAGATTTACTTTTACTAAATGCTGTTTGAATGTGTTTTAACTCATTGGATAGCTGTGTATACCCTCCGGGTGCATGAAAAGTGGCAGCATCAAAGTAAATCACCTGCCCTTTTTGCCATGCTGTCGTTTGATGAATCATTGCATTATCGAGAATATGCTCCGCCGACAACCCTTCTTGTCCTAATGCTGCACTTCTATCAATGACAAATAACCAGTCAGGATTAGTTTTAGCAATAAATTCAAAAGATGCGGGTCTCCCCCCATGAAATCCTTTGATATTCTCTACTGCCTTTGGTATACCCAATGTGTGATGAATCCAGCCCGCCAAAGAATCCTCGCCGAAAACCATTAATTTAGATCCATTAATCATTACGATCAGACCATTTCCTTTACCTTTAACAACATTTTTTGTAATTTCAAGCTGTTGTTTTAGTCTGTTTTGCAATTGTTTAGCTAACTCTTCCTTGCCAAATAATCTTCCATAAATTGCAAGGCGGTCTAAACCATCCTTCACAGCATCATCATAGTTGCTTGACATATCAATGGTATTAGGAAAAAGATCATGTATCTCAGGGAATTTTCTTGCCATTCGTGAACCAACAATAATGACATCTGGCTGATAGCTATAAAGTACTTCATAATTAGGTTCAAGTAAGGAACCTGCCCCAATAGCTGATTGTTGCATAGATTTTAAATAAGGCAAATAAACATCATCATTAGTTACCCCTACTTTAACATTAAGTGCCTGCAAAATATCTAATGTTACTAAATCTAAGACCGCTACTTTTTTTGGATTGATAGGTAAAGTTACCTCTCCTCTTGCTGTTTTAATAGGAATTGTAGGCTGTTCTGCCAAGGCAAAATTGAATAATGTGGTAGCTAAAACCATAATAACAAGATTGCTAATTTTTTTTATCATAATGATCCATTTTTCTAATATTAGGTTGAAATTAGTATAGTTTGTGAATAATACAAAAATGAGAGTGATTTCTATTTGCAAAATTTTAACATTGTCTGTTAACATGTCAATAAGCGTCAGCAAACGTCAATAAAATTTAGCAAAGAAAATCAATGTAGCCTCAATAAACTGCATTGCTTTTATAACTTTATTTTAGGCTAATTTATTTCTCTACTTTTTAAGTTTATTCCTTAACCTTACAGGGCTAATACATGAAAAAAATGAAAAAAATTCATTCTGCTTTATTTGGTATCAGTATTTGTAGCATTAATGTCCAAGAAGCTATGAGTCAACAGCAAACCACAGAATTAGGACCCATTGTCGTAACAGCTTCAACGACCTCTCAGACTTCGGAAAAAGATGCTCCTGCCAGTGTATCTGTCATAGCAGGAACAAATGCCGATAAATATCAAGCAGGGCAAGATATACTCGATATGTTAAAAGGTGTGGCTGGCGTTAATACGTCTGTGAATAGTAATGGGGCTCGTAATATATCTATTCGTGGATTATCACATGACTATACTTTAGTTTTACAGAACGGTAATCGTGATTATTCTGGTGAAGCTTCTCCTCGAGGTAATGAAAGTGCCTTAGCAAAAATTCCTAATGTTGCGATTGATCGTCTTGAGGTCATTCGTGGGCCTATGTCTTCCATTTATGGGTCGGATGCCATGGGTGGGGTTGTTAACGTTATTACACGAGAGAACTCTGGAGAAACAGAAGGTGCTGTAAGCTTTGATTATAAATATGATCAAGGCGATAAAGATGGTGATGGATCTCAGGTTGGCTTTTATTTATCAACTCCTATAAGTGATAGTATTTCTTGGACTAGTTATGGTAACTGGCTAAATTTCGACCAAAGTTTTTACAAAAATAATCAAGATTCCGATTATACAAAAAGACGTGAGCAGAAAAATTTTAATTTGAGTAGTGAGGTGAAATGGGCAATTTCTGATACCAAAGAGTTAAAAGTTAAAGGCGATACCTCCAAACAAAAAACGCTTTCCGATAAATTATTCCGAGGTCGACGCTCTGCTGGTGAAACAGAAACGAACGAAGTGACAGTTAATTATCAACAGCAATTTGGATCAACCACACTCAATACCAAGGCATTTTACGAAAACTACAAAGTAGAGTCATATTCAAATCCTGTACAAGCTAAACAACCCGCTACTAAGCAAAATACATGGGGTGGTGATGTTAATGTCAATTTTAATTTAGCTGATAATAATATCACTATCGGCGGTTATTTTGAGCAAACTAAACTAAAAAATCAATCTGCTCTCAAAACGAATAAGGCAGAGAAGGCCTACCAAAAAGCACTATATGCTGAAGCCAATATTCCTCTTGATGATTCATTAATCCTCACTCTAGGCGCACGTTATGATGACCATGAAGTTTATGGAGATGACTTATCTCCTCGCCTATACTTGGTTAAAACACTTTCTCCACATTGGACAATCAAAGGGGGAATTAGTCAAGCATTTAAAGCGCCTAAAATGGTAGAATATAGTTCAAATTATTCTGGTCCAGGTTGTGCCTTACGTTGTACCATTTATGGCAATCCTAATGTGAAAGCAGAAAAAGGTACATTCAGTGAATTTTCTGTTGCTTACGATAATGGAGATACAACAGCATCATTAACCGTCTTTAATAATAATATTAAAGACATGATTACTCTTGAAGCAATAACAAGAGAACGTTTAACATACAGCAACATTGGACGTGCTAATACACGTGGTGTCGAATTAAGTTTATCACAAAATATAGGGGATAATGTACAAGCTGGTTTATCCTATACTTATTTGGATGCAAAAAATAAGGATACAAATAAGTTTTTAGATGGCGTATCACGTCATGAAGCTACGGCTAATGTAGATTGGTTTGTTAATGATAACATGGAGCTTTTTTCTCGTCTTAACTTTATTGGCAAACACCAAGGACTGCTAAATAGTGGGTTAGATCATGTTGGTTCTTATTCAACGGTTGATATTGGGGGGCGTTACAATTTCCACGACTTATCTCTAAAATTTGGCGTTAATAACATTGGTAATAAAGAAGTATCCTCACCTAGCACTTTTACAGAGGTTCTAAATGGTAGAACTTATTATGTAGGATTAACTAAAGAATTTTAAGTTTATATGTAAAAATTATCGTAATATTTACACGTTTAGTGGATAAAACCGTGATTGATAAACAATACGTTGCTAATGCTTTATGAGTATTTTTCTTGATAGAAAACGAATTTAGACAATAAATCTTAAGTTAGAACTAATCTGACAATTTGCTGTTTTAAATGGAGACTGTTAAATTGAACCGGATCTTCACAGATTAAGTTCTATTTTATACACATAAATTTAAAAAATGGGGTAGGGTATTTTACGACGACCTACCTCATTTTTTACGTACTCTTTATACTATGCCTATAAATTAAGTTGAAGCAAAATAAATGTATCATCTTCTTTATCAAAAGAAGATGAATAATTTGAAGTTAGATGTTATGTGTTTTGTTGTATTGTTTCTCCATTCCAACAAAAATCCATAATTGTGGTAATATTTGAACAATTAAAAGTAGTTGCTGTAATAACACCAAACTTTGTGAATCAATTTTGGATGCATATTCGTGTTCGAAATCTTGTAATTGTTTATTAATATCTTTTAATGTTTGTTTAGTATCCTCTGATTTTGTTGCCATTTGCTCAAGTAAATCAGCCAGTAGCTTACTTTGTTTAAAGAAAATCGCTGCAAATTCTATATGGTGATTTAATTCATGACTTCTTCTACGGTAGCTACCCAATGTTGAGATATGGCTTGACAAGCTATAGCTAATATTTAACAGTTCAGGTACAAAATCAAGAGCAGATTGATATTTTTTGGGTTCACTCATCATATTAGAAATAACAGAGCTAAGATTAGCTATACTATTTTGTGCTGCTCGTCTAGCAACACGATATGATAATTGATCTTTATACCCAAACTGAAGTTGAGCAATAATATGACGTAAATAGGTGGCACTATTTATGAGCATATTTTGTAAGCTTTGATGTAAATTTAAATATTTCCAATCAGGCCAAAAATAAGTAGATGCAATAAATGCGATAAAAGCTCCAATTATGGTATCTAGAGTTCTCGAGAACATAGCATTCTCTAACCCGAATCCAGCTACATCAAAACTAATCAAAACTTGGATAGTGATAAAAAAGGTAGAAAACCCAAATTTCTGTGCTTTAAAGAAAAAGAATAAGCTACTAGAAGCAACAATTAAGCCAAGTTGTGCACCTAATGTTGGAGATAAATAAGGGAAAGATAGCCCAACTACTACACCTAGAATTGTCCCGATTACTCGTTGCACAAGACGCTTTTTCGTAGCTGAATAATTAGGTTGGCAGACTAAAAGTGCTGTTAATAAAATCCAGTAAGCTTGCTCTACATAGAAAATTTCCGCAATTACAGCGCTAATAAACACAACAGCTGATAAACGAATCGCATGTCGAAAAAGCGGAGAATCTAAGTTACATTGATTCTTAATTGCTTGAATCATATCCCTAAAATTAGAAATATTTTCTGGGATCAAGCGGGCAGTTTGTTGATTTTTTTTGTCATTATTTACATCTGCATTTTTATCCGCTATTCGTACCAGTTGGTTTTCAATATTTTGCAAATTATCAGCAATCAATTGTAGATGATGGAAATGTTTGATTCCTGTTTCTTTGTGATAAGTCAGGGATTGTAAAAGCCCTTTCAATGCTTTTTCAATGCGATGTTGATTTTCATATTGTATGTCATGTCTTAGATCATTAGCAATTTGTTGGCAAGCCATTGCTTGTAGTTCAATAATTCTCTGAAACCGAAAAATTAAATCAGTATTTTGTAATTCATAAAATAAAGTACTGTATTGGGTATGATGAGAACTTGCAATTTCCCAGATTTCTTGTCCTGCAAAATAATATCGTAGCATTCGTCTAGTGCGAGAGTGACGATGTTGAGTACGTAATCGATAGAATAAAGAAGCTCTAGCTCGATCGAGCGTACTCATAACTACTATATTGGCTTGGCCTAATATAAGTTGTTTATTTGGTAAATTCCCTTCATCCATATCATCTGGGTCAAAAAAATTGCTTTTTGCCTGCAGATATTTACTTAAAGCCTCGAAATAGAGTGCTAAATTTTCTTGCATGATACGGTGAGGGAAAAGTAGATAAACAATTATTGTTATTACGCCATAAATTATTGCACCAATAATGATTAGAACAGTATGCTCATACCAATTTGCTGTTGGAGAATAAATCATTGCCGTATAAACAGCCATTAGTAATGTACTGAATGCAATCGTACTATAGCGTTGTCCTATCGCACTTAACATGATCATACAAAATGTCAGAATGGTAATTAAGGGAACGAAAAATCCATGAGTTAAAGAAAATTGAGAGCTTAAAGAAGATATAGCAAAGGCAATTAATGTGAAGAATAAATTTTTTAAGCGACCAGAAAAACGATTATCTAAATCAGTTAATCCTGCAGCGATTGCACCTAAAACTAATCCCATCGTATATGTAGGAATTTGTAATGTCCATACAATTACAGCTATAAAGTTTGTTGCTAGAAAAATTGGTAATATTCCAATAATACCAGTACTAAGCCAATCGGTAGACAATGTTTTAATAAATTTATTCATAATTAGAAATCTATAAAATTAATTATATGTAAAGTATAAAAATAAAAAAACCCCGAATCAATTATTCGAGGTTTTATATTCAGAACTATTTAAATTCATTAAATCATTACTGTTAAATCACGAATCTAAATTTTGAATTATTTTTATTATAAAAGAGATACATTTAAATCAGCATTTGAGCCGACAATTCTAACTCTTCGACCTGGAACAAAGCCATCTTCTTTCTTCTGTACTACAACAATCTCTTGTCCATTATCCTTACGAATAACGAGTTCAACAGATGTTACTTGACTTGCTTTTTCTTCTACTTTGCTACCAAGTACAGAACCTGCAATAGCTCCAACTGCAGTTGCAATTGCTTGCCCACGTCCGCCACCAATAGCAGAACCAGCCACGCCACCAAGCACACCTCCACCAACTGTACCGATTACACCTTGGTTATCTGCTTGAATTTTAACATCACGAACCGATAGAATTGTACCGTAACTAATTGAACGAGCTTCTTTAGCTTGATCTGAACGATAAACACTACCACTAAAAATATCTGTATTTGCACAGCCTGTCACAATAATACTTGTAGCAAGCATAGTTGCTAAACCAAATTTTTTCATATTTTACTCCGACAAAAAATTATTCAGAAAATTATTTTCTGAACAAATAATTGACTTTATATCATAAGGATGAACTTTTAGACAACAATTATTACGATTAGTTTTGTCATTTAATGTAAGTGCGATTGTGGGATTAGGAATTATTTCCCCACTAGACTTTGGCTGACTAATTTTAAATGTGAGTAGCGATTGTTGCTCTAATTTAAATGTAGATAGCATTCTTTGTATCCATTGTTCAACAGATTCATTTGGTTGAAATGGGGCAATGATTTCTATATGTTCCCACCCTTCTCTTGGATATATTTTCCCTTTAGGAAAAGGAAGTTCAAGAATAGAAACAGTTTGATCACAAAATACAATTGGCTGATGCAATTTAAATAAGGCTATGGGGCGTCCATTAATCATACTTTCATTGAATATTTCTGCAGATTCTAACAGCATGTTATACCAAGCCTTAGCGGTATCCATTTGATTCATCCTCACAGACATATGATCAATTTGATAATCTTGCAATGAGATGTTTGCAAGGGTAGCTATTTCTTGGATTTGTTGTTCGAATTTCGTTAATTCGCCAAAACAAGCGGTCATTTTTGTGAAAAAATTTGCAAAATCTAAGTTTTTAGTGGGGTTTTTTAGTATCATTATGTTTATATTTTATAAATGAATAAATAGGACTATTTGTGAATATTCAACACATTCTATCGGAAAAAATTAAGCAAGCAATGATCAGTTCTGGGGCAGAACAAAATGTTGAAGCATTAGTTCGCCAGTCAGGAAAACCTCAATTCGGGGACTATCAAGCGAATGGTATTATGGGAGCAGCCAAAAAATTAGGATTAAACCCAAGAGAGTTTGCTCAAAAAGTAGTTGATAATATCGATTCGGATCCGTTGATCGAAAAATTAGAAATTGCAGGCCCGGGATTTATCAATATTTTTCTTAACCCCGTATGGTTATCAGAACAAGTGAAAAATGCACTACATGATCAAAAACTCGGTATCTCAATTAAGCAGCAACAAACTGTGGTTGTTGATTATTCATCGCCTAATGTGGCGAAAGAAATGCACGTTGGACATTTACGTTCAACTATCATTGGTGATGGGGTTGTACGAGCATTAGAGTTTTTAGGTAATAAGGTCATTCGTGCAAACCACGTTGGTGACTGGGGTACGCAATTTGGTATGCTTATCGCTTATTTAGAAAAAATGGAAAATGAAAATGCTTCTGAGATGGAATTAAGTGACTTAGAGGCATTTTATCGAGAAGCAAAAGCGCATTATGATAACGACCCTGTCTTTGCAGAAAAAGCACGTAATTATGTGGTAAAACTACAAGGTGGTGATGAATATTGCCGTACCATGTGGAAAAAATTAGTTGATATCACAATGCAACAAAATCAGCGTAATTATGAACGTCTAAATGTGACATTAACTGAAAAAGATGTGATGGGTGAAAGTTTATATAATCCAATGTTACCAGGTATTGTGGCAGATTTAAAGGCAAAAGGCTTAGCTGTTGAAGATGATGGTGCTTTAGTTGTTTTCTTAGAGGAATTCAAAAATAAAGATGGCGATCCAATGGGCGTTATTGTTCAGAAAAAAGATGGCGGTTTTCTTTACACTACAACTGATATTGCAGCTGCAAAATATCGTTATGAAACATTAAAAGCAGATCGAGCTTTAGTATTCTCAGACACTCGTCAAAGCCAACATATGCAGCAAGCATGGTTAATTACTCGTAAAGCAGGTTATGTACCAGATAGTTTTAGTTTAGAACATCAAAACTTTGGTATGATGTTGGGTAAAGATGGTAAACCATTTAAAACACGCACTGGTGGTACAGTAAAATTAGCTGATTTATTGGATGAAGCAGTAGAGCGAGCAGATAAATTAATTGCAGAGAAAAATACCAATTTAACAGATGCAGAAAAACAAGCTGTTGTGGAAGCGGTTGCGATTGGGGCAGTGAAATATTCGGATCTCTCAAAAAATCGTACCACCGACTATGTATTTGATTGGGATAATATGCTCAGTTTTGAAGGCAATACTGCACCTTATATGCAATATGCTTACACCCGTATTCACTCTATTTTCAGTAAGTCTGGTATTGATCCTGATACATTGAAAGGGCCAATTAATCTAACAGAAGATAAAGAGAGAACATTAGCACTCAAATTATTGCAATTTGAAGAGTCGGTTACTGTTGTTGCGAAGGATGGAACGCCTCATGTTCTTTGCCAATATCTCTATGAATTAGCAGGCATCTTCTCAAGTTTCTATGAAGCTTGTCCAATTCTTAATGCTGAGGAAGAGGTTAAACAGAGCCGCTTACAGCTTGCAAGCTTAACGGCTAAAACCTTAAAACAAGGGTTGGAATTACTTGGTATTAAAACCGTTGAGAAGATGTAATCATATTTTATATCTGTAAGCGTCTATAACAAAATTTATATAAATACCTGTTTGTAAGATAATCATCTTCAACTAACAGGTATTTTTTTATTAACGAAAAATAACTCAAAGAATTAATTCTTGAGTTTACTAAATAAACTACTTGATACCATTTATCCTAAACATAAAACTCAGATTATTATTTATATGATGTACAATAGATTATGACTTTTTACGAAAATGTTACAAAATATAATATCAAATTCAAATAAATATAACAGATATAAAATAAACAATAGTATTTAAAGTCTTATTTTATTTTGCTGATAAAAGAATATTTTAATATTTATATAAAAATATTGTCTAATTCATTCAGAGATTAACTCCTTTGAAAGAAATTTTGTAAAGATTATGAGAAATAGGCTATGTTTTTCATTACTATATATGATATATTTGCGCGCCCTTGGTATAGATTTATATTCTAAGTTTATTGGTACCTAATATTAATTACTTTTATAAATCTAACCTTGTAGAACAATACAACTATACCAATAGATATTAAAAATTTTCACTAAGAATATTTCTTTTTATAAGGAGCTTATCCAATGAAAGCAATAAAAAACTATTTAATTATATTTGCTTTTTCCTTTTTTTTATGTATTTTAGCCAAATATATTTTTGCATTTTACTCTTTTAGAGATATTGATTTTTATCAGAAAAGTTATGCTATATTTGTAGGATATAAATTTGATTTTGCTATTAGTGCTATTATTGCCTTACTTGCTACTTTCTTTGATTTTAATAGGAAGTCACTTCTTTTCATCTCTCTATTTCTTTTACTCTCCTTATTTAGTTTTCTAATTGGTGATATAATGTATTTTGCTGACTCATCTCGCCATATTAGTTATGAAATAAAAGATCTATTTAGGGAGTTTAATGGATTAATAGGAACAGCAGTTCAAACCTATTGGGTATTATTTCTATTTAGTGGAGTTTTGTTATTAGTATTAGCTGTCATATTGTATAAGCTACTCTCTTTTAGTCTTTCAAAAATCACTCTCAATTGGACTTATATCCCGATTAAATTATGTTTAATTGCTATAAGTATCTTTTTTATACGAGGCCAATTCCAACATATCCCATTAAACCCAAGCCATGCATATAATATTGGAGATTCAAAACTCGCAATGCTTAGTCTAAATGGTGCTTATAATACAATTTTCCAACTTGTTAAAAATAAAGGAGATATAAAAACATCAACAATGTATCCAACTGAAAATGAATCAGAAACGCTAGCTCAACTTTATCCTACCCATATCGAACAAAGTGAATTCCCTATCTTAGATAAGCCTAATATTGTGTTATTTTTTCTCGAAAGTTGGGCTGCAAATTACTTTAAAGATTATGGTGGTACTTATGATATTGCACCAAACTTACATCATATACTAACACAATCTATTCGTCCGAAGGGAATGTTAGCAGGAGGCCATCGTACCGTTGAAGGTGTTTTTACAACTTTAACTTCTTTTCAGAACCCTCTCGGTAACAGCATCATAAATACTACATTACAAGATTTTAATTATGTCAGCTTAGTTGATTTATTAAAAGAAAGGGGTTATTCCAGTGCATTCTTCCAAGGCTCAAATAGAGGAACTGCTGCAGGTAATGTAGCTCAAAAATTAGGTTTCAGTGAATCCTATGGTCGTGAAGATATCATTGAACGTATTTATGAAGAAAACAATTGGGGTGTACATGATCCCGACTTATATAATTTTGTTATCAAAAAATTAGAAAATACAAAAAAACCGTTTATTATTGGCATCAATGGTGTAACTACACATGACGACATCTTACCAGAAAACTACAAGATGGTGCATTTTACAGATGATGATGAAGAAAACCGTATATTAAACACTTATCATTTTTCTGATCAAGCAACTTATGATTTTATTCAGAACATGTTAAAGATTTATCCAAATACAGTATTTGTTATTATGGCAGATCATGTTGCAAGATTAAAAGATCCAAATAACTTTTCTCAATATCTTATCCCTTTTGCTATTTATTCGCCAAAATTAAAAGCGAGATATATTGATCAATTTATATCTCAACGGGATGTTGCTCCAACATTAACAGATTTAGTCATAGGTAATTATCATCAATATACACCCACTTTTACGGGTAAATCATTACTACAAGATAATGATTATATTGCAGATTATTATAGTAATGGTGTACTAGGCGTTGTTAAAGGCAATTTATCAGTAGAGATTGTTAATGATAAATTAACTTGCTACGATGTTGCTAATTACCATCCAGAGAATATAATTTGCCCTAGCCAAGCAGGAGAGTATGCAAATCAAGTTAAAGTATTGACTAATTTACAGCAATCTTTGTTATTTACAGGAAAAACAAGAGATTTTAAAAATTATAGACAATAAAAAAGAACTAGTTACTAAAATGAAAGCTACTTGAGATCATAAGCCTTATCATTTAAATGATAAGGCTTATTTATAAAATTAAAAGTACTTTACAACCATCCTTTACGTTTAAAATAAATATAAGGTGTAGCAGCAGCACAAATCATCAAGCCAATTGCCATTGGATATCCATAGTGGAATTTTAACTCAGGCATAAATTCAAAATTCATACCATAAGTAGAGGCAACTAATGTTGCTGGCAAGAACATTACTGACACAACTGAGAAAAATTTCATGATTCTATTCTGTTCAATATTGATGAAACCCATTGCCGCTTGCATCAAGAAATTAACTTTTTGAAAAAGTGATTCATTGTGTGGTTGCAAAGATTCAATATCTCGCAAAATATCTCTTGCTTGTTCTAACTGATTATTTGGTAAACGAGTTTTGCGCAAAAGAAAACTTAAAGCACGTTGAGTATCCATCAAACACAATCTCACTTTAGAACTTGCATCTTCCAATTCAGTTAAATCAGATAATGCATCATCAAAAGTATCATTATTGGGTTGTTCTTTATTTTCTTGAGCACTTAACACTACTCGACTTAACTTTTCTAAATCTGCATAAATATTTTCAATAACATCGGCTAATTGCTCTATCTTAGTTTCCAATAAATCGAGCAATAATTCATAAGCATTACCGTCCATCATTTTTTCACGACGAGAGCGCATTCGATATAAACGGAATGCGGGTAAATCTCGCTCACGAATAGTAAATAAGCGCCCATCACGAATAGTGAAACCAACAGTCGCAATATCGGCATAATCTTCATCATCTAAGCAATAAAAGAATGAGTGCAAATGGAGTCCATCTTCGTCTTCAAAAAAGCGAGCAGAGGCTTCCAAGTCTTCTAATTCATGCTCTTCAGCAAGAGGTTGTTTTAAAAGATGTTCAACAACTTTACGCTCATCATCAGATGGATCGATGAGATCGATCCACATTGCATTATTTAATTGATCTGAAACGGTTTCATCTACACTGATTAAGCGCTCGTTATTTAACGAAAAAGCTCGGATCATTTCATACTCCTAAATATGGTATGAGGCGATGAACAAAAATGAACAAAAATTAAGATACTGACTGATAAAACCGACACTCGTCGGCAATCAAAGGAAATTGGACGAGAGGATTAAAAAATGGGTAAGTATCGACTGTGACTGTCCAAAATGCTAGTGTCCTCAAAGTGAAAAAACGGGCGAATGGTACCTATTTAGAGACGAATCGTCAAGAAGTTTGAACAAATAAGGGGATTATCCTATCCCCTTTTTAATCAAGTTATTTACTTTGATTTTCTTCATATAACCACTCTGCAACCTGTTTAGCAAAGTAGGTCAAAATCCCATCTGCTCCTGCTCGTTTAAAGCAAAGTAATGATTCTAATATACACTCTTTTTCTTTTAACCAACCATTTTGAATGGCTGCCATATGCATCGCATACTCACCAGAAACCTGATAAGCAAAAGTCGGCACACCAAAAGTGGTTTTGACACGATAAATAAGATCTAAATATGGCATACCTGGTTTTACCATTACCATATCAGCACCTTCCTCAATATCCAAAGCAACTTCATGTAGACCTTCATTACTATTAGCCGGATCTAATTGGTAAGTTTTTTTATCACCACCTTTTAAATTACTGGCTGAACCTACAGCATCTCTAAATGGACCATAATAATTTGATGCATACTTAGCTGAATATGCCATAATTTGAGTATGAATAAACCCTTGTTCCTCAAGTGATTGACGGATTGCTCCAATGCGTCCATCCATCATATCACTTGGTGCTACAATATCTGCTCCAGCTTTAGCATGAGATGATGCTTGTTTAATCAACACTTCTGTAGTGATATCATTTATTACATAGCCATTATCATCAATAATGCCATCTTGTCCATGCGTAGTAAATGGATCAAGTGCTACGTCTGTGATAACACCTAACTCTGGATAAGCTTTTTTTAATGCCCTTACTGCACGCTGTGCTAATCCATCTGGATTATAAGCTTCTTCTGCCATTAATGATTTTTTATCTACTCCGACAACAGGGAAAAGTGCAATAGCAGGTACACCATATTTCACTAATATCCCCGCTTCAACCAATAATTGATCTATGGTTAAACGTTCTATGTTTGGCATAGAAGGAACTTTAACACGCTGATTTTCACCTTCTATAACAAAAACAGGATAAATCAAATCATCTACTGTAATTTTGTTTTCAGCAACAAGACGGCGACTAAAATCATGCTTACGTAAGCGACGCATACGGTTAGCAGGGAATGGAGATGAAATATGTTGAATCATGATGAGATCCTATTTACTATAAATTAAAAAATTGCCTCGCCTAGTGCGGGTCTGTTCAATTATTTAATACTTGATTAATCTTCTTGTCCTTCACCATTCGAAGAAACATAGAATCGAGAAACTAATATACCTATTTCAAACAAAAGCCACATCGGAATAGCTAATAATGTTTGAGAGAAAATATCTGGAGGAGTTAATAACATACCGACCACAAAAGCTGCTACAACAATATATGGACGTTTTGCTTTTAAATCTTCTGGAGTCGTAATACCAGTCCAACATAGTAAAATAATAGCTACAGGCACTTCAAAACAAACACCAAAAGCAAGAAAGATTGTCAATACGAAATCTAAATAGCTACTAATATCTGTTGCAATTGTAACTCCCTGAGGAGCAGTACTCGTTAAAAAACCAAACACCAAAGGGAAAACAACATAATAAGCAAATCCTACTCCAAGATAAAACAAGAAAGTACTAGAAAACATCAATGGATAAATTAAACGTTTTTCTTGTTTATACAAAGCAGGAGCTACAAATGCCCATATCTGATATAAAATATAAGGCACAGAAAGGAAAACAGCAACAATTGCCGTAAGTTTTATTGGGGTAAAGAAAGGCGTTGCTACATTAGTTGCAATCATTGTTGCACCAGCAGGTAAACGCTCTGTCAGAGGCGTCGCTAACAAACTATAAATATCATTTGCCCAATATACTAATACTGCAAATACGACCAATACACAGATAATAGCTCTAAGTAAACGATCACGTAATTCAATTAAATGTGAAATAAGTGGTTGAGACTCTTCAACTGACATCTGATTTATCCTGTTTTGTTTGAGTATCTACTACTGCAAGATCATCATCTAATGGATAATACTTGGATAACATATCATCATCTGCTTCTGCAAGCTCAGCAATTTCTCCCGAAGGAGGATTACCTTTGTCTTGAGGTAATTCAAGCGGTGAGTTCGGTTGCTTATTTTGCAAACCAGTTGATGACAACTCTTTATCAATTGATTTTTGACCTATTTCTTCTTTAGATTGAAGATCATTTATCTGTTCTTGCGTTTCTTGAGCTAAAGATTTAGCTTGCTTCTTAGCTGAATCAAGATCCTCTTTCATCTTTTCCGCTGATTGTTTTAAGTCTTCAACTGTTTCATTCAGCTCAGGAGAAAGTTGAGAAAGATTAAGTGCTTCGGCTTTTTTTATGCTTTCCTGTAGCTCTTGTAGTTTCAATTCCTGAGCTAATTCATTTTGCACATTACTTGCTAATCCTCTGATCGTAGCAATCCACCCCATTACTGTTCTAATCGCTATCGGTAACCGTTTAGGTCCCAATACGACTAACCCAATAATCAGAATTAGCAATAATTCAGAAAAACCAATATCAAACACGGATTATGCCTGCTCTTTTTCTTTCGCCTTTTGTTCTTTAGTAGACTCAGCTTGCTTTTTTTCTACTTTATCAAACTCTGCATCTTTTGATTTATCATCATCACTCATGGCTTTTTTAAAGCCTTTGACTGATTCACCTAAATCTGAACCTAAGTTACGTAATTTTTTTGTTCCAAAAAGAAGAAGAATAATCACTGCAACAATCAGAAGTTGCCAAACGCTAATACCGCCCATAATAAAACCTCTTTTAAAGTTAATAAAATCAAACTTGTCGATTATACGAGTTTTTAACAATTAAAACACGAAAATTTATTAATCATTGCTTGCTTTTTGACTACATTCTCTAACAAACAATCCTAAAAATCCGACTAATAATACCACGCTCAACCAAATAGGTAATGTATTAAATCTCCACAATATACCTAAAATAATACACCCAATAACGATCAGTTGAGTTGTACTTTTACCATTATTGCTCTGTTTTTTAAGGCTTTGATTAATCTCTGATAGCCTTATATTAATCTGTTTCTGCTGGTGTAATGCTTGAAATAATGATTCTGGTAACTCAGCAAAATGTTCTCTAAATTGAGGTAAACGTTGATTAATCTGGCGGAACATTGATTTAATCCCAACTTGTTCGTTTAACCAATCTTGTAAGAAAGGCTTAGCAGTTTGCCACAAATCAAGCTGTGGGTAAATTTGTCTACCTAGTCCCTCAATATAAAGTAAAGTTTTTTGCAATAACACAAGCTGAGGTTGTACTTCCATATTAAATCTACGAGCCACATTAAATAGATTAAAAAGAACATTTCCAAAAGATATTTCAGATAAAGGTTTTGCAAAAATAGGTTCACAAACCTCTCTAAATGCTTGTTCAAAAGCATCAATATCAGTATCCTCAGGTGTCCAACCTGATTCTACATGCATAATCGCAACTCGACGATAATCACGATTAAAGAAAGCAACAAAATTTTCTGCTAAATAACGTTTATCGTGATAATTCAGTTGCCCAACAATCCCACAATCAATCCCAATATATTGAGGATTTTCTGGATGGTCATAGTTCACAAAAATATTTCCAGGATGCATATCTGCATGGAAAAAACTATCACGAAATACTTGTGTAAAAAATACCTTAACACCACGTTCAGCCAATATTTTCATATTTGTGCCATTGGCTTCCAGTTCTGCAATATTTGAGACTGGAATCCCATAAATACGTTCCATCACAATCACATTTTTGCGGCACAAATTTTGATACATTTCTGGAATATATAACATTTCATTATTTGCAAAATTATTACGCAAACGAGTAGCATTCGACATTTCTTTACGTAAATCTAGTTCATCGAGTAATGTTTTCTCGTATTCTCGCACAACTTCAATTGGGCGTAATCTCTTTCCATCAGGAGATAGTCGCGGGATCCAACTTGCAAGACGATACATTAATTCAAGATCAGATTTAATCACCTTTTCAATATCGGGACGAATAACTTTCAAGACAACATTTTTACCTGCAAGTGATTGGCTCTGGTTAAATTTTGCAGTATGAACCTGTGCGATAGAAGCTGAGGCAAGAGCAGTTTCATCAAAATCATCAAACCACATTTCAAGTTTATTACCCAAAGCTTCTTCAATAATTTGTCGAGCTAATTTGCCATCAAAAGCTTCTACAGAATCTTGTAATAATGCTAATTCATCTGATAGCTCTGTGGAAAATAAGTCTCGACGAGTGGAAAGCATCTGACCCAATTTTATCCAAACAGGACCTAATTCTTGTAGAGCTAGGCGTAGGCGTAATCCTAGCGGTTCATTTGGAAACTCATTTTTGATCCAAAAGAAAGACTTTCTAACTAGACGTATGGTTCGAGTTAATGGAATCTCAGGAATAACCTCGTCTATTCCATAACGGAGGAAAGTGTGAATAATGCGATATAATCGGCGAAAATTTTTGATATTCATTCCACTCCTAATTTTAGTGTGTTTATGGCATTGATATAGCAGATTATCGCATTATATATCAGCTATTAATATCCTGTTGCACTAAAATTAGGCAAAAAGCAATCCGTTTTTAATCTTTTCACAATTGTTCTTATCACTCCATTCGGCATAAGATTCAATTCACGCCAACCTGGTGATTTAATATCTAAAGTAAATTTATCACAGTTAGGTTTAAATTGAATACAAGTTGAAGGCGTGGCTAATACACGATAATTTAACCATTGCTGATCCACTTCTTGATGAATATGCCCATGCAAAATAGCTTTTACATTTGAGAAATTAGATAAAACATCAGCAAGCTGTTCTGGATTAGATAAGCTATGTTGATCAAGCCAAGCTGAATTTGTGGGTAAAATATTATGATGTAATACTACTAAGGTATAACGTTCTGAATGATTACGTAACGTTTCAGATAACCAAGCTAATTGAAGTTCACTCAATTTCCCGCCTGGCTTACCAAAAACATGACTATCAAGTAAAACAATTTGCCAATTATTCGACAAAAGAATATGTCGGTGTGGCTGAATTTGAGCATAAATACCCAAAGCATTACTCATTTGAGGCTGTAAATCATGATTCCCTTCAATCCAAAATAATGGTTTTTTTAGTTGTTTAACCATTTGACCGAAGCGATGATAAGCTTCTCTATTATGATCTTGAACTAAATCACCTGTTGCTAAAATAAGATCATAGTCAAATGATTCTTGTTGAACGGCATCTAATACGGCTTGAAAACTTTTCATCGTAGGCACACCAAGCAACTCCCCATCTGGGGTAGAAAACAGGTGAGGATCGGTAATTTGTAATATACGTATAATTGGTGAAGCACTCGGTAATTCGTAAGCACCTTTCATATCAAGTGTTACTCTATGTAAAATTTTGAAAGTAAAGCGATACTCTACTGATTTCTATTGATTTGTCAGTAAATAATATTTAAAAATGCGAAATATACCTCATTTTTGAAGATAACTTAGCCAAAGTTTAGTCTAATTGGTTCATATATTGAGATAAATTGACTCTTATCTTTAACTTATCTAGTTCATTTTTTCCTTCAGGGTACTGTTCCACATAAGATAAAATTCGAACAATTTCAGTTAAACTCCAAGCGGTCGGTAATACTAATTGTTTTGCAAAAAATTCAGTCAAACTCACCGCTTGTTGATTTAGTGCATTCAATATTAATTGTTGTAAATTTTGTTCTCGTAAACACAAAGGTACTTGCTGAATAGTTAGGCGTAATTTTCCTTGCCACTGTTTTTCTTGAATATCGAAACCAAGTTGCATAAGGGATTCTTTGAGCTTATCCCATTGAGATTTTTGTTCCATATCTAAAGTTAAATTCAATGGAATCAATAACCCTCGTTTTTCCACTTGTTGTAATTGTAATTCAATTTGTAAGCGAGCTAATTTTTCTAAGCTAATTAAATAAAAATCTTCCCCTTGTTTCATTAATAAGGCTCGATTTTCTACTATCGCTAATGCTTGCAAATATTGTGATGATACAGGTATTTCATCAATACTTGACGATACATTTCCTTTTTTCTGAGTAAAAATTTGTTTACTTTCGATAGGATAAGAGTCAGTAGTCAATAATTCCCCATACAACTTTTGTTCTTTAGCATTAACCATAGGGCGACTATGTTTTTCATTCTTTGTATACTTTGACTGAGAATAATCAGAGAATCTACTAGGTTGACTCTTCTCGTTCGCGTCTTCATAAGATGGTGCAAAAATATTTTTACCTGATGCCGCATAATTAGTGTCACGAGTATAATTTGGTATAGATTCCGCTACATTATTCATCAAAGGTAAAGATACATCATTTTCTAGTGCATTTAACACACCTTGATAAATAAAATCGTGTACTAAGCGTCCTTGATGGAAACGTACCTCATGTTTTGCTGGATGAACATTCACATCAACCTGGCTTGGGTCAATATCAAGAAATAACACAAATGCTGGATAATGATCTTTTGTTAGGTATTCTCCATAAGCCTGACGAATCGCATGGTTAATTGTTTTATCTCGCATCATTCGACCATTTACATAGCTATAATTGAGATCATTTTGAGTTCTAAGTAATGAGGGTGATCCAACCCAACCATAAAGATGGAGATCATCGTGTTGCCAATCAAGATGAACAGAATGTTGCATAAACTCATCACTACAAATAGCTGCAACTCGTTTTTGCTGTTGCTCAATGTTTTGGCTATCAACTGCCTTATAGTAGCGTACTTTTTTTTCATTGTGCGTAAGAGTGAACGTTACACTTGGCTTAGCTAAAGCAATTCGTCTTACTATTTCATCAATGTGCATAAATTCCGTTTTATCCGTACGTAGGAATTTTCGTCTTGCTGGTGTATTAAAAAATAGATTAGCCACTTCAATTGTGGTACCGACTGGGTGAGATGCCGGATTAATTTCAACTTCCATATCTCGACCTTGAGCATAGGCTTGCCATGCTTCAGTTTGATATTCAGGTCTTGAAGTTAATGTTAAACGAGAAACAGAACTAATACTGGCAAGAGCCTCTCCTCTAAAACCTAAACTGAGAATAGACTCTAAATCCTCTAAACTAGCAATCTTGCTCGTTGCATGACGAGCAAGTGCCAAAGAGAGATCTTGTTTACCTATACCACAACCATTATCTCTTATCCGAATTAGCTGAGATCCACCTCTTTCAATATCAATTTGAATCTGCGTTGCTCCTGCATCTAGGCTATTTTCTACTAGCTCTTTTACAACAGAAGAAGGGCGTTCAACTACCTCACCTGCAGCTATTTGATTTGTCAGCTGAGGAGGAAGGATATGAATAAAAGATTGGGAATATGTCATAGTAAATAACAAATATTAGGAATAATGCAAGAAATTCTAGCATAAACAAGTGGTTGGACTTCAACTATTTTCTATTAAGTATATAATCGTAAATTACTGTAAATAAGCGACTTATAATAATAAGTTTTCTATTGTATAGTGTACTAGTATTTAAAATTTATATAACAAATACTTATATTCACATTTATTTTACTTTCTATAAACAATCAACTTACTTAAATTTACATTAAGGTGGTAAATATGTCATTTTTGGCAAAAAAAGAACAATTTATAAAATATTCTTATTTATATGCAGTAGCACTGTTACCACCTGTACTTAATGCGCAAGAAACTAGCCCAATGAACCAAGAGTTAATTAGATTAAAGAATAAGCAAACCATAGAAGATAGTGAGAAAGGGCTAGAACAAGCAGAAAAGTTACTTTCGCTCAAACAAAAAAAACCAATATTAATACATTCAGATATTCAGCCAATAAATGAGAATCAAGCAATCATCAAAAATATAACTATTGATTATTCAGAAGGTCCTTATATTGATTTTAAACAAATTATTAAAAGCTATGAAGGCACAAATTTTACTAACCAACAAATTTTATATTTAGTAAAAGATTTAACTGATATTTTATATAAAAAAGGCTATGTAACTAGCGCTATTGGGCTCAAATCTACTGATTTTTCGGGAGGGAATTTATCTTTAATTATTCATTGGGGTAAAGTAGATCAAATATATATTGATGGAGAAAAACCAAATAATATTAAAGATAAGTTAATGCTTAGTACATTGCCTACAATTAAAGATACCATATTTAATATTCACTCAATCGATCAAATAGTAGAAATATTAAATACAACAAATAAAAAAGTATCTATCGATGTAATAGCAAGTGATAAACAAGCTTACTCTAATTTAGACTTAACAGTAAGACGTTATTTACTTCCTTCTATAAATCTAGGGTTTAATAATTCTGGTGTTGGAAATAATGAGAATGGACGTAATCAAATTACAACTTCTTTAAATATGAGTGATTTATTAGGAATTAATGACTCATGGAGATTATCTAGTGGGTATAGACTATATAAAAAAAGTAAAAAAAACAATCAGATAAATTATGCAATTACTTATACCCAACCATTTTCATCTTATATATTAGAAACAACATTTTCTCACACTGGGTATAAAAAAAATCTAGCAGGTAATAATGGAGATTATTCATCTAGAGGTAAGACTCAAGCTATTAACTCAAAATTAAGTAAAGTATTATTCAGAGATCAAGAAAATATTTTTTCTATTTATAGTGAAATTGAATTTAAGAAAAAGATTAACTATATAGTAAATAGAAAAATAACAAATAGAAGAGAAAATAAAATTAGCATTGGATTATCTTATATAACTAACTTACTAAATGGGAAATTATACAGTGATATATCATACTCTAATGGAATAAAATGGCATAAAGGTGAAAGTTTAGCATATAAAAATACTAAAGACGAAAATTTAAAATTAATAAACTTAAATATCACATGGTTAAAGCCATTGATGATAAAGAAAAGGATTATTAATTATCAATTAAGATTAGGAGCTCAATATAGTCCTTATAATTTATATTCAGATAATCAATTATCATTAGGTGATGAATATACAGTTAGAGGATTTAAAGGAGGAATACTTTCTGGAGAAAGCGGTGCTTATTTATCACAAACTTTATCTATGCCATTTTATCCACAAAAATATTTAATTAAATATATATCACCATTTTTTGGTTTTGATATAGGTAAGATATATCAAAAAGTATTACATAGAAGTACATCCATTGCAGGAAGTATTTTAGGTATAAAAACTACGATTGGAAAGTTAGATTTATCAATAAGTTATGGAAAACCAATAATAAAACCAAATAATTATAATGGCAAAGAAGAATATTATTTCAATGCTAATCTTAAATTTTAATATAAAAGGAGATAAAAAATGAATAAAAATTGTTACAAACTTATATTTAGTCATAAAAAATTATGTTTGGTCCCTGTTGCTGAATACATTAGTTGTGTCAAGGATCAATCTGAACCAAAAATAAAAGAAGAAAAAATTAATAATAAATTTAATTATAAATTTTCTTTAATTTCTACATTAATTAACAATATACTAACTATAGAAAAATTAGGAAAAATTATTATTCCTATAACATTGCTAGGTATATCAAATTTTTCTTTTGCAGATGATATTATTTTAGATAAAAATAACAACAACACTAAAATATCACAAACAGATAACAAAGTAGTTATTGTTGATATTGCTAAACCTGAAAATGATGGTATTTCAGATAATAGATTTGAAAAATTTAATATCCATAATGGTGCAGTATTTAAAAATAACCAAGAAGAAGATTATTCTAAACTTGTTGGATATTTAGATAAAAATACTAACCTCAATGGAGAAGCAGCAAAGGCAATCTTAACCCAAGTAACAGGTAAAGAATCAACTTCTTTAAAAGGTGGTTTAGAAATATTGGGAAAAGATGCTGATTTATTAGTAGTAAATCCTAATGGTATTACTATTAATGGAGTACAAACATTTAATACTAATAGATTTGTTGCATCTACAAGTGAAATTATCGATCCAACAAAAGGATTAGAATTATCTACAAATAAAGGTACAGTAACTATTGAAAAGGATGGATTATTAACAGATGGTTTAAGAACTGTTGATATTGTTGCAAAAAAAATTGAACAAAAAGGTGCTATTAGAAGTAGTGATTCGAGTAAAGTCTCTGATATTAACCTTATTGCTGGTTCAAGTAAATATAATTTAAAAGACAATAAAGTTACATCTGCAGGTATTCATAATAATGAAGATATTATTATCGGTAGTGATTTAGGTGCTATGTACGGTAATAATATTAACTTTATTGTAACTGATACTGGTGCTGGTGTACATCATGAAGGAATTATCTTATCTGAAAATGACATTAAAATAGAAAGTAATAGAGGTAAAGTAGAGGTAAACCAATTACAAAGCAAGAAAAATATTGATCTGGTTAATATTGAAAATTTAAATATTAAAAAAGGGGTTGAATCTCAAAAAATAAATATTAAAAGTAATAGATCTACAGCAAAGCAAAAATCTGTAATTAAAGCTGATTCAGTACAAATAACATCAAATAATACTAATTTAGAAAGTAATTCTAAAATTAGAGGTAAACATATTGAGATTAAAAATAAAGAGAGTCTTAATATCAACAAAGATGCTTCTATTTTAGGTACGCAAATTAAAATAGAGAGTAAAAAACTTATTAATGATGGAACAATCACATCTAGACAAAATAAAATTAAAACAGAGCATCTAAAAAATACAGGAAATATCCTCTCTGAAGCTAAATTAGATATAGAAACACTAGGAAATAGTAAAAATAATCAAAATCCAGGGAATGGATTATACTTTGTCGATAATGGCTACGTAAATTTAGGTACAATTCAAAGTAATGGCAGTGCCTCTTTAACTTTATTAAATAATACAACATTTAACCCAACATCTCATGCAGTACCTCAAGCAAGAAATGATCTAACAATTAACGCCACACATGTTGATATTCCTCAAAATGAAGAGTTACAGGTTACGAGTGACTTAAGTATCAATAGTGACGATTTAACAAATAATGGTGTACTATCAAGCGGTAAGTTCCTCAATATTTCTAGCTTATTTGGTATATATAATAATGGTTTCTTAGGTGCAAAATCAGGCTATAAAATTCAATCTCAAAAATCAGTCATTAGAAATGAAGGAACATTGCATTCTGAAGGAATATCTGAATTAGAAGCTGCCTATAATGTTACTAATTTAGGTGAAATTATTTCAAAAGGTAAAATAATCATTAATACTCGTCAACTAATCAATGATGTACAACTCATTGGTGATGTTAAATCTAAAGCAACTGACCATGAATCCTCACATGTTTATTCACCTAATTGGTCAAGACGAGATTCTTATACGCTAGAAACTAGAACAAATGAGTTTGATTATTCTGAGCTAAAAAATGCCAAAGTAGGTAAAATAAAATCTGAAGGCGGTTTAGAGTTTATTCAAAAAGATATTTTAGAAGGGGAAAATGGCGGTATTTATAACAATGGGATTATTAACATTCAAGGTGAGTTCCATAACAATAAAACAGCAACCATTATAAATAAAGCAAAATCAAAAGAAAAAGATCTGATTAAAGATTTCTTTGATAGATCTCCTCTTACATTGAGATTTTTACCAAAAGGTGGTTTATTCGGCGGTTACTTTGGTCTAGCTGGTCACGCACATCGAGATTTTCCATCGTTATCTAACTTCTTAGATACCATTTTGAATTATGACACAATCTTAAAATCAGGTGGATATCAAGCTAATCCTAGAGAGTACCTTAAGGATCTTAAAAATATTCAATCTCCATTTTTACAAAACGCCTTAGTAAAAGTACTCGGTGATAATTGGGAAAATCAAACTATCACTAACTTGAAAGATAATTGGAATAAAGCTAAGGCAACATATATTCCTGTACATTTCTATCCTGATTCCAAAGCAAAGATCCTAGCGGATTCTATTACAGGTAATATTGAACATGTAGTAAATGGAGAAGGCGGTGAAACAGGTTCTTTTGACAAAAAACTTAATATTGGACAACATACCATTAATATACCTGATGTAAGTTTTAAACCATTTATTAATAAGAATGATGTAAATACTCAATCTGATGTTGATTTATCTATTCTATTAAATCTTCTTGCAGATACTAATTTATTCATTGATCAGTCGCTACAATTAACAAAACCTGAAATTAAAATTGATACAAATGCGGAAGATCAAGACTTATTAAAAGAAACAGAGGAAGAAAAATTAGCAAAGAAAAAAGCTAAAGAAAAACGCTTGGCTGATATTCGAGCTAAACAAAAAGAGCAAGAAGAAAAACGTCTTGCTAAAATTCACAAAGAGTTAAAACGCCAAGCTGAACTTCTAACAAAACAAAGAGAAGAAGAAGAAAAACGTCAAGCTGAACAACAACGTCAAGCTGAGTTACTTGCTCAACAAAAATCTGATGAACAACGCAAAGCTGAATTATTAGCTAAAGAACATGATGAACAGAAACGTCAAGCTGAACTCAAAGCTCTACAAGAAGCTGAAACAAAACGCCAAGCTGAACTAAAAATTCTACAAGAAGCTGAAGAGAAACGTAAGGCCGAAAAACTATTAGCAGAAAAACGTGCCGAGTTATTAAAAGAATATGAAAGGAAGCTTGCTGAGGAACAACGAAAAGCAGAAGAGATTGCTAAAAATAGAATTATTCCCAAAGAAAACATCAATCAACCACGAGTGGAAGTTGATCCGCTCTATCATACTCGAGCAAAATATATCAATCAAAATGACTACATTGGTTCGAATTATTTCTTTAATCGTATTGCTAAACCAACAAACAAAGGTTCTGTAAAAGTTGTTGGAGATAACTATTTAGAGCATAAACTTATCACTCAAACTATTGAGAAAAAAGTCGATAATCACCTTTCTTTAAAATATAACTTGAATGATAAAGAATTGATTAAGCGACTAATGGATAATGCTTATTCTACAGCTAAAGATTTAGATCTTAAAGTTGGTGAATCATTAACAGAAAGCCAACAAGCCAATTTAAAAGAAGACATTATCTGGTATGTGAAAACTGAAGTGAATGGCAATGAAGTCTTTGTTCCTCAAGTTTATTTGGCTAAAGATACACTTGATGATGCGAAAAAATACCAAGGTTTAGGTACTTCTGTCATTAATGCAAGAAAGATTGATATTCAGGTTAAAAATCTCAGTAATGAAAATCAGATCGCAGCAAAAGAAATCACTATAGAAGCCGAAAATAAAATTCAAAATACAGGTGATATCCTTGCTAATAAAAAAGCTAAATTAATTGGTCATAAAGGTATTGAACAATCATCGAAAAGATATACTGATGATAAAGGTAATACTATAGTTGAAAAATCTAATATTATATCCAAAGGTCATTTACACCTAGAAACAGATCTTGATCATAATATTGATGTTAATGCTGGAAATATCAAAGGAAAAACAGGCTTCGTCAAAACTAAAGATCTCAATTTAAATGATACTTATGAAGTGAAAAGTTCTAACTCTCAAGAAGATATTCGTTCAAAACTCCTTGGAATTGTTATTGGAACTAAATCTGAAAGTAAATCAACTGCAGATTCTGTTGGTTCAAATGTAAAATTTGATCACTTACATTTAGCGGTTCAAAATGATGTAAACCAAAATGGTAGCACTATCGAAGCTAAAAAAATTACAGGAATTGTACAAGGAAAATATAATACTAAAGCAGGTAAACATATTGAACACACCGAAAAGAGTCAGAATGCTGCATCTCTAGAATTAGGCTTAATTGCAAGCGCCTTAGGTTTCTCATCTAGTGTCAACGTAAGTGATCTCAATGGGGCAACTCAAACAACAAGTAACACCAGTGATAATCCTACAGCTAGTTTATCGCTCGGTATAGCTGTAACATCTGAAACAGAAAATTCAACAACATTGACACATAAAAATAGCCAACTCAAGGCAGAAACAGGTGAATTACATGTTTTAGGTAATGCTGATATTGGTGGCTTAGACATAAATAAAGCAAAAGAAAAATCAAAGATAACTAATCTTCCTCAGGAAAATAAATCTGAAGTAAATATCAACTCTTCAGATAAACAAATTACTGCGTCTGAAACAGCTGATATCAAATCAAAAAAACCTAAAAAAACAGAAATAAAAACCTTAACGACAGAACAAATTGCAGATCTAATGAGTGAAAAAGATGAATCTTTCTATAAACAACATAAAATTCAAGATGAACTCACTGGTTCAAAAGGTTTTACACTCTCTGCAGATACAATTTCATCTACCAAAGAAAAAGATCTATTTGACTACCATAAAGATAGTAAAAAATTCAAAGTAGGTGTAGAAATTGAAACTCATTCTGCAATTGCAGATCTCGCAACTAGCGTAAGCAATCAAATTCAAAATGCACAAAAAGGATTAAAACAAGATGAAACAGCAATTTTGCAACAAGCTAGCGATATTATAAATGTCATTACAGGAGATTTAGTTGGTGGTTCAGCAAAACGTACTTTTGAAATCTCAAATTCATCTCATTCTATTACAGAAAGTAAAGATAGTCGCAGTTATCTAGGAGGAAATACGTCTTTAATCTCTAGAAATGGTAATATTACTTTAAATAATGTTGAGAGCGATAAGCAAAGTAATATTACATTGACAGCAAAAGATAATATCCATTTAAATGCTGGAGTATCAGAAAAAAAAGAAAAAGAATCATCTTCAACATTCCGTTTATATGATGGAATAACAGGATCTTGTGGTGTAATGAGTCAAGGATGTTCTACTGGAACAGTAACAGGTATCGATATGACAGTAAGAAACGCCACTCTCCACAGTAAAGAAATACAGAACAGTATATTAAATGGGCAGCATACTACAATTAATGCAGGTAAAGATCTTAATCTCAATGGTGCTAATATTAATACCTCTGAACTACACACTAATGTTGAAGGCAAAACTAATATTATTTCCCGCCAATCTGAGCTTAAGAGAACTGATTCTACTATAAATGCATCGGCTTCTGTTGGTGGCTCTATCAATACAGTCTTAGAAATTACACCAACTCTGAATCTTAGTGGAGGATATGGCTACGAGCAAGAATCAAGCAAGAAAGTTAAGAAACAATCAGGTATTTCTGCTGGGCACATTACAGGTCAAATTACAGATCTCCATCTAGAAGGTGGCTATTTAGTAGATCAAAGCAATCAAAAGGATCTTACCATAACCGGAAACATAACTCATAAAAACATCAATGATTCTCATCATCAAGATGGAGGTAATTTTGGTGCAAGTATTGGCATAAACGAAAACGGTATTAGTCAATTTAATATTCGCGGAGGGCGTTCTGAACAAAAACATTATGAGGCTAAGCAACAATCTACATTATCTGGAATAGATACAAAAGAGAATGATATTAATAAGGATCTAAATAAATCAACTATCGTTGAAAAAAATGATCGTTTTGCTAAAACCAAATTTAATTTTGAAGTACTTGATATTGCCGAATTAGGAAAAAAAGGGTTTGATAATGTTAAACCAGACTCAAATGATGAGCCAATTTATGAAACGATTCCTGATTCACCTTATTCAAAACTGGGTGATATCAATGCGGATACCCGTCGCCAATCTAACATTGAAGACGATTACTCGTTAGTTCAGAAACCTAAAACAGGTGAAAGTGACATCAGCTTGGATAATGAACCAATCTATGAAACTATCCCTGATTCAACTTATGCAAAATTAGGTGATAATAATGCAGATACACGCCATCAATCTAAGGATAAAGATACTTATACATTAGCTCAAAAACCTAAAATGGATGAGGGTGATATCAAATCAAATAATGAACCAATCTATGAAACTATCCCTAATTCAACTTATGCAAAATTAGGTGATAATAATGCCAATAGTCATCGTCAATTAATGCAAGATAAAAGTCTGAATTTGGCTAATAGACCATTACCAGAAATACCAGAAATCCAACTGAGATCATTAACAGAGAGTGATGAAACTTATGAAGAAATTCTATTAAATAATAAGGCAAGTAAAAATATTGGCAAAAATTTAGCTAATCTTACCGCTTCTACGAAAAATAATGCAAACACCAATACAAAAGCAAAAACACCAATTAACAATCATATTGATGTTAAAGTTTTAGATGAGCAATCACATTCACTTACCCAGAAAATGAAAGAGGTGAAAAATTCAGTAGAGCAATTTAGTAGAGAAGCGGGCTTTAAATTTACACAATCTAAAAACGAAGTATTTAATCAAATTATTAAATACCCTGAAATAGAACATGATACATGTAAAGCAAACTGTGCATTTTGGATCAAAAAACAAGTTCAACCAAACCTAAGCTTAGGACAAGACTTGTATAAAGATGGTAAAAAAGATCAGTTGAACAAAGAAGCTTTAAAAAAAATAAAAAAACTTCAAACTGAATTTATCAATAATGGTTCAACTGCGACACAACAGTTTAAATTTATAAACTCCTGGCTATTAGAACAAGGTATAATGCTAAAAGAAAAATAATTTGATAAATTTAATCGTAATGATAGGTTGTTGATAACGTAACTGTAGAAGATCAAACTTAATTTGACAAATCACTTAAAAAAATGAGAGTTTCCCGTTTAGAATATGAGTGTCTAAATTTAATCTAAATAAAAAGGAAACTCTCATGTTTTATTCTAACAATCCTTTAATTAAACACAAAACTGGTTTGCTCAATTTAGCTGAAGAACTTGGCAACATATCAAAAGCCTGTAAACTAATGGGTATGAGTCGAGATACTTTCTATCGCTATCAACAATCAGTAGAACAAGATGGTGTAGAGGCTTTAATCAACCAGAAGCGTAAAATCCCCAATCTTAAAAATCGTGTCGATGAAAAAATTGAACAGTCAGTGATAAACTTTGCACTTGAATCCCCTGCTTATGGGCAAGTCAGAGTGAAATAAAGGTTAACCATTTGCAAACAAATGGAATTTGTAAACGCTTTCATAAAAC
>NZ_JARIDQ010000084.1 GCF_029256985.1 Otariodibacter sp. | reverse complement strand
GCAAGAGGGCAGTTTGCGGCGATCCCAATGAATCTTATTGGTGAAAAAGGTAAAGCTCTATATCTAACTAGTGGCCATTGGTCTGCAACAGCAGCAAAAGAAGCACGTTTATTCTGTGATGTAGATGAATTAAATATTTTAGAAGAGAGCAATACTCTCAAAATTAAATCACTTGATTTTACAGGTATTGCTGATCAATATGATTATGTCCATTATTGCCCAAATGAAACAATTAGTGGCGTAGAGATTTTTGATATTCCACAAGTCGGTACTGCAGTGTTAGTTGCAGATATGTCATCTACTATTCTTTCTCGTGAAATTGATATTTCAAAATTTGGTATCATTTATGCTGGAGCTCAAAAAAACTTAGGTCCAGCGGGGATCACAATTGTCATTATTCGTGAAGATTTGATTGGTAGAGCGAGAAAAGAAACACCAACTATTTGGAATTATGAAACACAAGCTAAAAGTGATTCAATGATTAATACACCACCTACTTTTGCTTGGTATCTTTGCTCCCTCGTTTTTAAATATTTATTGAAACAAGGTGGTGTTAAGGCGATTGAAAAATTAAATCAAGCAAAAGCTAAATTGTTATATGACTATTTAGATCAAAGTGATTTTTATCGTAATACTGTCGCAAAAGAAAATCGTTCATTAATGAATGTAACCTTTACTACAGGCAATGACGAATTAAATGCAAAATTTGTTGCAGAAGCGACCGCTTGTGGCTTGCAAGCCTTAAAAGGGCATAAAGTATTGGGCGGAATGCGAGCTTCAATCTATAATGCAATGCCTATTGAAGGTGTAAAAGCCTTGATTGCTTTTATGCAGCAATTTGAGCAAAATAATAAATAAAACATAAAGTACATAAAATTTACTTTTAACTCATTCTTTTAAAGCATTTCTCTTAAGGAGCTAAAGATGAAACGATCTCTTTCTATTGAATTTTCTCGAGTAACCGAAGCAGCTGCATTAGCAGCATTTGACTGGTTGGGAAGAGGGAACAAGAATGCTGCTGATGATGCAGCAGTTAAAGCAATGCGTCTGATATTGAATCAGATGGAAATACGTGGTGAAGTCGTCATTGGTGAAGGTGAAATTGACGAAGCCCCAATGCTCTATATCGGGGAAAAAATTGGCTTATCTCGACCAGAAGATGAAGTCATTACGATTGCAGTAGATCCGATTGATGGTACAAGAATGACTGCATTAGGGCAGGCTAATGCTCTTTCTGTATTAGCAGCAGGTGGTAAGGATACATTCTTAAAAGCGCCTGATATGTATATGGAAAAAATCGTAGTAGGAAGTGAAGCTAAAGGAATCATAGACTTAAATTTATCACTTGAGCAAAATTTACGTCGAGTTGCTTCCAAAAAAGGAAAATTACTTTCTCAGCTAACAATGGCTATACTTGATAAACCAAGACACAGCAAAATTATAGCTGAAATGCAACAGTTAGGTGTGCGAGTTATTGCAATTCCTGATGGTGATGTTGCAGCTGCAGTACAATGTTGTTTGCCTGAAGCTGAATTGGATCTGCTATATGGTATTGGCGGTGCGCCAGAAGGTGTGGTTGCTGCTGCAGCTGTGAGAGCATTAGGTGGTGATATGCAGGCTAAACTTATTCCTCGTAATCAAGTAAAAGGTAATACATTAGAAAACTTTGCTTATGCGGAGAAGGAAATTGCACGTTGTGAAGCATTAAATGTGCCAATTAATGAGGTGCTTAACTTAGAAAATTTAGTCCGTGATGATAATCTTGTTTTTTCTGCAACAGGAATTACTACAGGTGATTTATTGAATGGAATTAAGCGTAAAGGTAATTTGGCAACCACTGAAACATTACTAATTCGAGGGCGTTCACGAACTATTCGTAAAATTCAATCTTCTCATTACCTAGATAAATAGGTAAAGTATCTATATTGTTATGTTCATTATAAATAGTGGCTAAAAAAAGGACTTTTAACAGCAAGTGTTAAAAAAGGTCTTGCAATTTTTTTAGGATTTACTATAATGCACCACATCAGACGCGGGGTGGAGCAGCTTGGTAGCTCGTCGGGCTCATAACCCGAAGGTCGTTGGTTCAAATCCGGCCCCCGCAACCAGTTTTAAGGCTCATCGTTAAGTTTTTAACGATGAGTTTTGTTTTATAGGCTCTTTGTGATTTGCAAAAGAGTGATTGAAACAAACCGCTTAGAAGCCCCTCGACTGTGTTGTTGATAGGGGTTTTTTTGTGGCTGATAGTCAACTTTGTCGTTTTAAGAGGGCTTTTATAAAAGCCTTTTTTTATATCCATTAGGTGGAGGTTTTTTTGGCAATACTAGAACAAAAATTACAGGAACTTGTACAAGATTCTATTGATGCAATGGGATTTGAACTTGTTGGCATTGAATGTCAACGTACAGGTCGTTTTTTGACGGTTCGATTATATATTGATAAAGAAGGTGGCGTTACTATTGATGATTGTAGTGATGTGAGTCGTCAGGTGAGTGCAATTTTTGATGTCGAAGATCCAATCACTGACAAATATAATCTTGAGGTTTCCTCTCCTGGATTAGATCGCCCGCTATTCACTATGGCACATTACCAGCGCTTTATTGGTCGAGATGTGGTAATACACCTACGCATTCCAATGTTAGATCGCCGCAAATGGCAAGGTAAGTTAGAATCAGTAGAAGGTGATTTAATCACATTAAATGTAGAAGGAAATCTACAACAATTTGCTTTTGGCAATATTCAAAAAGCGAATTTAGTGCCGGTATTTAATTTTTAAGGAAATCACAGAAAAATGAGTAAAGAACTTTTATTAGCCGCAGAAGCGGTCTCAAATGAAAAACTATTGCCAAAAGACGCTATTTTTGAAGCATTAGAAACAGCATTGGCTATTTCAACCAAGAAAAAAGCAGCAGTAGAAAGAGAAGAGCGCAAATTAAGTAATGGCATAGATATTGATGTTCGTGTGGTTATTGATCGTAAAACAGGTGAGTTTAGAACTTTCCGTCGTTGGCTTGTAGTTGAGAAAGTACAAAATCAAACTAAAGAAATCACTCTTGAGGCAGCACAGTTTGAAGATCCTAATATTCAATTAGGTGATTTTATCGAAGACGAAATCGAATCAATTGAATTTGACCGTATTACTATGCAGACAGCACGCCAAGTGATCACAACTAAAATTCGAGAAGCAGAAAGACATAAAGTTGTAGAGCAATTCCGTTCACAACTAGATAGTATGATTTCTGCAACAGTTAAGAAAGTAACACGTGAGCAAATTATCTTAGACTTAGGTAATCAAGCAGAAGCGGTTATTGTACGTGAAGATATGTTACCGCGTGAAAACTTTCGTCCGGGTGACCGTGTACGTGGTGTGTTATACCAAATTAAACCTGAATCTAAAGGTCCACAATTATTTGTAACTCGTGCAAAACCCAAAATGCTTGAAGAGTTATTTAAATTAGAAGTACCAGAAATTGGCGAAGAGCTAATTGAAATTAAAGGTGCATCACGTGATCCGGGTTCTCGTGCAAAAATTGCAGTAAAAAGTAATGATAAACGTATTGATCCTGTTGGTGCTTGTGTGGGGATGCGTGGTGCCCGTGTTCAAGCTATCACTAACGAATTAGGTGGTGAGCGTATTGATATTGTATTGTGGGATGATAATCCTGTTCAATTCGTAATTAATGCAATGGCTCCAGCAGATGTAAGCTCTATTGTTGTTGATGAGGATAATCACTCAATGGATATTGCAGTAGAATCAAATTCATTAGCACAAGCAATTGGTCGAAATGGTCAAAATGTTCGTCTTGCAACTCAATTAACAGGTTGGGCATTAAATGTAATGACTACTGATGAATTAAACCAAAAACATCAAGCAGAAGATAATAAAATTATTGACTTATTTGTTAATAGTTTAGAAATTGATGAAGAATTTGCACAAATTCTTATTGATGAAGGTTTTACAAGCTTAGAAGAATTAGCTTATGTACCAGTTGAAGAATTAACAGCAATTGATGGGCTAGAGGATGAAGATCTTGTAGAAGAGTTACAATCTCGTGCTAAAAATGTATTAACTGCAAAAGCATTAGCTGAAGAAGAGGCTTTAAAACAAGCTGATATAGAAGATAAATTACTAAACCTTGAAGGTATGGATCGACACATTGCCTTTAAATTAGCAGAAAAACAGATTACAACCCTTGAAGAACTTGCAGAACAAGGTGTTGATGATTTAGCTGATATTGAAGAATTATCTGCAGAAAAAGCAGGTGAGTTAATCATGGCAGCACGTCAAATTTGCTGGTTTAGCTAATGTAAGGAGAAAAATAATGAGCGATAATGAAAAGAATCAAAAACCTAAAAAACTTAGCTTACAGCGTAGAACAAAAACAACAGTAAGTGCAACCACTTCTAATGGCAAAGCAAAAGAAGTTCAAGTAGAGGTTCGTAAATCTCGTAAAGTTGATACTGAAGCAGCTAAAAAAGCAGCAGCTGAAGCAGCAAGATTAAAAGCTGAAAAAGAAAAAGCAGAGAAAGAAGCTGCTGAAAAGGCTGCTAGAGAGAAAGCTGAACAAGAAGCAAAAGTTGCGGAAGCCAAAAAAGTAGAAGAAGCCAAAAAAGTAGAAGAAGCCAAAAAAGCAGAAGCAAAAAAAGTTATTCATCAACCACCAGTAATGCCTAACAAGCAAGCTAAGTCTATTCAAAAAACAGAAAAGCCTGTGACTAAAGTAGAAAAAGTAGTTGATGTAGAAAAAGAAGCAAAACGTAAAGAAGAAGCAGAGCTACGTCGCAAGCAAGAAGAATTAGCTCGTCAAAAAGTAGAAGAAGAAGCGAAAAAAGCAGCAGAAGAAGCTCGTCGTTTAGCTGAATTAACAAGTACCTCTGAAGAAACTTCCTCAGTAGATGATTCTGTTGAAGATGATCGTTTTACTTCAACTTATGCTTTAGAAGCAGAACGTGATTCAGAGCGTCGTAGCGAAAATCGTGGACGTAAACCGACTAAAGCGAAAAAAGGTCGTGATGATGAGTCAAGTAAATCTGAGCGTGAAGCAAATCGTCGCAATCAAAAAGGTGTAATAGGTAAAGGTAAACATGGTAAGAAGAAAGGTAGTGCGTTACAGCAAGCTTTTACTAAACCTGCCCAAGCGGTAAATCGTGATGTTGTAATTGGTGAAACCATCACTGTTGCGGATTTAGCCAATAAGATGGCGATTAAAGCAACAGAAATCATTAAAACAATGATGAAAATGGGTGAAATGGTTACAATCAACCAAGTTATTGACCAAGAAACGGCGCAACTTGTTGCAGAAGAAATGGGACACAAAGTTATCCTACGTAAAGAGAATGAACTTGAAGAGTCAGTATTAGAAGATCGTGATGTTAATGCTGAAAAAGTTACACGTGCACCAGTTGTAACTATTATGGGACACGTTGACCATGGTAAAACGTCATTACTTGACTACATTCGTAAAGCAAAAGTTGCCGATGGCGAAGCAGGTGGTATTACACAACATATCGGTGCTTACCACGTAGAAACAGCAGAAGGTAAAGTTATCACATTCTTAGATACCCCGGGACATGCTGCATTTACATCAATGCGTGCTCGTGGAGCTAAATCTACTGATATCGTTGTCCTTGTTGTTGCCGCAGATGATGGCGTAATGCCTCAAACAATTGAAGCGATTCAGCATGCTAAGGCAGCAGGCGCACCAATTGTTGTTGCGGTGAATAAAATTGATAAACCAGAAGCAAATCCGGATCGTGTAGAACAAGAGTTATTACAATATGAAGTAGTTTCTGAGAAATTTGGTGGAGATGTTTTATTTGTACCTGTATCAGCGAAAAAAGGCTTAGGTATTGATGATTTACTTGAAGCTATCTTACTTCAAGCTGATGTTCTTGAATTAACAGCGGTGAAAGATGGTATGGCATCAGGGGTAGTAATTGAATCATACCTTGATAAAGGTCGTGGTCCTGTTGCAACTATCCTTGTTCAATCAGGTACTTTAAATCGTGGTGATATCGTCCTTTGTGGTTTCGAATACGGACGTGTTCGTGCAATGCGTGACGAAAACGGAAAAGAAATTCAATCAGCAGGGCCTTCAATTCCTGTTGAGGTACTTGGTCTTTCTGGTGTACCTGCAGCAGGGGATGAAGCTACGGTTGTGCGTGATGAGAAGAAAGCTCGTGAAGTAGCGTTGTATCGTCAAGGTAAATTCCGTGAAGTGAAACTTGCTCGTCAACAAAAAGCGAAATTGGAAAATATGTTTACTAATATGGCTGAAGGTGATGTGGCAGAGTTGAACGTTATCGTTAAAGCTGATGTACAAGGTTCTGTGGAAGCAATTAGCCAAGCATTAAATGAACTTTCAACAGATGAAGTTAAAGTGAAAGTTGTGGGTTCTGGTGTAGGTGGTATCACTGAAACTGATGCAACACTTGCAGCTGCATCAAATGCTATCGTACTTGGATTTAATGTGCGTGCTGATGCATCAGCTCGTCGTATTATTGAAAATGAACATATTGATTTACGTTACTATTCAATTATTTATGAATTGTTAAATGAAATTAAAGCTGCGATGAGCGGTATGTTACAGCCTGAATTCAAACAAGAAATCATTGGCTTGGCAGAAGTTCGTGATGTGTTCCGACACCCTAAATTTGGTGCAATTGCAGGTTGTATGGTGACTGAAGGTATTGTTAAACGTAACAACCCAATTCGTGTATTACGTGAAAACGTAGTTATCTTTGAAGGTGAATTAGAATCTCTACGTCGCTTTAAAGATGATGTGGCAGAAGTGCGTAATGGTATGGAATGTGGTATCGGCGTTAAAAACTACAACGATGTAAAAGTAGGCGACCAAATCGAAGTCTTTGAAGTTGTTGAAGTAAAACGTACTATCTAATTAATCTTATCAATTAGATCGAATAAGCGGTCAGTTTCTTATAAAAATTTGCAAAAATTGGAAGAAAACTGACCGCTTTTTTAGCTAAATTAGGTTTAATTTAATGTTTAGTTTACCAAGATAGATTAAACTTAATTTTGTTAGTAATTAACGTATTTAAAATATAGGAAAATAGAATGGCAAGAGAATTTAAACGTAGTGATCGTGTAGCACAAGAATTACAAAAGGAAATCGCGATTATTTTACAGCGTGAGGTTAAAGATCCCCGTATTGGTATGGTAACGGTGTCTGATGTTGAGTTAAGCCGTGACTTAGCTTATGCAAAGGTGTTTGTAACATTCTTATTCGATGAGAACGAAAGCGCAGTGACTCGAGGATTAGAAGGGTTAAATAAAGCATCAGGTTATATCAGAACCTTAGTAGGTAAAGCGATGCGCTTACGTATTGTGCCAGAACTTCGTTTCTTCTACGATCAATCTCTCGTGGAAGGAATGAGAATGTCTAGCCTTGTTACTAATGTGATCCGTCAAGATCAAGCTCGTCACCAAGATGATGAGGAATAATTGTGGCAAGACCAAAGAAAAAAGGCCGTGATATTCACGGCATCTTTTTGTTAGATAAACCTAAAGGGGAAAGTTCTAACAATGTGATGCAAAGAGTAAAGCGTTTATTTCAAGCAAATAAAGCTGGGCATACTGGTGCTTTAGATCCACTAGCAACAGGGATGTTACCGATTTGCTTGGGAGAGGCAACCAAGTTTTCCCAGTTCTTACTAGATTCGGATAAGCGTTACATTGTCACTGCAAAATTAGGCGAAAGAACTGATACCTCAGATGCAGAAGGACAACTTGTTGAAACCCGTGATGTTAATATTACTCAAGCACAAATCTTAGCAGTATTACCCCAATTTCAAGGCGATATTTTACAAGTACCGACAATGTTTTCTGCATTAAAGCATCAAGGAAAACCTCTGTATGAATATGCCAGAGCGGGTATTACCGTTGAAAGAGAGCCTCGTTCTATTACTATTTTTGAATTAAAATTCATTGAATACCAATCGCCATTCTTAACATTAGAGGTACATTGTTCGAAAGGGACTTATATTCGTACCCTTGTTGATGATTTAGGTGAAGTGCTAGGTTGTGGCGCTCACGTTACAATGCTTAGACGTATTGCGGTTGCTGATTATCCAATGGATAGAATGACAACGTTAGACGAATTGCAAATGTTAGCAGAGAACCAACCGCTTGTAGAATTAGATAAATATTTGTTATCAATGGATTCAGCCGTATCTCGCTTACCTAAATTATCATTAACAGCTGAACAAACAAAAGCAGTAGGATTTGGACAACGAGTTAAGTTTGATAATCCATTAAGCCTTTATGGGTTAGTTCGCCTTTTTTCAGATCAAGCACAATTTCTGGGAGTAGCTGAAATTGACAGTAATAATGTCATTAGACCAAATAGAATGGTCAATTTAATTTAATAAGTTGTTAAAGCTAATAAATTTTAATCAATTTGTAGTACAAATTACTAAAAGTGAAGGAAATAAAAATATGAAAAAACTATCGTATATAGCTTTTACTTGTATAAGTCTTGTAGCTTGTTCAAGTACTCAGCCTGTTTATGTTGAAATACCATTAGATGCAAATTATACAAAACCTCGTAATTTTAGTAATTTTAATGATTATGTTCTTTTCTTAAAGAAAAAAGCATCGGGTCAAGGTGTTTCTGATAAAGTATTAAAATCGGTTATGAATATTCAATATATTCCTAAAGCAGTAGAACTTGATAAAAAGCAGATAAAGAAAAGACGAGATCCTAATACTCCACCACCTCCACCTAATCCAAATGGTGTGACCCGTTACCTCAATAAAGTACTTACTCAAACAAAAGTAAAAATGGCAGTAAATCGTTGGTGGGAATATCAACCTCAATTAACAAAAGCAAGCAAAAACTACGGGGTGCAGAAAGAGTACATTATGGCACTATGGGGTATGGAAAGTAGTTTTGGTCGCTATCAAGGTTCATTTGATGTGTTATCTGTTTTAGCAACCTTATCATTTGATGGGCGTAGAGAAAAATTATTCACTCAAGAGTTTGTTAATGCAATGAAAATGCTGGAAAGTGGCTATATTTCTCGTCCAGAAATGAAAGGTTCTTGGGCTGGGGCTATGGGACAAACTCAATTTATGCCAACCTCTTATTTAAAATATGCTGTTGATGGTGATAATGATGGAAAAAAAGATATTTGGCATAATGAATATGATGCATTCTCATCTATCGCGTCTTATCTTTCGACAGTAGGTTGGGATAAAAATTTACCATGGGGAATAGAGGTTAAACTATCATACCCAATTGATTTATCGTTTTCAGGTATCAGTGATAAAAATGCAAAAACATTAGCTGAATGGCAATCTTTAGGCGTTTATTTAGCTTACCCAAATGCCACTGCGGTAACTAAAATGAATCAACTAAATAAAGATAAATTATGGTTAGTAAGACCAGATGGAGAGAAGGGAAGAGCATTCTTAGTGTCTAATAATTACCGTACTTTATTAGACTGGAATCGTTCGAATAATTTTGCAATTAGCATTGGTAAGTTTGCAGATCGCATTTTAGAAGGTGTGAAATAAGTCTTTCAATTTCTTGTTTCTTCATGACACATAAGCGGTAACTTCTTTCAAAACTTTTGCAAAATAATTGAAGGAAGTTACCGCTTAGTACGTTTTAATTAACTAAAATTAAAGAACTTTTACGATACACTCGCATAAACGGTCGATATTATCATCAGTGATACCCGCAACATTAATACGGCCAGAACGAACGATATAAATACCAAACTCTTCTTTCAAACGATCAACTTGTTCTGGAGTTAAGCCACTAAATGAGAACATACCATTTTGAGCAATGATGAAATCAAAGTTTTGTGTCGCTCCTTTTTCTTTTAAAAGTTGAACGAATTTAGTACGCATTGATTTGATGCGATTACGCATTTCAGCTAATTCAGCAATCCAATTTGCACGTAATTTATCATCGGCTAAAACCGTTGCAACGGCACTTGCACCGTGAGATGCTGGGTTAGAGTAGAGTACTCGAATAATTGTCTTAACGTGACTGAATGCATTGTTTGCCACTTCTGCATTGTCTGCAACAAGTGTGAAAGCACCAACACGTTCATTATATAAACCGAAGTTTTTAGAGAATGAGCTTGCAACGAGTAATTCACGGTGATTTTTAGCAAAAGTACGTAAACCAAACGCATCTTCTTCTAAGCCGTTAGCAAATCCTTGATAAGCAAAGTCGAATAATGGTAACCAACCTTTCTTTGCTGACATTTTTGCTAAAGTATCCCATTGTTCTGGGGTTGGATCTATACCAGTAGGGTTATGGCAACAACCATGTAATAACACAACATCGCCTTCTTGAGCTTGGCTAAGATCAGCAATTAAATTATCCCAATCTAATGCTTTTGTAGCTTTATCGTAGTAACGATATTCTTTTATATTTATTCCAACAGCATTGAATATAGCATTGTGGTTTGGCCAAGTAGGAGTAGATATCCATACGTTTTTAGCACTGGTTTGGCGTTTAATAAATTCAGCTGCGATACGTAATGCACCTGTGCCACCTAAACTCTGTGCTGTTTTCGCACGCCCAGAAGTTATGATTTCTGCATTTTCACCAAAAAGTAATGTTTGTGTTTGTTTGTTAAAATCAGCACGACCATCAATAGTTAAATAATTTTTGGTGTTTTCTTCAGCTAAGAGACGTGTTTCAGCTTCTTTAATTGCTTTTACAATTGGTGTTTGACCTTTTGCATCCTTATATACCCCAATACCTAAATTAATTTTATCTGTTCGGGTATCTGCTTTAAAAGCTTCACCTAAACCTAAAATTGGGTCTGCTGGAGCTGCCTGAATATGACTAAACATTGCCATTAAATTTTCCTCTCTTTGTTGTGTTGCAAAAATACCGAATTTATACGTCTAAATGCTATTTTTATCAAGTCTTAAGCGATAGGTTCGATGAGAAAATTTACATTCTCGTCCGAGTAGTCGCTTTTTTACGGCTTTACCATACCCAATTTTTACATTTTATGTTTTAATAGACACAATTTTCTCAACAGAAAAAGGTATAAAAATGAGCTGGATTGAAAGAATTTTAGGAAAAACCTCTACATCATCTTCAAGTGGAAAATCAAAGGTTCCAGAAGGTGTTTGGACAAAATGTACCAGTTGCGAACAAGTTCTATATAGTGAAGAATTAAAACGCAATATGCAGGTTTGCCCTAAGTGTGGTCATCATATGCGTATTGATCCTCGTGTGCGTTTATTAGCATTATTAGATGAGGATTCCGCAGAAGAAATGGCAACAGAATTAGAACCGCAAGATGTTTTAAAATTTAAAGATTTAAAAAAATATAAAGATCGTCTAGCCGCTGCACAAAAGCAAACGGGTGAAAAAGATGCCTTTATCGTAATGTATGGCAAACTCTACGATATGCCGGTAGTGGTTGGCTCATTCAATTTTAATTTTATGGGTGGATCAATGGGATCTGTTGTAGGGGCTAAATTTGTATTGGCTGCCGAAAGAGCATTAGCAGAAAATATCCCATTTATTTGTTTTTCTGCTTCCGGTGGTGCACGTATGCAAGAAGCATTACTCTCATTAATGCAAATGGCTAAAACCAGTGCAGTGCTTGCTAAAATGCGAGAAAAGGGAATACCTTATATTTCTGTATTAACTGATCCAACTTTGGGAGGTGTATCAGCAAGTTTAGCTATGCTAGGAGATATTAATATTGCAGAACCAAAAGCTCTAATTGGGTTTGCTGGTCCTCGTGTTATTGAGCAGACTGTTCGTGAAAAATTACCTGAAGGATTCCAACGTAGTGAATTTATTTTAGAAAAAGGAGCAATTGATATGATCGTAAATCGAAAAGATATGAGAGATACGTTGTCACGTTTAATTGCTAAAATTACTGGAAAACCAACTCCATTTCAAGCTAGTGAATTAGTTGAGGATAAAGAAAATATATAATGGTTCAATTAGTTATACCTAAAGCCACGGATTCTTTGGAAACGTGGCTTTCCTATTTAGAAAAAAGTCATTTTAAGCCAATTGATATGGGATTAGATCGTATCAGTGATGTTGCTCGCCAATTAGATCTATTAAGGCCTGCACCTTATGTTATTACTGTTGCGGGTACGAATGGTAAAGGTTCAACTTGTAAATTTATCGAAACAGCGTTATTAAAAGCGGGTTTACGTGTTGGGGTTTATAGTTCACCACATTTATTGGTCTATAATGAAAGAGTTAGAATTAATGGTAATTCTGCATTAGATGAAGATTTAATAAAAACTTTCAATGAAATAGAGCAAAATAAATCGCAATCTCTAACATATTTTGAATTTGGTACGCTTGCTGCATTTCATCTTTTTAAACAGCATCAAGTTGATATTGCCATTCTTGAAGTCGGGTTAGGAGGAAGATTAGATGCAACTAATATTGTAGATACTAATTTTGCTGTTATCACATCGATTGATATTGATCACGTAGAGTTTTTAGGCGATAACCGTGAGGATATTGGTCGAGAAAAAGCAGGTATTTTCCGAGAAAATATTCCAGTGGTTATTGGTGAACCTGATTGTCCCAAAAGTATATTAGAGCAAGCTACTCGATTTAATTGCTATGTTTCACAACGAGATATTGATTGGTCTTATTCGATTTACCAAGAAAAATTCTCTTGGCAATCAAAGGATCAAACATTAACTTTACCAATACCACAAATTCCACTACCTAATGCGGCGACTGCACTAGCAGTATTAACTCAATTACCTTTCGATATTAGTGATGAAATATTGCAAGAAACAGCCAAGATAGCAACGATGCCTGGACGTTTTCAATTATTGAAAAATCAAGATTTTGCAAAATTTTCCCACAACCGACCGCTTGCAACAGTTATTGTTGATGTTGGACATAATCCCCACGCAGCTCGTTATCTTGCAACACAGTTAGCTAATTTAAAATCTGAAAAACAACATATTTATGCAGTATTTAGTGCATTGGTAGATAAAGATATATCAGGTATTGTTGAGCCTTTAAACGATATTATTGATGAATGGTATTGTGCGGGACTAAATGGATATCGTGGGCAATCTGGTACAGAAGTTTATAATAAATTGATAAACGTATTACCTATAGCTAAAGCTTATCAATATGAACAGGTAGAAAATGCAAGTTTAGCTCTTTTTGAAAAGGCTAAAGAAAATGATGTAATTATTGTGTTTGGATCATTTCATACAGTAGCTGATTTTATGTTATGGATTAATCATTAATTTGTATATTTAAAAATAGTTAACCATTCTTGAAAAAGAAGCCTCAGAGAAAAGTATTATCTTAGGTGGACAATAAGTGTATGTTTTAGAACGAAAGAAAGAAGATCAAAAATAGATTCATACTGATTTAAATGAATGGTTAATCTATTATAATCATCATCGCACACATCAAAGAAAATGTGTTAAGGAAGAATTCCAATATAATCTAACAGGTGCGCTATTTTAAATGGAAGGCTATCTTCAATAACTATTCTGAGTCTAATCTAAACTGATGCTTTAATATAGAAGATTGCAAAAATTAAAAAATACCGTAACTAGTTTTAATAGACAAGCAGTGAGTTATTGCTGAAATTTTGTAAAAATAAAAGCGGAACTCACCGCTTGTTTATATTTTGAGAGTATACCAATTCGATTTAGTTGATGACTTTTATTGTTTGTTGATAAATTCTTCATGGCTCTGTAAACTAAAGTTTCCAAAAATTTGGATTGATAGTATGATTCGTTCATGAGAAATATTTGAATAGCATTGTTTGTCTATTGATTTAGCAAAAGGATGGAGTAATGAGATTAGCGATAGAATGTATTGAACGTATCGGGGTTGCTCAAGATATTTTGAGCTTGTTGGTTGAGAAACAAGTTAATCTTGAAGGGATTGAGTTGCAACGATTAGAGGACAAGGGCATTGTTTATGTTAAAACAGAATCTGTTGATGATAGTTTACAACGTCCACTATTAAATGCGATTAAAAAAATCTCAGGTATTAAAAAAGTCGAGTTAATTAATTACTTACCACAAGAACGTAGAAACCTTGAGTTACAAGCTGTGCTTGAGGCATTGCCTAACCCCGTTTTATCTTTGGACTTATCTGGCAATATTGAGTTTGCTAATCAGCAAGCCTATCAACTGTTATTACCTTATTACAAGTCAACTCTACCGAAAAAGAAACAAGAAAAATGCACCTCTCTTGAGAATGTGGCATTGAACGATATTTTCGTCAATTTAAATAAAACTAAATGGTATGGTGCTTTTCTTGAACAAGGTATACAGGCCCAACGCAATACTATGCAACCTATTTCTAATCCAATCCAGTTTGATAACCAAGTATGGCGTATTGATTTGTTGCCGATTGAATTATGGGAAACAGATCAAAATCATCCTTTGGGATATGTTGTTTCTTTGCAATCTCAACAATCAATGCAGTTAGATTTACGTCAATTTATGACGAATCAAAATAGTGATTTTGATTCAATTATTGCTCAAAGTCCTAAAATGAAAAAAGTGGTTGAGCAGACTAAAAAGTTTGCAATGCTAGATGCTCCTCTATTGATTCAAGGTGAAACAGGTACAGGCAAGGATATTTTTGCTAAGGCATGCCACCAATTTAGCTTTAGACGTGATCATAAATTTGTGGCGGTTAATTGTTCTGGATTACCTGAAGATGAAGCAGAAAGTGAAATGTTTGGCTATCATCGTGTAGGTTCAGAAAGTATAGGCTTTTTTGAATATGCAAATGGTGGGACTGTTTTACTGGATAATGTTTCAGATTTATCTTTAGAGATGCAAGCTAAGTTATTGCGATTTCTGAATGATGGAGTATTTCGTCGTGTTGGTGAAGATCAGGAAATTCAGGTTGATGTAAGGGTAATTTGCACTTCTCAAACACCACTCAATCAATTAGTGGAAGAGGGCAAGGTACGAGAGGACTTATATCATCGTTTAAATGTATTATCGATTACGCTACCGCCATTACGTGAACGAAAGGAAGATTTTATTCCACTTGTTGCTTATTTCATTGCACAAATTAGTTTACAGTTAGGAATTGTACCTCCTGTGTATACGGATAAATTTATCCATCATTTACAACATTATTATTGGGCGGGAAATCTTCGAGAGTTGTATAATGTTCTTTATCGTGCTTGTACTTTGAGTAATGGTACATTGCAAGTTGAAGAGTTGGACTTACCACAAGATGAATCGACGTTTTTATCCTTGGGATCAACAGAAAATATGTCACTGGATGAAATGGTGAGTCATTTTGAGGCTGCGTTACTTCGTGAATTTTATGCTGAGTATCCAAGCACGCGTAAATTAGCACAGAGATTAGGCGTATCGCATACTGCAATTGCGAATAAGTTACGTCAATATGAGATCAATAAAGAATGAAATTAGTTTATCAAGCGGTCAGTTTAGCGGTAAGTTTTGTAACATTAGGCTATGTGCCAAATACTGTTCTAGCTGCACCAAGAATTCCTGAACCGTTACTCAATAGCAGTGCAATTTATTGTACTGATACTTGGAATGGTTCTTTTAACCCACAAAGGGCAGAGGTGGGTAGTAATATTAATGTTGTTACTGAGCAGATTTATGATAAGTTGATCGAATTTGATCCTGTTGAAAATCGAATTATTCCTTCACTTGCGGAGCGATTTGAAGTCAGTGATGATGGATTAGTAATTACGTTTCATTTACGTAAGGATGTAGAATTTCAACATACGAAGTGGTTTACTCCTACTCGGAAAATGAATGCGGAAGATGTGGTGTTTTCTTTAAATCGTATGATGAATAAGGATTTTGAATTACCAGAATTAAGTGAAGAACAACAAGAAACATTACAACGTTACCATATTAATCTTGAAATCGCTGAAAGAACTTACTTCCCTTATTTTGAAAGTGTTCATTTAGAGGAATCAGTAAAGAAAGTTACTATGCTTGATAATAATACGGTTCAGATAGAGTTAATCTCACCTAATCCTGCAATCTTGGGGCATTTATCTAGCCAGTATGCTGTCATTCTTTCTAAAGAATATGCTCTTCAATTAAATGCAGATGATAACTTACAACAATTAGCTCAACTACCAATTGGTACTGGAGCGTATCAATTAGAAAATTATGCTCAGAATGATTTTGCTAGATTGAGAGCAAATACTTATTATTGGGGAGAGAAACCTCAAATTACAAATATAGTAGTAGATTTTGCTAGTTCGAGTACAGGAAGGATGGCTAAATTTTTAAATAGTGAATGTGATATTCTTGCTTTTCCTGAACCTAGTCAGATGTCTATTTTAAAAAAACAAAAAAATAGAATTATTGAGAATGAAGGTGCTAATTTAGCTTTCTTAGCGTTTAATACAAAACAGGAAATAATGCAAAATGTCTTATTGCGTAGAAAAATAGCAGAAGCGATTAACCGTAAACGTCTATTGAAAATACTATTTTACGATACAGCTAAAATTGCAGATAGTGTATTGCCTTATGCTATTTCTCATCAACAAAATAATAAGAGTTATCCTTATCAGCCTGAGCCGATCAGTAAAAAATTACGTAAAAGTAACCATTTTAATTTATGGGTTGTAGATGAGAAAAAAGTTTATAATTCACATCCTGTTAAAATGGCAGAGCTTATTCGTTCAGATCTTGCAAAGGTTGGTATTAGTTTAGATATCAGAAAAGTCAGTCGAGCCTATTTAGCGCAACAAATCGCAAATCATACAGCAGATTATGATTTGATTCTTGATGGGTGGTTAGCCAATAATTTTGAAGCAGATGATTTTTTTAGACCTATTTTGAGTTGTCAATCGGTTAATTCTATTACAAATTTATCTAACTGGTGTAACCATGAGTTTGATTCTTTACTTGATTCAGCAAAATCTTTGCCTGATGGAGATGCTAAAAATGGACTTTATGAATTTGCACAAGTGTTATTAGAAAAAGAAATACCTATTTTACCATTAATAAATGTTGATAGAATTATTGTTGCAAAGGATAAAATTGAGAATCTTTCAATTAGCCGATTTGGACATATAAATCTAGCCAAGTTGAAATTAAAAAATAACGTGGAGAATGAATAATGTTACTTGCAACATTAAGAAAGCTATTTCTTACCTTTATTACATTAGTCATTCTCTCTATCATTAGCTATAACATTTTATTAAGAGATCCATTAAATAACCTATTTGAGAATGATTTTTCAACTTATATTGATTACGTTGGTAATTTACTACAAGGAGATTGGGGAATTAGTCAAACAACAGGTGAACCTTTAGTGAAACAGATATTAGATGTTTTCCCTGCAACTATCTCTTTATGTATTGCTGTGCTAATTTTGGCATTAATTGTTGGTTTACCTCTAGGGTTTCTTGCTGCAATCTTATCTAAATATTCTGTGGGTAAGATTCTTTCTACATTAGCATCACTAAGTTTAGCATTACCTGTATTTTGGTTTGCTATTTTAATGTTGTCTTATGCTTCATTAAATCAATGGGAAATATCAGCTATAGGTGAAATACATCCAATATATCATGTTGAAGCAATAACTGGCGTGACATTCATTGATATTTTATTATCAGAATCGCCTTATAAGTTAAAAATGATGCAAAGTGCTTTACAACACTTAGCATTACCTACAATAGTTTTAGCTGTACCAGCAACGTTAGAAATGATTAGAATTATTGAACAAAGAACATTGTATATTATGCAACAAAACTATATCAAAATAGCTCAAGCTAGAGGGTGGTCGCCGTTTAAAATTTGGAAAAATCATATTCTTAGAAATACCCTTTTACCTCTTCTTCCCACAATAATTCGTAATATTACTTTAACATTTGCCTTTGCAATGTTAATTGAAAATGTAATTAGTTGGGGAGGAATAGGACGCTGGATGATAAATGCATTGGTTATTCAGGATTATCATGCTATTTCGGTTGGGGTAATTACTATTGGAGTCTTTGTGCTGTTTGTTGATTTGCTTGCAAGTATTGTTGCAACCTTATTAGACCCGTCACATAAGAAGGATTGGTATGTTAAATAAAGCGCCTGAACAGTTTAGAGAGACTGAATATTTTAGCCAATTCTTTAAGCTTTTGCGTAAAGATGCTATGGCATTAACAAGTGTCTACTTATTTATACTATTGCTAGTATTAATTTTACTCGGGCATTTAATTGCACCTTATGATACAAATAAAGAATTTATCGGTTTAGAGTTATTACCACCTTCTTGGTATAATGGAGGAGAAATCGCTCATTTTATGGGAACAGATGATCTTGGTAGGGATATATTTAGTCGTATTTTACATGGTTTTTACTATACGGCAGGTTCTGCATTATTGGTTAGTCTTGCGGTTGGTATCTTAGGTGGCATCATTGGTATATTTGCGGTAACAAGAAAAAGTCAATCAGTTTTTCTACTTAGTCATTTATTTGATACTTTTTTAGTTACTCCTATTTTATTGATTGCTATTATTATTGCAACATTGTTAGAGTCGAGTCTGATTAATGCGTGTTTAGCAATTTTTCTTGCTATGTTACCTCACTTTATTCATAAACTCTATCAGACAGCACAGCATGAATTAGAACGGGAATATGTAGTGACATTAAAGTTAGATGGTGCGAAACGTTGGGATCTTATAAAAGATGTTATTCTCCCAAATTTGACGATTACGGTAATCAAAGAACTATCTCATATCTTTGTTATTGCTATTTTAGATATCAGTGCATTGAGTTTTATCTCTTTAGGCGCTAAAAGTCCAACGCCAGAGTGGGGGGCGATGATTAGAGATTCATTTGAGCTTATTTATATTGCACCATGGACAGTTATTCTACCGGGGTTAGCAATTACATTTGTTATATTTATTATTACCATGTTAGGTAATGGTCTTGTTCGTGTATTAAGAAAATATCGGTACTAATTTTTATGGCATTATTGGATATTCGTCACTTAAGTATTGAAATTGATACGCCTAAAGGGCGTGTTAAGATGATTGATAATGTCAATCTAACCCTTGATGAAGGAAAAATTTGTGGATTGATTGGCGAATCAGGTTCGGGCAAGAGCCTGATTGCTAAAGTTATCTGTGGTTTAGTCAAAGAAGAATGGATTGTTACCGCTGATCGTTTTCGGTTTAAAGAGATTGAATTATTAAAATTATCTCCTTCACAGCGAAGAAAAAAAATTGGTGATGATATTTCAATGATTTTTCAGGATCCTCTTTTATCTCTTGATCCGAGTAAATCTGTAGGTAGACAGCTTATTCAGACTATTCGTTTTAAAGGGAAATGGTGGAAATGGTTTGGATGGAAAAAGAAAAAAGCAATTGAGCTTTTACATCGGGTAGGGATTAAAGATCATAAAGATATCATGAACAGTTACCCTTGTGATTTAACAGAGGGTGAAGCTCAAAAAGTAATTATTGCTATGGCAGTAGCAAATCAACCACGTTTACTCGTAGCAGATGAACCAACCAATGCAATGGAGGCAACAACACAATTACAAATTTATCGTTTACTTTCCAGTATGAATAAAAATTTGGGGACATCCATTATTTTGGCAAGTAACGATATTTTAAGTATTCAAAAATGGGTGGATTCTTATAATATTTTATACTGTGGGCAAACTGTTGAAATAGCAGATAAGGAAGAAATTATAAAGATGCCATTTCATCCTTATACTTCAGTGCTTTTACATAGTGTACCTGATTTTTCCCAGCCTTATCCGTTTAAAAGTAAATTAAATACCTTAAAAGGTACCATTCCCATGTTACAGGATATGCCCATTGGTTGTCGATTAGGACCAAGATGTCCATTTGCTCAAAAAAAATGTATTACTAAGCCACCTTTACGCAAATTTAAACAACATGAATTTGCTTGTCATTATCCTATCAACTTTAGAGAGCAAAATTTTCTTAAAAAATCAGATTTTGCTCTAACGATAGTACAAGATGTTGTCGAGCCTAATAATAATTTATTATAAATACTCTCGTTGTTCATCCATTAATTTTGATAAAAATTCAATTGCTACCTTTACTTTTGGAGATAGGTAGCGCCTATGAGGGTAAAGTAAGCTTATATCAAGTTTTTCTTGTTCTAGATGAGGTAAGATTGCAATGAGCCGCCCCTTCATAATTTCATCTTTAACAAGGAATTTAGGCACATTAATGATTCCTAAGCCTGCTTTCGCCATCTTAACTAAAGATTGACCATTGTTACTGTGAATTTTTCCATTAAGTTTACACTTAACATTGACCCCATTGTCATTAAACAGCCAAAAGTTTTGTTCACCATATATTAAACATTGATGGTCATCTAATTCTTCTATTGATGTTGGAGTACCATACTCTTCTAAATAAGCAGGAGATGCTACAATAGCATGCTCTGCTTGAGCAATTCTTTTAGCAACAAGAGAACTGTCTTCAAGTTTACCTATTCTTAAAACGAGATCATAGCCTTCTGCAATTACATCTACTCGACGATCGGTAAATTCAATATCTAATTTAATATTGGGATAAGTTTCCATAAATCCCCCCAGGTTAGGGGCAATAAATCTTGAACTAAAATCCATTGGTACAGATATTCTTAGTGTTCCATGTAAGCTAGATGCTGTATTTGAGATACAAGCTTCAGCATCTCTTAATTCTGTTAAGATAGGCTGACAACGTTGGTAAAATAATAATCCAGCCTCTGTTGGGGTGATTTTACGAGTTGTTCGCTGTAATAAACGTACATTTAAATGTTCTTCAAGCTGTGCAACTAGTTTACTCGCCATAGCTAGTGAAATTTTTTCCTGTTGTGCAGCTTGAGTAAAACTTTGTGTCTCAATTACTCGACAAAATAGGTTAATTGCATTGAGTTTATCCATTTTACATCCTTTATATTGTTTTTTTTAGAAAGCCTTGCTACTGTATATATATTCTATTTTAAAATTAATTAAATATAAACTATAAAGAAACAATTTGTTAGATATTTATCCTATTGTTTCTTTATTTTAGGTGGATAAATGAGCAAGTCATTAGTTATAGTTGAGTCACCAGCCAAAGCAAAAACAATAAATAAATATTTAGGCAGTGATTTTGTAGTAAAATCCAGTGTGGGACATATCCGGGATCTACCAACCAGTGGTGTAGAAAAATCAGAAAAGGTAAAGACCATTTCTACTAAAGGAATGAGTGCAGAACAGAAAGCAAAAATTAAAGCTGAAAAAGAAAAAACTGCTTTAGTTAAGCGAATGGGTATTGATCCTTATCATGGATGGAAGGCAAATTATCAAATTTTACCCGGAAAAGAAAAAGTTGTTTCTGAACTTAAGTCACTAGCCAAAAAAGCGGATCATATTTATTTAGCAACCGACTTGGATAGAGAAGGGGAAGCGATTGCATGGCATCTGAAAGAAGTCATTGGTGGCGATGATGAGCGTTTTAGTCGAGTTGTTTTTAATGAGATTACTAAAAATGCAATAAAACAAGCTTTTGAAAAGCCAGCACAATTAAATTTAGATCGTGTTAATGCACAACAAACTCGTCGTTTTTTAGATAGAGTAGTAGGCTTTATGGTTTCTCCATTACTTTGGAAAAAGGTAGCCAGAGGATTATCTGCAGGACGAGTTCAATCTGTGGCAGTTAAATTACTTGTTGAGCGTGAAAGAGAAATTAAAGCATTTAAACCTGAAGAGTTTTGGGAAATAATGACTAAAGTTTCAGCTCAATCTGGGGCGTTATCTCTTGATTTAACTCACTTTAAAGGGAAAAAATTCTCAGCTAAAAATCAAGAGCAAGCAACACAAGCGGTCACTTCGTTACAAAATTCTGCATTTATTGTCAGTGATATTGAGAAAAAACCGACATCATCAAAAGCGAAGCCGCCATTTATTACTTCAACGTTACAACAAACGGCAAGTACACGATTAGGTTTTAGTGTTAAAAAGACAATGATGCTAGCTCAACGCTTGTATGAAGCAGGTTATATAACTTATATGCGTACCGATTCAACTAATCTCAGCCAAGATGCGTTAGTTATGGCGAGAGGCTATATTGAGAAAGAGTTTGGTCAGCAATATTTACCAGAAAAACCTAATTTCTACGCAAGTAAAGAAAAAGCTCAAGAAGCCCATGAAGCGATTCGTCCATCGGATATTCAAGTTAAACAGTCTGACTTAAAAGGTATGGAGAAGGATGCTGAGCGTTTATATGATCTTATTTGGCGTCAGTTCTTAGCTTGTCAAATGCCGCCTGCTGAATATGATTCTACAAGTTTAACGGTAACAGCCGGTGATTATTCGTTAAAAACAAAGGGTAGAGTACTTCGCTTTGATGGTTGGACCAAAGTATTACCAATACAAGGTAAAACGGCAGAAGATCAAGAATTACCAGAAGTTAACCTAAATGAAACGCTATCTCTCAATGAAGTAATTCCAAGCCAGCATTTTACAAAACCACCAGCACGTTATTCTGAAGCAGCACTTGTGAAAGAGTTAGAAAAACGAGGAATTGGCCGTCCGTCAACCTATGCAGCAATTATTTCAACGATTCAAGACAGAGGCTATGTGCGTGTTGAGAATCGTCGTTTTTATGCTGAAAAAATGGGAGAGATCGTTACCGATCGTTTAAATGAATCTTTTCGTGAATTAATGAATTATGATTTCACCGCCAATATGGAAGATACACTCGATAAAATAGCATCGGGTAATACTAATTGGAAAGATGCATTAGATAGCTTCTTTAGTGATTTTTCTGAGAAGTTGACCACAGCAGAGTTGGATGAACTTGAGGGTGGTATGCGTCCTAATAATCTGGTTGAGACCGATATTCTTTGTCCAACTTGTGGACGTAAGATGGCTATTCGTACTGCAAGTACAGGAGTATTTCTTGGTTGTACTGGCTATGCGTTACCACCAAAAGAACGGTGTAAAACAACGATTAATTTAATTCCAGAATCCGAATTACTGAATGTATTAGATGAAAATTCAGAAACGAATGCATTATTACATCGTAAACGTTGTCCTAAATGTAATACAGCAATGGATAGCTATTTAATTGATCCCGAAAGAAAAATTCATATCTGTGGAAATAATCCAAATTGTGATGGCTATTTAATAGAAGAAGGCTCTTTTAAAATCAAGGGCTATGATGGTCCAGTCGTTGAATGCGATAAATGCGGTGCAGATATGCATCTCAAGCTAGGTCGTTTCGGGAAATATATGGCGTGTACAAATTGTGATAACACCAGAAAAATACTGAAAAATGGTGAAGTTGCACCGCCAAGAGAAGAACCAGTTCCATTCCCTGAATTAAAAACTGAAAAATCAGATGCGTACTTTGTTTTACGTGATGGTGCCAGTGGAGTATTTATGTCCGCTCATAATTTTCCTAAATCACGTGAAAGTAGAGCAGCTAAGGTTGCAGAATTAGCGCAATATCGCGAAAGATTGCCAGAGAAATTACAATATTTAGCGGATGCACCAACACAAGATCCTGAAGGTAATGATGCTATTATCCGGTTTAGTCGTAAAGAAAAACGACAATACATTACTTCCGAAAAGAATGGTAAAGCAACAAAATGGATAATGGATTACCTAGATGGAAAATGGGTAGAGCGTAAAAAATAAACAATTTAACTGTGAAACATAAGCGGTAAGATTCTCTATAAATCTTACCACTTATTTTTATGCAAAGTTATATTTCTGTTTTCTCTTTATATTCACAAAGATCTTCAATGATACAAGAACCACAACGAGGTTTGCGGGCAATACAGGTATAGCGACCATGTAAGATTAACCAATGATGAACATCTACTTTAAATTCATCAGGTACAACTTTCAGTAGTTTTTCTTCAACCTTTACAACGTCTTTTCCTGGAGCAAAGTTTGTGCGATTAGATACTCTAAAAATGTGGGTATCAACTGCAATAGTCGGTTGACCAAATGCTGTATTTAACACTACATTAGCTGTTTTACGTCCCACTCCTGCTAAAGCTTCTAATTCTTCACGAGTTTGAGGTACTTCACCATTATATTTTTCAATTAAATCTCGACAGGTTTTAATAATATTTTCAGCCTTACTGTTATAAAGTCCTATTGTTTTTATGTAAGATTTTAACCCTTCCACACCAAGATCTAAAATTGCTTGAGGTGTATTTGCCACAGAGTAGAGTTTTGCGGTGGCTTTATTTACCCCTACGTCAGTTGCCTGTGCGGATAAAATTACCGCAATGAGTAATTCAAATGGATTAGTATAATTCAATTCTGTGGTAGGATGAGGGTTTTGCTCTCGTAATCTAGTTAAAATTTCTATCCGTTTTGCTTTATTCATTAAAAGTACCCTTGATCCCATAACATTTTGACTACCATAATAAGTGACATTGTCACGATAATTGGTTTAATAATTTTCTTTCCATTGGTAACAACTAATCTGGCTCCTAAATTTCCACCGAGAAATTGAGCTATCATCATAATAAAGCCTATTTTCCAAATAATTGCTCCACCAATAGCGAAGAAAATAAGCGCAGCAATATTAGATGTAAAATTAAGTACTTTTGCATGAGCAACACTTTTGGTTAAATTAAATCCAAGAAGTGCTACAAATGCTAAAGTAAGGAATGATCCTGTAGCTGGACCAAACATCCCATCATAAAATCCAATACCTAAAGAAGCAGTACAGCCAAATAATAAATAACTAATACGTTGTTTTCTATCTTCCTCTCCCAGTTGTGGGCTAAATAAAAAATAAATTCCAATAATCATAACCAGAAAAGGTAAAATAATTTTCAGATCATCTACATTAATAAGCTGAACTAAAATAGTTCCACAAGTTGCACCGATAAACGTCATTAAAATTAAAAAGCGAATTTGTTTGAGATTAATTGCTTTTTTTCTTATAAAATAGAATGAAGCAGCAAAAGATCCGCCACAAGATTGTAATTTATTTGTGCCCAATACAAGGGTAGGTGGAATACCTACTGCAAGTAATGCGGGGATGGTAATCAACCCCCCTCCTCCAGCAATAGCATCAATAGTTCCTGCAATAAAGGAAGCAAGAAAGAGTAATGCTATTACATCAAAAGTTAAATCAATCATTTATAAACAACCATCTCATTTCTGTGTAATGCAACAGAACCGAATTCATAGCCTAAAGTTGGTTCTATCTCACTAGATTTTTTCCCTTTGATTAAGGATAAGGCTTCGCTATTGTAGCGAGAAATACCAAGGGCAATAAGATTACCTTCTGTATTAATCACTTTGATTACTTCACCTCGAGCAAACTGGCCTTCAATTTTTTTAATACCAGCAGGAAGTAATGACTTATGTTCAGTTATCAGAGCAACACTAGCTCCTTCATCAACATAAAGAATTCCCGCAGGTGGAGCACCAAAGAGCCATTGTTTTTTGCTTTCTAATTTATCTAATTGTGCAATAAATTTTGTACCGTTCTCTAAACCTTGAGCAATATCGACAATAACATTAGTTTTTTCACCAGATGCAATAATCGTTTCCACTCCCGAGCGAGTCGCAATATCTGCAGCAATAATTTTAGTACTCATTCCGCCAGTACCAAGTGTTGTCCCACTACCACCTGCCATTTGTCTTATTTCTGGTGTGATTTTTTCAACTATAGGAATACATTTAGCATTAGGGTTCTTTCGAGGATCGCTATCAAATAATCCTTCTTGGTCGGTAAGTAGAATAAGTTGTTCAGCTTGAGCCAGAATCGCTACTAGAGCTGATAAATTATCATTATCACCGATTCGAAATTCAGCGGTCGCTACTGCATCGTTTTCATTAATGATAGGAATAATTTGTTGCTCAAGAAGAGCATTGAGAGTGTCTCGAGCATTTAAAAAGTGTTCTTTATTTTCAATATCTGCACGGGTTAATAACATTTGTCCTATTTTAATACCATAAATAGAAAAAAGATTTTCCCATACTTGAATTAATTGACTTTGCCCTACGGCGGCTAGGAGTTGTTTGCTTGCAAGTGTTTTAGGTAATTCCCTGTGGTTTAAATATTCTCTCCCTGCTGCAACTGCACCAGAAGATACGAGAACAATTCTGAACCCTTGTTGATGCAAATCCGAAACTTGTTTTACTATATCTAACATATGTGGTCGACTTAAATTCTTTGAACTATGTGTTAGAGTGCTTGTTCCAAGTTTGATAACGATTGTTTTAGACATAATTGTAAATAAAATAAATAAAGTATTCGCCTATTATCTGATAAAATCCTGCTGTTTAAAAGGAGAATAGATGTATGCAAATAAGTTTGATTGTTGCGAGGACATTAAATCATGCCATTGGTAAAAATAATACAATGCCTTGGCATTTACCTGTTGATTTAGCATGGTTTAAAAAGAATACAGTAGGCAAACCGGTTATTATGGGGCGAAAAACCTATCAATCAATAGGACGGTTGTTACCTAATCGTCTCAATATTATTTTGTCACGTTCAGATATAGATATTGAAGGGGCATATATAGCAAAGACTTTAGAACAAGCGGTTGAATTAGCAAAAAGTTTTGTAAATGTTGATGAAGTTATGGTTATCGGAGGAGGAGAATTATTTAGACAAGCAATGCCTTTAGCTACAAAACTTTATCTTACAGAGATTCAAGAAAATATTGATGGGGATACTTTCTTTGAATTTACAGAACAAGATTGGAAATTAGAAAAAGAAGAGTATTCAAAGATTGATGATAAAAATAAATATGCGTGTCATTTTATGATTTTCTCTGCAAAAAATAAATCTTAAAATATAGAAGCTCAGATTCAATCTGACAACCTCTTAAAAAGAGAAGGTTTTCTATTTAGAATATAAGTGGCAATAAGCTAAAATTAATCTGATAGAGTCGCTCTTTTAAATAGAAAACCGTCAGATTGTATTTAATTTTCTATGCTTTAAGGTATTTTTTAAGCATCTAATCGATGAAACTGTGAGTATATTCACAAAAATATAACATTCCGCTTTCATATTTGTTAAATATTAATAGAATAGCGCCTTCAAACTTGATCTTGATCTTTTAATTTTTTATTTATATATGGAGTGCTGAATGGCTCTTTTTCTTAGTATTTTTCCAATTGCTTTACTAATCTATCTAATGGTAAAACGTAACGCATTACCTTCTTACGTTGCATTACCTTGGATTGCAGTAGTTGTTCTTATTATTCAATTAATTTTCTTTGGTACAGATATTACGACAGTTAGTGCCAATATAGCTTCTGCTATAATATCGGTACAAACTCCAATCACCGTTATCTTTGGAGCGATTCTTTTCAATCGTTTCTCTGAAATATCAGGTGTTACAAATACCTTACGTAAATGGTTAGGAACAATTACTCCTAATCCAGTAGCTCAAATTATGATTATTAGTTGGGCATTCGCATTTATGATTGAAGGAGCGAGTGGTTTTGGTACTCCAGCTGCAATTGCAGCACCTATTTTAGTCGGTTTAGGTTTTAATCCATTAAAAGTTGCAATGCTTGCATTAGTAATGAATTCTGTTCCTGTATCATTTGGTGCAGTTGGCACACCGACTTGGTTTGGGTTTGGTGCATTAAATCTAGGAGATGTTCAAATTCTTGAAATTGGCTCAATGACAGCGGTTATTCATGCTTTTGCAGCATTAATTATTCCAATCATGGGGTTACGCTTGATCGTATCATGGGAAGATATTCGTAGAAATTTACTTTTCGTCTATATCAGTATTTTTGCGTGTGTTGTACCATATTTCTTCTTAGCTCAAGTGAATTATGAGTTTCCATCATTAGTTGGTGGTGCTATTGGTTTGCTTATTTCTGTATTTGTAGCCACTAAAGGTATTGGTTTAGCAAAAGTTGAAGATACTTTATCAGGTTCAGTAACAAAAGGGGAAGTTGCCAAAGCATTATTCCCAACAGGTTTATTGATTATTATATTAATTGTAACTCGTCTTCAAGAGTTACCATTTAAAGCAATGATGAATGATGCTACTTCTTGGTTTAGTGTTCAATTAGGGTCATTAGGTCTGTTTGATGTGAGTCAAAGCCTTATTTTCAGCTTAAAAAATATTTTTGGTACAACCACGACTGCAAGTTATAAATTCTTATATGTTCCAGCATTTATTCCATTTGTTGTTACCGTATTAATTGCAATTCCTGTATTCGCAGTTTCTGGAAGCAAAGTAAAAGATGTATTTGTTGGTAGTTTAAAACAAACTAAAAATCCATTCTTTGCACTTGTTGGCGCATTAGTTATGGTTAACTTAATGCTAGTTGGTGGTGATGATTCAATGGTAAAAATCATCGGTAGAAGTTTTGCTGCAGCAACTGGAGAATATTGGACATTATTTGCATCTTACCTTGGTGCAGTTGGTGCTTTTTTCTCAGGATCAAATACAGTATCTAACTTAACTTTTGGTAGTGTACAATTATCAACAGCAGAAATAACAGGTTTATCAGCAACATTAGTGTTAGCTTTACAATCTGTTGGTGGAGCAATGGGTAATATGGTATGTATTAATAATATCGTTGCTGTAAGCTCAGTACTAAATATTGATAATAAAGAGGGTGTAATTCTTAAGAAAACTGTAGTACCAATGATCGTATACGGTATTATTGCTGCGTTAGTTGCATTCTTTATTATCCCTATTTTTTATGTAGTGTAATGATAAGTAATAGTTAATTTATAAGCGGTCTGATTTTGTAATTAATTTGTAAAATCAGATCGTTTTTTGTTATCTAGATTATTTATAGATGTCAATTTTCAAATTATAAAGGTAAGAGAGTAGGAATAAATGCAAAGATTTGGGGAATACTTGTAATGTTATTCCCCATAAGATAATCATATTAGATTATAGTTTGCTTAAATCAACTAATGCATCAGATGTAATATCAGCAATACTTTTATTACTTGTTAACGTCATTGCAACGTTCATTTCTTTTTTAAAGATATCAAGCATATTCTCAACACCTGCTTGGCCATTTGCCCCAAGCGCATAAACAAAAGAGCGACCTAACATACAAGCATCTGCACCTAATGCGATCATGCGTACGATATCTAACCCATTACGCACACCTGAATCAGCTAAGATTTTAAGATCACTTTTTACCATATCTGCAATTGGAGGAAGAGCTTTAGCACTAGATAAAACACCATCTAATTGACGACCTCCATGATTAGAAACCACTATACCATCTGCACCGAATCTAACCGCATCTTTTGCATCTTCAGGATCAAGAATACCTTTAACTATCATAGGCCCATCCCAAAATTCACGAATCCATTCTAAATCTTTCCAAGAGATCGATGAGTCAAAGTTTTCAGCTAACCATTCCATGTAGTTGTCTAATCCTATCTGTTTTTTCATATAATAAGAAATATTACCTAAGGAATGTGGTTTACCTTTAATCCCTACATCCCATGCCCAAAATGGATGCATTGCACCTTGAATTATGCGACGAATTTCTTTATAAGGTCCAGTCATTCCTGTATGCATATCACGGTATCTTGCTCCCGGTACTGGTAAGTCAACAGTAAAAACAAGAGTTGAGCATCCTGCGGCTTTTGCTCTTTCCAATACATTTTTCATAAATCCACGATCTTTTAAAACATAAAGTTGAAACCACATTGGTCTATTGATTTTAGGTGCAACTTCTTCAATAGGACATATAGATACAGTAGACATTGTGAAAGGGATTCCTTTATTATCAGCTGCTTTTGCTGCTTGAACTTCACCACGACGTGCATACATACCTAATGCACCTACTGGCGCAAGAATTGCTGGAATAGAGAGTTTTTCACCAAATAATTCAATTCCAGTGTCTA
>NZ_JARIDQ010000017.1 GCF_029256985.1 Otariodibacter sp. | reverse complement strand
TCGATATCCGCAGGATTTGGATATGGCATTGCGTGACATTCACCTTTAGTTAATTTTGCATAGCGTACAGATGCATCAGGTGTAATTGAGAATACTAGGCGATCAATTTTCGCTCTTCCTTGCCAGTAATCATCAAACGCTTTGAAACGTACAGAGGAATCTTTTTGATAAGAAACAAATTGGAATGGGCCAGTGCCGATAGGCATTGAATCTACTTTTTCTGGAGTGCCTGCTTTTAACATTGCATCAGCATATTCCGCAGAGAAAATTGAAGCAAAATCCATTGCTAAATTCGCTAAGAATGGCGCATTTGGCACTTTTAAGCTAATTTTAACCGTGTAATCATCGACTTTTTCTATTTTATCTAAGATATTAGGCATATCCATACCGATAAAATATTCATAGTTACCACCAGACACTTTATTGTATGGATTATTTGGGTCTAATTGGCGGTTGAATGAAAATATAACATCATCCGCATTAAAATCACGAGTTGGAGTAAATCCTTTATTACTATGGAATTTTACCCCTTTGCGTAAATGAAAAGTATAACTTTTACCATCATCAGATACTTCCCAGCTTTCTGCTAAAGCAGGAATAACATTAGTTGTACCACTTTCAAATGCAGTCAAACCATTAAAAATTGGACGCCCTGATGAATCCAAGGTTGCACCATCAGTACCCAATTGTGGGTTAAAGTATGAAGGCGAGGCTTCAATACAATAAACGAATGTTTTAGGGGCTGCCATTGCAGAACCAGAGGCTACTGCAAGAGCAACTAAAGAAAGTTGTGTTAATTTGTTCATGGTTTCACTCCAATACTATTGTTATAAAAATGCTAATCTTTTCAAGATGCTATATCAATATACAAAAAATCTTATGATATGCAATACTTTTATTTATCAAAATTGTAGAGTTTTGTCTCATAGATGATAGCTTATTACTATTTTTTAGATATTTTCTGATATGAGTAACTGTAATTACTCATATCTTTAGTGAAATAATTCAAATTTATAAAACTATCGTACTAATCCAGCCAAATACTAATAGTAGAATATTGTAGTGAAGAAAAGTTAGTAAGATTGATCCCAAATATGATCGTATTTACTATTATCATTTAAACCAAATAGAACTTATAATGTTGAAACTAATGTTGAAACTAAAGAATAAACGGTATCATATCTATTTTTAAATATGGTAACGCTAAGTGTTATACAAAATTAATTTATTTCCTCTAAATCAACAGGATAGAAATCATGGAAGTTAAATGGACCAAGTGCATATCCTTTTACTTCTTTACGTACAGGGAAATAATTTGTTGAGTGTGCAATAGTGATCCACGGTACTTGCTCATGAAATATAACCTGTGCTTGTTTATATAACTCTATACGTTTTTCTTTATCAACCTCTTGAGCTGCTTGAATAACAAGATCATTGAATGGCTTATAGCAGAATTTAGCGTAATTAACGCCTTGATCCATAGCTTCACAACTTAATAATGTATTTAAGAAATCATCGGGATCACCATTTTCACCAGCCCACCCCATCATACCTACAGGATCCTCGCCTGCACGCATACGCTTGACATATTCACCCCACTCATAACTAATAATCTTAGAGTTTACACCTACGTTTGCCCAATCTTGCTGAATTAATTCAGCCATACGGCGTGCATTCGGATTATAAGGACGAGAAACCGGCATTGCCCAGATTTCTGTCTCAAAACCATTTTCAAAACCCGCTTCTTTTAGTAATTCTTTTGCTTTTTCTGGATCATAATCATAATCCTGAATATCATCATTATAACCCCACATTATCGGTGGAATTGGATTTTTAGCCACTTGTCCAGTACCTTGGTATACCGCATCAACAATGGCTTTTTTGTTCACCGCATAGTTTAATGCTTGGCGTACTTTGGTATTATCAAACGGAGGTTTTTGTACATTAAAACTTAAATACCCAATATTTAAACCCGGTTTAGTCATCAAATTGATATTTGAATCCTTTTCTAATTTTTCCAAATCTGCTGGATTTGGGTATGGCATTGCATGACATTCGCCGTTAGTCAATTTCGCATAACGCACTGATGCATCTGGTGTGATAGAGAATACTAAACGGTCAATTTTTGCTCTTCCTTTCCAGTAATCATCAAATGCTTTAAAACGTATAGTTGAATCTTTTTGGTAAGAAACAAATTCAAAAGGACCTGTACCGATAGGCATCGTATCTACTTTTTCAGGCGTACCTACTTTTAACATTGCATCAGCATATTCCGCAGAGGAAATTGAAGCAAAGCTCATCGCTAAATTTGCTAAAAATGGAGCATTTGGTACTTTTAGGCTGATTTTAACCGTGTAATCATCGATTTTTTCTATTTTATCTAAGATATTAGGCATACCCATACCGATAAAATGTGGATAGTTACCGCCCGAAACTTTATTATATGGATGATTTGGGTCTAATTGACGATTAAATGAAAACACAACATCATCAGCATTAAAATTACGGCTTGGGGTAAATTCCTTATTACTGTGGAACTTTACTCCTTTACGTAAATGAAAAGTATAACTTTTACCATCATCGGATATTTCCCAACTTTCTGCTAAGGCAGGAATGACGTTTGTTGTACCACTTTCAAATGCTGTTAGCCCATTGAACATGGGGCGATCTGAATCCAATGTTGCGCCGTCATTTCCTAATTGTGGGTTAAAATATGAAGGTGAAGCTTCAATACAATAAACGAATGTTTTAGGTGCTGCTGCTATTGCAGAGCCAGAAGCTACTGCAAGAGCAACTAAAGAAAGTTGTGTTAATTTTTTCATAATTTCACTCCGCTGTCAGTGTTGTAAAAATGCTAATCTTTTCAAAATTCCATATCAATAACGAAAAATTTTATGATATGTAATATTTTTATTTGTCAAAATTAGCAATTTTTGTATTGAAAGCAGTAGCTTATTATCTATATTTTGCAGATTTGCTGATATAAGTGAAAAAATCACCCATATCTTTGGTTGAATAATTCAAAGTTATAGAACCATTGCACTTATCCAGCCAAATACTAACAATGGAATATTGTAGTGAACAAATGTTGGTACAACTGAATCCCAGATGTGATCGTGTTTACCATCAGCATTTAAACCTGATGTCGGTCCTAATGTTGAGTCTGATGCTGGAGAACCTGCATCACCTAAAGCAGCAGCCACACCCACGATAGAGATCGTTGCTAAAGGTGAGAATCCGAATGAGATACAAAGCGGTACATAAATTGCCGCAATAATTGGTACAGTTGAGAATGAAGAACCAATTCCCATTGTGATAAACAAACCAACTAATAACATTAAGAATGCAGCCATTGCTTTGCTATCAATTACCCCACGAATACTTTCAACTAATTCAGGCACACCACCAGTTGAATTAACTACGTTTGCATAACCTGATGCTGCAATCATTACAAAACCGATCATTGCCATTAAGCGTAATCCATCTTGGAAAATATCATTACTTTGTTTAAGTTTAAAAATACCACCTAGAGCAAAAACAACTAATCCAACTAATCCGCCTAAAATGGTTGAGTTCATTGTAAGCTGAACTAAACAAGTGATAACAATTGCAACAATACTGATCACAATATGAAAAGGTTTAACTCTAGCAATGCGATCTTCAATACTTTCATCACCAGCTTTATTATTTTCAACTTGATAAGTACGAGGTTTACGATAAGTTACAAATATTGCGGTCAATAAACCTAATACCATTCCTGTTACTGGAATTGTCATAGCTTTGGTCACTGAACCGATATTTGCTACCAATCCTAATGTTTCGCCCGCTTGATTAATATTTTTAACTAATACGTTCTCAATAAAGATTTGTCCAAAACCAACTGGAATAAACATATAAGTTGCAGTTAAACCAAATGTAATTGCACAAGCTACCGCACGACGATCAATTTTTAATTGATTCATTACACCTAAGAGTGGCGGCACAACAATAGGGATAAACGCAATGTGGACAGGAATTAAGTTTTGAGAAGACATCGCAAAGACGACTAATGTGAAAAGAATAATATATTTGAACCAGAATACGGAGCGGCCTGATGGACTTTTACCAAATGATTTAATCACTTTATAAGCGAGTAAATCTGTTACGCCTGATTTAGATAAAGCAACAGCGAATGCACCTAATACAGCATAATTCATTGCTGTTTCAGCACCACCACCAAGCCCACTGGTAAAGCTTGATACTGTTTTAGATAATGCTTCATTTAATACAAAACCATCAGCATAATTGCCCCAAATACCGCAAATCAAAGCGGCAATGATTAATGCAATCACAACATTAATCCGCATTAAGCTCAATGCAAGTAAAGCAATAATTGAGATAACCACCTCATTTGAAAACAGCATTATATTTTCCTTCTTAGTTTATTTAAAAATAGTTTCGTTATATCAAAAAAATAACCCCTCGGAAGTGGGACTCCCGAGGGGTAAAATATTCTAAACAGTCGTTATCACATTTTATGCTCGGAAGTTTCTTCCGAACACACCCAAATGCCCGAAAGATTAATCAGGTAAATGGTGATGATGATGGTTCATAAAATTGATATTCATAACGACTCCCAAAGTTCAATAAGCAAGAATATATAATAACAAAAATTGAAAAGCAACGAATTTTTAACAAAAATATTCAACACTTTTTATCAGTCTAAAATGAGGAATAAAAGTATAATTACTGCTATTCCTCATTTATTACATTTAGCCTAAAATTTTATTTAATTCTGCACTTACTGCTTCGACTGGCTGAGTACCATCTAAACGGAAATATTGTGTGTTTCCAGCTTCAGCTTCCGCTGTGTAATAAGCAATAAGAGGTTTAGTTTGTTTGTGATAGATAGCAAGACGATCTAAAACAGTTTCTGGTTTATCATCTTGGCGAATAATTAAATCTTCACCTGTTACATCATCTTTGCCTTCCACTTTTGGTGGATTATAAACAACGTGATAAGTACGGCCTGATGGTTGATGCACACGACGACCACTCATACGGTCAACAATCACTTCATCTGCTACATCAAACTCTAAAACAAAGTCAATTTTAACATCTGCTTCTTTTAATGCATCTGCTTGTGGAATAGTACGAGGGAAACCATCTAATAAAAATCCATTAGCACAATCTGGTTGAGCGATACGATCTTTTACTAAAGCTACCGTTAATTCATCAGGTACTAATTTCCCTTCGTCCATTAAAGCTTTCGCTTGTTTACCTAATTCAGTTCCTTCTTTAATAGCTGCACGGAACATATCCCCTGTTGAAATTTGTGGAATACCAAATTTCTTCATAATAAATTGTGCTTGTGTACCTTTCCCTGCACCTGGTGCACCTAATAAAATAATTTTCATAAGAACCTCTTAATATAACGAAATAATAAGGAATAATCCCAATGATTATTCCTTAATTGCAAATAAAATTATAAAACTGACCGCTTGTATTCTGCTATTGCTTTGCCAAATCATTATTTTTGACAGACCAAGGTGCAATCTTAAAAAGCATTAGCATCCCTGGAATACCGACAATAAAACAGATCCAGAAAAATGTGTAATATCCATAATCTGTCACTAATACACCTGAGAACGCACCGATTACTTTACTAGGGATCGCTGCTAAGCTGGTAAATATTGCAAGCTGAGTTGCAGTATAAAGAGGATTAGTTTCTCTTGCCATGAAAGCAACAAAAGCAGCAGTGCCTAATCCAACTCCAATATATTCACCAATAATTACTACAGTTAAAACAAACAGTTCATAGGCACCAATAGTATCAAATTTACCGTAGCTTGCCATCCAAATAAAACCTAAAATAGTGATAAGTTGCACAAAACCAAATACCCAAAGAGAACGATTAACCCCCAAACGTATCATCATTATGCCTCCAACCATGCCAGAAATGATGGATGCCCATAATGAATTTAATTTAACAACAGTACCGATATCGGTATTGCTAAATCCCATATCTAAAATAAATTTAGTCTGTAGCGAAGTTGCTAATGAATCACCAAATTTATATAAGAAGATAAAAAAAATCAGTCCTAGCCCAGCATATAATCCTTTACGACTAAAAAATTCCTTAAAAGGTAAAGTAAATGTCATATAAAAAGGCAAGTTATGATCGACTTGAACAACATTAGGCTCTTTACTTAAAAAGAGCGATAAAATTAACCCAGGGATCATAAATAAAGCAGTAAAAATAAAAACTATTTGCCAAGGATGACTATCTGCTAAGATCAGCGATATCCCACCGGGGATTAATCCAGCAATACGATATGCATTAACGTGAATTGAATTTCCTAAACCTAGCTCTTCATCACTTAAAATTTCACGACGGTAAGCATCAATAACAATATCTTGGACAGCAGAAAACACCGCTACCAAAGCAGATAAAGCTGCAACAATTTGAATACTTTCACTCGGGTTAAATTGACCTAATATGACTAATAACGCAAGTAAACCAATCTGAGTAATAAACATCCAACTGCGGCGACGACCTAAAAAGTTCGGATAATATCTATCTAACAGAGGTGAAATTAAAAATTTCCACGTATAAGGAAAACCGATGATAGTAAAAAATCCAATAGTTTTAACATCTACACCGGAAGACGATAACCATGCTGGCACTAATTGGAATAATACATACAACGGTAAACCCGAACTGAATCCAGTAAAAATACAAAGCAACATATTCTTAGTAAAAATTTGCTGCCAAAGAGAAGGCTTAGAAATTTCTGTCATTATGCACCTTTGTAACCGTTTGGATTGTTTTTTTGCCAATTCCAAGTATCTTGCATCATCTGATTCAAATCACGCTCTGTTTTCCACCCTAATTGTTCAAGAGCTTTCTTCGGATCAGAATAACAAACAGCAATATCACCAGGGCGACGATCCACTAATTGATAAGGGACTTTAATATTGTTCACACTTTCGAATGCTTTTACCATGTCAAGTACAGAATAGCCTACTCCAGTCCCTAAGTTATAAACGTGAAATCCCGCATCATCTTGGTGCTTTTCTAATGCTTTTAAATGACCTAAAGCAAGATCAACAACATGGATATAATCACGCACACCAGTACCATCGTGCGTATCATAATCACTACCAAAAACAGAAAGTTGTTTTAATTTACCTACTGCAACTTGGCTAATATAAGGCAATAGATTATTTGGAATACCATTTGGATCTTCACCAATTAAGCCACTAGAGTGCGCACCTACTGGATTGAAATAACGCAAGACAACGGCACTAAATTGTGGAAAAGCTTTAACTGTATCTTCTAAAATACGTTCTACCATATATTTTGAAGTACCGTATGGGTTAGTTGTTCCGCCAACTTCGCAAGATTCAGTAATTGGAATTTGTTTTGGATCACCATAAACAGTTGCGGATGAACTAAAGACTAACGTATTCACATTCGCTTTTAGCATTTCTTCAACGAGTACTATCGAGCCTGTAACATTATTTTGATAATAATGTAACGGTTTTTGTACGCTTTCTCCAACAGCTTTTAGTCCAGCGAAATGAATTACCGCATCAATTTTATTTTCGGCAAACACCTTACGTAAGATTGTTCTATCAAGCACATCTCCTTCGTAGAAATTGAATGATTTTCCAGTAATTTCTTCTACACGTTGTAAAGCAACAGGAGATGAATTTGAAAAATTATCCAAAATAACAATGTCTTTACCTTGATTAAGTAATTCAACAACAGTATGTGAGCCAATGTAACCAGCCCCACCAGTTAATAAAATTGCCATCTTTATATCCTCTTAACAAAAAACTCTACTCAGTTTACCCTTTTTAAGACTAAAATGCTTTGCTATTTGCAAAATTTTCAATGGAAATAACCGCTTATAGATTAAAATTAATTAACTTAAGCCTAATTTTTTAAATAATTCTCTTTTCTCTGAATCTATTAAAGCTCGATATTCTCCCGCAGATAACTCACCAAGAGAATACCCCCCAATTCCCACACGAATTAACCGTAGTGTTGGAAAACCAATATGGGCAGTCATTCTCCGCACTTGACGATTTCTGCCTTCGGTGATAGTTAATTCAATCCATGAAGTAGGAATATTCTTTCGTTCCCGAATTTTAGGTGCTGTTTGCCAATTAAAATCAGGTTCTAAAATTGCTTTAACTTTTGCAGGTTTTGTTAATCCATCTTTTAGTTCTATTCCTTTACGCAATCTGGCTAAATCATTTTCTTCAGGTATGCCTTCAACTTGCACCCAATAAGTTTTTTGCTTATCAAATTTAGGATTAGCTAATCGATGTTGTATCTCACCATTATTGGTTAATAGTAATAACCCTTCGCTATCCCGATCTAAACGACCAACAGAATAAATATGAGGAATAGGAATAAAATCCTTTAAGGTCTGACGATTTTGAGTATCAGAAAATTGTGTCAACACATTATAAGGTTTATTAAACAATACAACGATCGTCTCAGCCAATGGCATCGCCTCTTTAGGTTTAGATCGGTATCCATTATGATATTGATAACGAGAATTTCGAGTTATTTTTTTCATGAGAATATTTTAGCAAAAATTAAAAGAGTAAATACAAACAAAAAAGTTTTTAATACTTAAATTAACTGATGAACAATTAAATAAACAAAGACCATGTCATAGTAAAAAGTACAGCTAACATTCATTTCTATATTATCTTACGTTAGCAAAAATTTAGCATTACTCATCGAAAATATAGCAAACTTCAACATTTTCATCATTCGCATAGGAAATACTAAAGAATTAAATCAAACAATTACTCAAAGAGATTAGAAAAAATCTATTGTTTAATAATTAATCGCTAAAAAAGTACTTCAAATAGAAGAGCTTTTATTATGAGTAATTACAATTTCACAGGTTCAATTATCTCACTCGGATAACAACCTAATACCTTAATATAACTCGTTACACTCTCTAATTCAGCTAGTGCATTCTTCATATTTTCTAAATGAATATTTGCATCTAATTCAATATAAAACATTTCTTCCCAAGGTTTACCATAAATAGGACGAGATTCTAATTTCGTCATTTGAATATGATGATTTTTGAAAATAACTAAAGCATCAACCAAAGCACCCGCTTGTTGAGTCGTAGTCATCAATAATAGTGTTTTAGTTTGTACTTGAGGCGAAACTTGAACAGGCTGTTTAGATAACACAATAAAACGAGTAATATTATTTTGTTGATTCGCAATATCTGTTTTGATTACATTCAATCCATATAACTTACCGCCATCTTCATTACCTAATGCAACAACATTCGGTTTATTTAAACGGGCAACCATCTGCATTGCATGAGAGCTACTTTCACAATACTTCAAATGTATTTTATCTAAACTTTGAATAAATTGGCTGCATTGTTGAGCGGGTTGGGAGTGAGTATAAATTGTATCAATCTCAGAAAGATTAGTGCCATTTTTTCCTAGAACACAATGTTTAATATTGTAAGCAAGTTCTCCAACTAATGTCAGATTCGTATGTTGTAATAAATCATAAACCTCATTAATTGAACCTGAGGTCGTATTTTCAAGCGGTAAGATCCCATAATCTGCATCACCAAATTCTACTTTTTTAAAAACATCAGCAAAAGATTCACAGCTTAATTCAATAATTGGTGCTTGAGCATTTTTCGCAAATTGCCGAGAAACTAAATGAGAGTAAGAGCCTCGTATACCAAGGAAAGCTATTGAGATACTTTCTTCTCGTTGCTGATTTAACTTATTCTGCAAATAAGTTTGTTGCGTTAAAACTGAATCTTCAATAATACGTTGAAAAATTTGTGTAATATATTGAGGATCAAGTTGATAATTTTCCGTCTGTGCATAATTCACAAGTTCCAATAATAATTGTTTTTCTCGCTCAATATCACGCAGTGGTTTTTTGCTAATTTCTTTACTTCTCACAACATCAAATGCTAATCGATGACGCTCAGAAAGTAACTTGAGCAAATTCCGATCAATTTGAGTAATCTGCTGACGAATTTCAGAAAGATCTAACGACATTTAATTTCCTTTGAAATAAAAATAAAACAGTAAGATTTTGCATTTACATAGCTTAATCTTACCGCTTATTTAAAAGGTTAATCAATAGTATATTGAATTGTTATAACTAAAATAACTAAACGTACTTTTTATCTATTATCGATAGATCTTAACTCCACCATAATCACTATCACTCTATCACTAGTAGTACTTAAAAATCAGCAGTTATTGAAAGATAATTTAGTGAAAACGCTCTCTCATTAACATATTGTTAAATAAGAAATTTACCTCATTTTTAGCTCATTAATGGCTTGATATAAAAGTAAAGATGTAATAATTTTGATTGGATTAATTAATGAGAAAAACCAATTTTAATAACAGGAGATACTCACTGATACTATATGTTATTAAATGAAGCAGATGTTAAAAATGCTGGATTACATATTTGAACTGATAGAAAATCAAATACAAAAATGATCAAAAGGAACTCCAGTGACACAAAATGAATTAATCAAAAAACAACCGTTGATAAAAATTAGTTAATTGTAAAGCTTGATAAGCTACTAGAGAATACCATTACGTTAATGATAGACTTTATTCTTAATATACAATTACTACTAGGTATAGTAGAATCCTTCTCTTGAATGCAATTATGAGTTTTAAATAGAGAATAAATATTATTTTATAGTGGGGGAATAATATGAAAATAACGAAATTAAGTCCTAAAATTAAAGATGTTGGGGGCATACCTCTTACTCGTACTTTACCTAATATTGGCATTAAAACTATTGGAGCATGGTGTTTTTTAGATCATGCTGGACCAACTACTTTTAATAGAGGCGATAGAGGCATGCAAGTTGGACCTCATCCTCATACTAATCTACAAACATTCACATGGATGATCGAAGGTGAAGTACTGCATAAAGATAGTTTAGGAAATGAAAAAATTATTAGTTCAAATCAAGTTAACCTAATGACAGCTGGTACAGGATTAAATAGAGGAATTAGTCACACAGAGCAAAGTGTTTTTGCTTTAAAAGAAACTCATGAAGATTATGAACGTAATCTAAATATGGTGCAATTGTGGATTGCTTTACCTACTGATCAAAATATTGAAGCAAGTTTTGATTATTATCCTGAATTACCACATTGGGTTGAAAATGGAGCTGAATTTACCCTAACTACTGGTAGTTATACTAATCATGCGGGAACAGTCTATACCGCACCAACTAAGCAATATTCAAAATTAATTGGATTAGACGTAAATTTAATAGAAGATGATGAAGTAACTCTAACTATGGAAAAGGGTATGCAATATGGAATTCTTATTATTGATGGAAAGTTATCTATTGAAGGTGAAACTTATAATAAAACAGAATTGGTTTATTTTGATAATGAAGAAATAGAGCAAATTAGGAATGTTAAAGTTAAAGCTAATAAAGGAACTCGCTTTATGCTATTAGGAGGAGAACCTTTGAAGAATAAAGTTCTAATGTGGTGGAATTTTGTGGCGGATAATAAGGCTGAGTTAGAACAATCAATAAATGATTGGAATAATAACCATCCTCGATTTGGACAAGTAAATTCAGAATTAGAACGTACACCATCACCGTTAATGCCTAGAGGTTTCAAGGAATAATTAGTTATCCCTATCGACCCTATCACATATAAACAAAGCTATTTAGTAATTGAACCTAAATAGCCTTGTTATTCATAAAATAAAATTTTAATTCTTATTTAAGAAACTTCTCAACTTCACTCAATAGTGGTTTAGCTACCTCTTCTGAAAGCTCCCCATCTTTGAAAACATCATTAAAACTAGGAATGCTATAAGTTGCAACAACTTCAGCGCCAAAAAATGGTAATGTTGTTTTTGCAACTTCTAATGCACGCACTCCAGCGCCTTGACCTGGAGATGTACTTAACAACATCACTTTTTTGTCTGTTAAAAAGCGACGATCGTTACGAGATAACCAATCTAAATGACTTTTAAAAAAAGCAGTTAGATTACCATTATGTTCTGCAACACTAATAATCAATTTATCAGCTGTTGCCAATTTCTCTGCTAATTTTTTAGTTGCCGCTGGGATACCTTCTTTTTGTTCAATATCAAACGCATAGACTGGGCTATCGAAATCAGTTAAACGAATAACTTCGATACCTTTATCTAATTTGTTAGCAATATAACTTACTAATGCGTGATTGATTGAAGTTGAACTATTACTTCCTGCAAATGCGATAATACTCATGGTACTCTCCTTTTTATTAAAAACGCTTGAAAATTATAACATGGATATCTGTTCCATAATAAATATTTACTTTACATCCATTTTAACGAGAAAATAGCATAAAACTTATACATCAAGCGGTAACTTTATCAAAATTTTTTACAAATGCTTATTCGTGAATGTATCGAAACTTAATCATTTATCCGCTATAATTTCGT
>NZ_JARIDQ010000004.1 GCF_029256985.1 Otariodibacter sp. | reverse complement strand
GTCACCATCTCTATTAGGAATAGGTAACAATCTTTTTAAGCTAAGATAAATAACAGGATGTGTTACATTTCTACTAGTATTTTTGCTATGTGGTGTTGGTAAATTATTTCTAACTACTGTTCTATGTTTTCTACCTTCTGTATCAGTTAGAGTCAACCTTAGATCATTAATATCCTTTTTAAAATAAGCGTCATAGATATTATACCTAACATCCATTTCACCAGGTTTATCAAACTGATCAGATAACCGAAAATGTTCACTAAATTGAGATTTAAAAGGTTTATCATTCAAAGTCTTAAAATCTAACTTCTTATCATTAATCACATCTTTGTCAAAATTAAAAATTTGAGCAACAAGCCCAAGAATAGTTGATTTAGCTGTACCATTCTTACCACTTATTACAGTAATTCTGCTTCCAAATTCAAAACTAACATCACTCATATTTCTAAAATTTTTAACAGTCATACTTTTTAGAAGAGTTCCTTTTATTTGTTGTTTTTTTGCCATAAGACAATTCCCTGAATGATAAACATTAAATTTCTGATCTAAATAATTTAGTTTAGAAAATACCAGCTTTGTATAATTCTATCAAATTATTATAAAAACACTTCACTTAAGGTGTCATTGTTTTTTAGCTACAAATCTGATGACTTTACCTTTTCCATTGTGCAAAAGTCCCTCCGACAACTCAACTTCTGTTTCTTCTAAAAATAAGAATTCAAAATCATGAAAATCTTGTTTTAGCTCTTCAATCGAAAACAACAACTCTAATTTATCAGGACCACCAACTTTCGGGTTTTCAGTTCTATATGCTAAATGTTGCTTACTAAAGGCCTCAAAAACGATATGCCCACCTTTTCTTAGAAGTGAGGCTAATTTTTTATGATAATCAGATCTGACAGCAGGAGGAAAATGTGCAAAGACAAGTCCTATTGCATCAAATGATTCTGGTTCAAAACCTAAGTTAGGTAACTCACCTACTACATAATTGATTAATACTTGATTTTCTTCTGCTAATTTTAAGGCTTTTTTACGCCCTTCTTTGCTAATATCAAATGCACTTACTATCCAATTATTGTTTGCAGCATAAACTGCATTTCGCCCTTCACCTTCTGCACCAAGTAAAATAGATGCTGGGGATAATTTATCTAATTCTCTTTTGAAAAAAGCATTTGGTATTTTGCCATACACAAATTGTTGTTTTTGATAATGCTTATCCCATTTTTCTGCTAACCTATTCATATTTAATGTTTAAACCATACTTAATATTAAAAAATGGCCACCTATATTGCGGTAAGTTCTGCTATAGATAACCTCTCAGTTATCCTGACCTATTATTATAAAAATCGAACAATTAAACACAATAGTCTACGATGCTCAAAATGATTAAATAATCCTATAGATCAGTAATATTAACCTTATCACTATTACCCGTTTCAGGTACTCTTAGCAAAGCAACTAACGACAAAACACCATTTAATGCTAAGTAAATCCCTACCCCCATTAAACCAAAATTTGCATTGATTTGTAGCGTAATAATTGTGGCAACACTTGCTCCAAGGATACCTGCTACATTGTAGGATAATGAAGATCCCGTATAACGAATCTCCGTTGGAAATAACTCAGGTAAAATAACAGACATTGGTCCAAAGGTTGCACCCATTAGTATCATTCCCACCATTAGGAACATAAATAATGAGGTTTCTGTGCCATTTTCTAAGAATAGCGGTATCGCAAAACCAAAGAGAATAATAAGGATTGTCGTTCCGATAAGAAAAGGTTTACGTCCCCATTTATCCGATAGAATACCCGATAAAGCAATTGCAATAGCAAATACAACAGAGCTTATAAGTAAGTATTTAGTGAAGACTTGGGATGAAAAACCTAGCCCTTGTGCATAGCCTGCTGGCGATAATGTTGTTGGTGATTTTGCATAAATTTGAGCAAAGGCTGCCAAAATATAGAAAAGCACATAACCTGCAGTGGCAAGAAAAATCCCTGCTAAAAATACGCGATAATATTTCTTTAATAAATTTGCGACAGGTAATTTAACCAGTTTGCCAGACTGCTTTGTTTTCTCAAAGACTTCACTTTCCCATAAGGTCATACGGACATAAAGTCCGATAACAACTAAAACAACGGAAGAAATGAATGGAATACGCCATCCCCATTCAACAAAAGCTTTTTCACCAACAATCATACTCACAATGAAAAAGACAGCATTGGCAAGCAATAAACCAATAGGCGCCCCTAATTGAGGGAAGATCCCAAACCATGCACGTCTATTTTTAGGAGCATTTTCTATTGCCACTAGTGCTGCTCCGCCCCATTCTCCGCCAATACCAATACCTTGTCCCACTCGACAAAGACAGAGCAATATAGTCGCTCCAATGCCAATACTTTGATAAGTTGGTAAAAAACCAATTACAACGGTGGAAATACCCATCATGATAAGCGAGAAAACAAGTGATTTCTTTCGACCAAACTTATCGCCAATATGTCCAAATAAAATAGACCCAATCGGGCGAGCTAAAAACGCTAAAGCCAACGTTGAAAGTGAGGCTAATTGATTGGAAAGTGGATCAGCACTACTAAAAAATTGATGGTTGAATACCAATACGGCAGCCATTGCATAGATATAGTTATCAAAATATTCAATAGCTGTCCCCACCATTGTTGCAATCACAATTTTTTGAGGGGAGTTATGCTTCATGATGTCCTCTAAGTAACTCTTTTACTGTTTGAGGAATATTTTCAGAATAGGTGATCGCAGTAATTACAGCAACACCATCCGCACCATTCTTACGAAGTTGTTCTACACTATCGGCTTTAACTCCGCCTATTGCAACAAGAGGCTTAGTAATTCCTGCATCCCTTAAAGTCTTAATAAAATCCATTCCCACCACAGGTTTTGGATCTTCTTTAGATTGAGTTGGAAAGATTGGTCCAATACCAAAATAATCAATTGCCTCAAGATCGTTGCTTGCCAGTGCTTCTGTCATTTTATTGACCGATAAGCCAACGATAATCGGTTTATCTGTTTTTTTACGGATTTCTAATGCAGACATATCGCTTTGTCCAACATGGATACCATCAGCATTAATTTCTAAGGCTAAATCGACATTATCATCAATAATAAAAGGCACATTGTATTTATTACAAAGATCACGACATTTAATCGCTAATTCTTTCTGTTTTTCGGGCTGATCGGCTAATGAAAATTTTCCTTTATCTCGAAATTGAAAGCAAGTTATACCACTTTGCAATGCCTGTTCTAAAATAGATAATAAATGTTGAGCAAGATCACCTGATAAATGGCGGCAATCCTGAGTTCCCGCGATAAAATAAAGCGGTAAGATCTGACGAATATTTTGCATATTTTATTCCTTACAACTGTTTTTCTTACAACTATTCTTGTGATAACTGCGAATAAGCCCAATGATTAGTAGGGCCGTGTCCGTGTCCAATATTTAATGGATGAGTAATTGCAGCTGTGATAAAAGCTTTAGCTGTTTTCATTGCCTCTTCCATTGTCTGACCTTTTGCTAATTCAGCAGTCAAACACGCTGAAAATGTGCAACCCGTACCATGAGTATGGGGAGTATTAAAACGAGGGGCTTCTAAAACAAAATGCTCTTTGTCGGTAAACACCCAATCTCGACAAATTTCACTTTGAGAATCTAACTCATGCCCACCTTTAATGATGACATTTTTAGTTCCTAGTGCTTTTAAGCGTTTAACTGCCTCTTTTACGGACTCCTCATCAGTAATTTTCACTCCACTCAAAGCTTCTGCCTCTGGAATATTAGGTGTAATTACATCCGCTAAAGGTAGTAGTTTTTCTACCAAGGCATTGACTGCATTATCTTGTAATAAAGGCGCTCCGCCCTTTGCGATCATCACAGGATCTAACACAAATTGTCCAAATTTATATCTTTTCAAATTCTCTGCCACACATTCAATGATCTCTGGTGTGCCTAACATTCCAACTTTTACCGCTTGAATATCAAAATCATCAGCAATTGCTTTGATCTGAGCTTCAATAGTTTGAATTGGCACTGGGTGAATATCAAAAACGCCCAATGTATTTTGAGCGGTAATTGCTGTAATTGCTGAAGTGCCAAACACTCCTCGCATTTGAAAGGTTTTTAAATCGGCTTGAATACCCGCTCCGCCACCACTATCTGAGCCAGCAATAGTCAGTGCTTGTTTCACATTAGACATTGTTTACTCTCCCGTATTGTTCAATCGTCTCGACCGATAAACTCGCTAATTGGTCGAGCAATCCCACATAGAATTGTCCATTATCTGTTGGCGATAATTTTTCAGCTAAAATTTCCCCGGCAACCGCATAAGCAGTACAAGCTTCAACTACTGAATCAAAATAATGTTGTTTTTCAGCAACCGCCAAAAAGGCACCACAAATAGAACTTAATAAACAACCTGATGCGGTAATTTTAGGGAACATTGGTGTACCATTATGGATATTGGCTGTTTTTACTCCATCACTCACCACATCAACTTCACCACTGATTGCCACAACAGATTGGTATTGATTTGCGACTTTTTTCGCAATGTTATTCAGATCTGCATTACCATCACCCGCATCGACTCCTTTTGCCTGCCAAGCTTCACCTGCAATAGTAGCTAGCTCACCTGCATTCCCTCTAATCAAAGCAAACTTCACTTCAGCTAATAATTGACTGATAATGTTCTTACGATAACTAGTTGCACCAACACCAACAGGATCTAACACTACAGGAATGCCAATTTTATTTGCCGTTTTACCTGCCAATAACATTGCATCAGCTTCTTTACCAATTAACGTACCAATATTAATCACGAGAGCCTGACTTAAAGCTGGCACTTCTTCCATTTCTTCGACATTGGCTGACATAATTGGTGAAGCTCCGATCGCTAATAATCCATTGGCGCAATAATTGGCAGCTACAATATTGGTAATATTGTGGATCAAAGGATTTTGCTGTCTGATCTTTTCTAAATAGGTTGATTTCATATTCCACCTCTATTGCAATTCAACGGCATAACTTTTTAATTCTGGCACTGTTTTAATTAAACCTTGTGCTTGCATAAATTCTGCCATTGCTTGATAACGATGAGCATCTAATGCTCTTGGTCTTAAAGCTAGACGAGGTAAGGTATCTTTCCACGCCATTTGATTTAATTCATCACCTAACTCATTTGGCTTATAACTAACAAAAGCCTCCCAAGCTTCATCGGGATGATTTAAGGTAAAGATGGTTGCTTCTTCTAAGGCACTTAAGAAGTTTGAGAATTTTTTATCGGAGAGATTTTTGCTATTAGCAGTAAGAATTAACTCATCATAAGCGGGTACACCGTGTTCTTCTGGAAAGAATGCTAAACCTTCACTTTTTTCTAATTTCAACTGATTGAGTTCAAAATTACGATAAGCACCCACAACCGCATCAACTTGACCAGATAAGAGTGATGGCGAGAGTGAGAAATTAACATTCACCAATTCAACATCATCTTTCGACATATCAACTGAACGCAACATTATGTTTAGGATAGCATCCTCAAATCCACTTACTGAATAACCAATTTTTTTGCCTTTTAAATCACTTAATTGCTTAATATTGCTATTTTTTAGTACAACTAAACTGTTTAATGGAGTTGAAACTAAAGTACCTACTCTGACAATAGGCAACCCTTCCGCTACTTGCTGTTGGAGTTGAGGTTGATAATCTACCGCCATATCCACATCACCAGAAGCGACCAACTTAGGGGCGAGTGAAGGATCGGCTGGCTCAATAATTTCAACATCTAGGTCATATTTGTCAAAAAAACCTTTCTGTTGAGCAACAATAAGCGCAGCGTGGTCGGGATTAACAAACCAATCTAACATTAGTGAGATTTTGTCTTTTGCATAAGCTGAACTCGTGCTTGCTAGGCCTGTCATAAGGCACAATGCGACTGTCAATTTTTTCATTGTGTTTTCCTCTTTAACTTAAATCTAAACCCATTTGCCAAAATGCAATTTCCATTCTGGTTGCTGTATTAAAAATGTGTTGAAGTTTCTCAATTTGTGAAGCGGTCAGATCCGCACAAAGTTTTTCAATATTGTCTGCGAGATTCTGTGCGGATTGTTGAAATTCAGGAGCTGCATAAGCATTAATCCAATCCTGATAAGGATTATTAGAATCAGTATTTTGCTCACTTAATCTTTTGCCAATTTCTGCATAACCAATTGCACAAGGTGCTAAGGCAACATAAAGTTCAGCTAATCCACTTTTGATACCGCAATCTAAAACATAACGTGTATAAGCAATACAAGCTGATGATTCTGGCGTGCCAAATAATTCTTGCTCGGCAATTCCCCAACTTTTACAAAAATCAATATGTAATTGAATTTCTTGTAATAAATCTGCATTCATCTGTTGAGCTTGAAAAATTTGTTCAAAATTTTCGGCTTTAAAAATACCTAGTGAGATTGCTCGGCTATATTGAAACAAGAACAAGTAATCCTGTTTTAAGTAATGCTGAAAAGAGGCTTTACTCAACGAACCTTGCCCTAATTGTTGAACAAAATTATGCTCAACATAGGCTTTCCAATAGGGTTTAGCATTACTTATGAATTTATCAATCATCAACATAGTTTCTCCTTTAAACTAATGGCTTAAGATTAGCGAACTTGTGAAATCCAAGGGATAAAATAACGCAGTAATTTATCGGTAAAAAAGTACAAGCAAAGTGCAATTAAAACGAGAATAAATAAGGCTGAAAACATCAGGTCAACTTGCATTCGAGCATTCGCATTCAACATTAAATAGCCAAGCCCCTCTGATGAGCCAACCCATTCACCAATCACCGCTCCAATGGGCGCTATCGACACCGCAATTCTCAAACCAGATGCTAAAGCTGGTAATGCCGCTGGGAATTTAACTTTGAGTAATAATGCAAGCGGTGAGATCTTGAGTGTATTTGCCAATTCCAACCACGTTTTAGGTGTGTTTCTCAAGCCGTCATAACAAGCTGCGGTGACTGGGAAATAAATGATAAGAATAGTCATCACAATCTTCGATGTCATTCCGTAGCCAAACCAAAGAACCAATAATGGTGCGATAGCAAATATCGGTATCGCCTGAGAAGTAATGAGGATCGGTAATAAAAAGGAAGATATTGTTTTAGATAAACTCAACAGTACTGCTGATAATAGTCCGAATAGTACGCCCAGTACTAATCCAACCACAATTTCAATTAATGTAATTTGAGTATGTTGCCACAATAATTGAGTATTCTCAGAAAATTTATTAACAATATTGAGAGGTGTTGGCAATAAATAGTGAGGAATCTGCCAAAGCATCACAGCTAATTGCCAACACATAAGTAAGATAACAGCTAATACAAGCGGTCGGATAATCGGTAAAATTTTCATATTAACTCCCCGCTTGCAAGTTCATCGAGTAATTCTTTCTGTAATTGCCACAATGATTCTTGATTTAATTCTCGAGGTAAATCATCGAGCAAAGTGATTTGGTGAGTAATTGTTGCGGGTGTACCTTTTAAGATCGCAATGTTGTGACTCAATCGAATGGCTTCTTGTGGATCGTGCGTGATCAGTAAAATCGTTTTGTCTTTGAGCAGAGAATAAGAAAGGTTTTGTAATTGATAACGGGTAACGGCATCTAATGCTGAAAAAGGCTCATCCATCAAAATGATATCAGCTTCTTGCATTAAGGTTCTTGCTAAGGCAACACGTTGTTTTTGCCCACCAGAAAGCTGATAAGGCGCTTTATAGATATGCTCTATCATCTTTACTTGTTCGAGTAACGCTTTAGCTTTTTCTGTTGTTTGTTTATTTTTACATCTTGATAAATGGGCTTCAAGTTGCACATTATCCAGAATAGAAAGCCACGGATACAAGGCATCTTCTTGAGCGAGCCAAGCAATTTTTGATTGATGAGATAGATCTATTTGACCTTGCTGAATTGCTTCATTTTCTAAACCAGCAATTGCCCTCAATAGAGTTGATTTCCCTACACCTGAACTGCCAAGTAAGGTGGTCCATTGCCCTTTTTTCAGACTAAAAGAGAAATCTTTGAAAAGCACTTGCTCACCAAATGCTAGAGTTAGATTATTGATCTTCACACTATGCATATCAGCTACCTTACAGATAGTAGAAGGTTGCTAAATAGCGAATGATTTAATGCAGAAGATGAACGATAGGTAGAGTTTGGATAGTATATATTTTGACATAATGTTAGTTTCCTACGGCAGTATTAACTGAATCAGGTTCACGGGTATTATCTCAGCAATAAATATTGCACCCCGACTAATATGGTTTTGAAGTCTATATGTATTCACAAAAAATTGCAAAAAGATTTACATTCAATACGCTCTCCCCCCAAAAAAAAGCCACAAGGATAAATAATTCCTTGTGGCTAAAAATTGTTATATAAACTATTTACGTTATTTTTATTTCAAAAATATATTAAGAAATGGTTGTACCTTCTTCAGTACCGAGTACTACTTTACGTAATGCTCCCGCTTTACCCATATTGAATACACGAATTGGCATACCATGATCACGAGCTAAAGTGAATGCTGCAAGATCCATCACTTGCAATTCTTTATCAATGACTTCTGCATAACTTAATGTTTTATAAAGTACCGCATCTGGATTTTTAGCTGGGTCTTTATCATAAACTCCATCAACTTTTGTTGCTTTTAATACAACATCTGCTTCAATTTCAATACCACGCAAGCAAGCAGCTGAATCAGTAGTAAAAAATGGACTACCTGTTCCAGCTGAGAAAATTACTACACGTTTTTCACGTAACATTTTTATTGCTTCTGACCAGTTATAAGTATCACAGATACCATTTAATTGAAATGCCGACATTAATTTAGCGTTAACATCTGCACGGTGTAGAGCATCACGCATTGCAAGTCCATTCATTACTGTTGCAAGCATTCCCATGTGATCGCCTACAACTCGATTCATACCAGCTTTAGCTAATTTTGCACCACGGAATAAATTTCCTCCGCCAAGAACAACCCCAACTTCAACGCCCATCTTCAATAATTCTTTAATCTCAAGCGCCATTCTATCTAAGATAGAAGGGTCAATACCAAATCCTTCATTACCTTGTAATGCTTCACCGCTAAGTTTTAGTAAAATACGTTTATAAATTGGAGTACTCATTCTTTACCTCTTTGTAATGGTTTAAGGAAAAATTATCTTATTATAAAACATCTTATTCTTTGAGAAAACTCTTTGAAAAAACTCTTATTTTCATTATTTATTACTTATACTTAGTATGATTTATGTTCAAAAACTATTTTATTAAAATATTATCACTTAGCTAAAATATATTTTATATTATAAATAAAATAATATTCTTAAATATTTTATATATTTCCTTATATTAAAATATATTCATGAAAATTAATTTAATTTATAAAAAATTCTAAAAATAAATAAATTTACTTATTTAGTAAAAATAATGTGATATATCCATAATATACATAAAAAGAAGCTGTGCTAAATTAACATCTCTGAAAAAAATAAGCACAGCTTTCACTTTTATTGTCTATTTAAATTTTATCGAAAATTACCATTCCCCACGACGGTGGTTAGAAACCCAACGATACATACCAACAATATTTAATGTTTTCATATTGTTAAAGCCTATCCATTCTTGAACTTCTGGACTAAATTTAACATTACGGTAAAGTTGGTCCCAAGATTGGCCTTCACGAACTAAATTAAGTACTTGTCCATGTAAATCTACCATGTAATCACGTAATGCTTTTTCATCTTCTTTTGTTGCTGGGCTATAGTGACCAACATCAATAATATCAACATCTTGTTTTAATACCCAATTTAGAGTATCAATCCAACCAGGATAATAGAAATCTAAGAAATCATTGTATGGCATACTCTTACTTTCACATACGTCTGTACATTGTAATGCTTTTTGGCGAGGGAACAATACCATTGTCATACTATCTGAATGGCTTGGGGCAATGCGGTGTAGTTCAACAGTTTCACCACCAATACTAATAGTCATATCTTTATCAAATACACGATTTGGAATAGCATAAGGAAGTTTTTCACCAACAATTGGCTCTACCGCTCTTTGGTTAGCAATAATTGTAGCACCTGCTTTTTGAAATACTTGGCTTCCAGCTATATGGTCAGCATGTGCGTGAGTTAAAATAACATATTTTACTGGTACATTAAAACGAGTTTTTATCTCGTTATTAAGCCATTCTGCAGCACATGTAGCACCCGCATCAACAACAACAGCACCTTCATCAGTAATCATAACAAGGCCACTATGAACAGCTAAACCAGCACCATTAGTATGGCGGTATAAATTATCTTTAATATGAACTAAAGTCGGAGCAACGGTATCACACATTCCTACCGTCATATCTGGTAACATTTCACGATTTTTATATTGGGATAAATCAACATCAACACCTGTATCAGATGCAGCTATTGCTCCCAATGAAAAAGTCATGCTAGCAAGAGCGAGTAAAGTTTTTTTAAATGACATAATAAAATCCTCAACCTAAAAGAAAAGTAAAAAGTACTAATAAATCATAAAATAATATACTATTAAAATATCAATACCTTAGAATGATGTATCTCACTATATTATTCAATATTTACTGATACTAAATCTATTAATATATAAATACATCGAAAAGTATTATACGCTCATTTATTTTTTATTCAATTATTTACATTTTTTTCAAATGGACTTAATATTAGCAATGTTTTTTTAACAAATAACCATTAATTATTTATGGTTATTTGTTAATAAAAACAATCAGCAAAACAAAAAACAAATGGTATAATATCATTACAAGTAATATGCCAGTAACTTGTCTTGCAATTTCTTTTATCAAATATTGAGGAATAAAATATGACTTCATCTTATCAATTAGATACTTCTGTAGAAGAAGTAGAAAGTACAACAGCAGAAGTTTCAGAAAAAGAAACTTTATCTAGACGTAAATTTCTTAGTGCTGCAGGTCTAGGCTTAGGAGTAGCTAGTGTTGGATTAAGTACATTACCATTTGTTAGTACTCCAGCATTCGCAGCAGATAAGTCTACAAATGCTAAGAAAGTAGCTAAAACTTCTTACGGTGCAAGTACAGCTGATAAAAAAATCCAAGTTGTTAGCCTTGAACGTTTGGAAGAGCCTGCAAGTAAAGTTATTCCAAAAGCAGGTTTTGCATTTGTATCAGGTGCTGCTGGTGGTGAATGGACAATGCATGAAAACCGCCGTGCATTTGATGATTATCGTATTGCTGCAAAACGTCTCGTTGGCTTATCTTGGAATGATATTGATACTTCAACCAAATTATTGGATTTAGACCTAGCTTCTCCAGTAATTATTGCTCCAATGGGAGCTCATGCTATGGTTCATGAAAGTGGCGAACAGATGACAGCTAAAGGTGCTGAATTAGCAAATACTTTATACTGCTCATCTGGCGCATCAAATGCAACTCTTGAACAAATTGCGAAATCAACTAAAGGCCCTAAGTGGTTCCAGTTATATTATAATAATGATGAAGAAGTAACTAAATCACTTCTAACTCGTGCAAAAAATGCAGGTTATACTGCAATTATCTTAACTGCTGATGCGCTTGGTCCCGGCCAACCAGAAAACTTTATTGCTATGGGTAGCCCATTCCGTCCAGATAGATCATTCGGTAACCATGATCCAAAAATGGGTGGTTCAGGAGACTTCTTTAATCAAAAAACAGCTTTAACAACTAAAGATATTCAATTCATAAAAGAATTTACCGGTTTACCTGTTATTGTTAAAGGTATTTTACGTCCTGATGATGCAGAAAAATTTATCCAAGCTGGTGCTGATGCAATTCAAGTATCTAACCATGGTGGTCGTCAAATTGATGGTGTCCCAGCAAGTATGACTGCATTACCTGCCATTGCTAAAATCGTAAATAAACGTGTACCAATTATCTTAGACGGTGGCGTTCGCCGTGGTATTGATATCGTGCGTGCAATAGCAATGGGTGCAACAGCTGTTGCTGTTGGTCGTCCAATCCTATACGGTTTAGGTTTAGGTGGTTCACAAGGTGTTAAATCTGTAATTGATTTCTTAAATAAAGATTTAGTTGCTGCAATGATCTTAAGTGGTGCAGGAAAATTATCAGATTTAGATCCAAGCTACATTGATATCGTTGGTGAAAATGCTAAATATGATGTCTACAATGGATAATTAATATTAATTATTTGTCAAATTTAATAGAAAAAGCGAGCAGGCTTTCTGTTCGCTTTTTATCTTTATATTATTGAATATAAAATTACCAAAGATTTGATTCAAAAATATTAAAAAAGATCATTAAAATGAGTAAAAATATGAAAAAATATATTGTAATAATTCTATTTAGCTCTTTCTTCTTTATGAAGAACGCTGATGCTCATCCACATACATTTATTGATATAAAAAATAAAGTATTGGTTGAAAACAATATGTTAAAAGGGTTTGATATGAGCTGGCGGTTAGATGAAATCACCTCATCACAACTCATTTATGAGCTAAAAAATGCCAAAGATAAAGAACGAGCTAAACAAGATGTAATAGGCGAACTATCATTCTATATCATGGGAAATCAATTTTTCAGTAGATTATATAATGAAAAAGATGAAAGGATTCAATTTGATGAACTTCCACTAAACCCAACCATTCAAATTGAAGATAGTAGAATTACCTATAATTTTGAATTACCACTTTTGCAACCCGTAGCAACGAAAGGACACTCTTTTAAATTATTTACTTTTGAACCAACTTACTATCTTTCTATGAGTTATCTTGATCATAAGGACATTAGTATTACGCCTAATTCACAATGTACTGTATCAATATCGGAATCAAAAGTGGATGAATCTCTACGCCTCTATGCATCTCAATTAGATCAAACAGCAAAACCTGATCTATCATCGATTAACCAATTCAAAAAATCGGATTCAAACATGCCATCAGATATAGAATATTCGTTAGGTTCTCGATTTGCTCAACGAGCTAATATTGACTGTCAATAAGCTAAAATTAACGACACTGTGCCTTAAAACGCAAAAGGTGATCTAACAATACGATAGCAACCATTGCTTCTGCAATAGGTACAGCTCTAATGCCTACACAAGGGTCATGACGACCTTTTGTCACTAACTCAACTGATTCATTGTTTAAATTAATACTTTTTCCTGGAACAGTAATGCTCGAAGTTGGTTTCATTGCAATATGAGCAATAATTGGTTGTCCTGAACTAATTCCTCCAAGGATCCCTCCCGCATGATTAGAAAGAAATCCTTCTGGTGTTATTTCATCACGATGTTCACTTCCTTTTTGCTCCACAACATCAAAACCATCTCCAATTTCAACACCTTTAACTGCATTGATTGACATTAAAGCATGAGCTAAATCAGCATCTAATCGGTCAAACACAGGTTCGCCTAATCCAACGGGAACATTTTCTGCTACCACAGTTAATTTTGCTCCCACAGAATTACCTTCTTTTTTTAATTCTCTGATTAAATTATCAAAAGACTCTATAACGGTAGGATCAGGGCTAAAAAAGGGATTACTATTAATTTGATCCCAATTAATTTTTTTTATATCTAAAACACTTTCTGGGTTAATTTTTATAGAACCAATTTGTGACAAATATCCCCTAACTAAAATCCCAAATTTCTCTTTTAAATATTTTTTTGCGATAGCACCAGCCGCCACACGCATTGCTGTTTCTCTAGCTGAAGATCTGCCTCCACCTCTATAATCCCGAATACCATACTTTTTCTGATAGGTATAGTCAGCATGTCCTGGACGAAATTTATCCATGATATCACTATAATCTTTAGAACGTTGGTCACTATTATTTATAATCAATCCAATACTTGTGCCTGTTGTTTTACCTTCAAATACACCCGACAAAATTTGAACTTCATCATTTTCTCTACGAGAAGTAGTATAACGTGAGGTGCCTGGTTTTCGTCTATCTAAATCAGGTTGGATATCTTCTTCTGTCAGAGATAAATTAGGGGGAATACCATCAATAATACAGCCTAATGCAACACCATGAGATTCACCAAATGTTGTCACCTTAAATAGCTTTCCTATACTATTACCTGCCATATTTCATCCCCGTTGTATTATTGATTTCTGCAATGTAATTGTATCATCATTGTGTAGATGAACATCAACCTGTTTAAATGCAAATTTAATGCCATTCTCCTTAAACACTTGATGGATTCTTTTATATAATAAATTACGTGTTTTCACACGATCCCATAATTCTGGTACACAAGCGACAAACTCATGCTCTATCCATCCTTCACTAATATCAGATAAATTAACTTCTGGTTCAGGATCTTTCATCACTTTAGGGGATTCTTCTGCAATTTGATATAGCAATTTCTCCACTAAATCTAAATCCACATCTGCGCTTACTTTCAAAATAAGTCTTAAACGAGTAATTGAATTATTAAGTGTCCAGTTTACGAATCGACCTGTAACAAAAGCTTGATTTGGTAATACAACTTCTTTTTTTTCATTATCAACCAATACTGTTGAACGTAACCGAATATTTGACACAAATCCAGTATATTTTTCTACTGATACTTTATCACCAACTCTTATAGGTCGCTCAAATAATAAAATTATTCCCGAAATAATGCTACCAAATATTTCCCTCACTCCAAATCCAAGCCCGACAGAGAGAGCAGTAAATACCCATTGAATCTTATTCCACGATAATCCTAATGCAGAAAATGATGCTATACTACCTAATGTAACAATAAAATAAGTTAATACTGCTTTAATTGTATGAGGAGTCCCTTTCGAAAATTTCATACGAGAGAAAAGAGAAAATTCTAAAATTCCTGCAATATTTTTAACAAGCGTATAAGTTATTACGACATATAGTATAGAGCGGAGTATATTTAATAATGTGATTGATTCAAATACAACACCTTGAGATGTTGTTTCAGCTTGTTCCCACAGCACGACACCATTTAGATAATATGCCACACTAATGAGATCTGACCATATCGCATATAGAAAAGTGAATAAAACTACCCATCCAAACAGATCTGCCATTTGAATAAGTTGCTGACTTACTACTGATATTCTAATTTTTTCTTCTTTCTTTTCATCTCTTTGCTTTTCTGAATCTTGAGAACGTAATATTTCTCTCTCATTTTGTAAACGGCGATATGCCATACGGCGAGCTGAAATTGATAAAAAACGATAAACAAAATATCGTCCAAATACCCATACTAATGCACCTAAATAACTCTTGATAATATGCTCAATAATATAAACAGAAGTATAGTAGTAACCAAGAATGATTAACACAACAAGTGAAATTGGAACAATAAATAGCACTAAACGTAATAAGTTGAATAACCCAATACTTCGCTTTGAGCCATCTTCTAAAACTGCATTACGATATTCACAAATTCCTTTGTCTAACCATGGTCTAACAACAAAGAAACATAGCATTAATGCAATAATTGTAACAACTTCTCCAATAACATCATTATTAAATCCAATACTATCTACATCAGAAAAAGTCGATGATATAACCAATAAAAATACAATCCATACTGATTGGCGAATAATACGTCTAAAAATACGATTACTTGCTTGTGGCATATCAAAATGAGAATAAGCTAATCCATGAGGTCTTAATAACTCTAACGTTGTTGCAAAAAACCACCAAAATATTGAAATTTCAGTTAACCAATCAAAACCAAGAAGAGGATCTGAAAAAAAGAATAACATTAAAATAGTTGAAAAAATTAAAAAAGCTAATGCTCTGGGTAAAGTAAGAATTAGTGTCCAAAACATAGCCTCAGGTGTTACCCAGTGGCTATCTTTTTTTAATGTATTAACTTTTCCTGCAAGCACAGTCAAACGATGTTTAATTGCCTCTTTTTTCCATTGAATTACTACATAAAGTAATACAAAGAAAAATAGGAAAGAAAACTTAGATAATAAATTTTTATTAATATTTTCGAATCCAACATAACTTGATAATTGGGCAACTTCTGCAACTGCTAATTGTGGAAAATTTTTAATCCAAGTTAAATCAATTGGGTTATTACTTTTTACCCAAAAACTTTGTTGTTGTAATTGTCTTTCTAATTCATCACTCAATTTAACGATCTGGCTTTGAGTAGATTCAATATCAGTTGATAAATTTAGTTGAGAGTTAAATGCTTTAATCAAGTCAATAAAAATCTTTTCTCTCTCTTTAAAAAGAATATTTAAAGTATTATATTCATCATCCGTAAAGATTAATTTATTTTTTTCTTGTAGTTGTACAATTATTTCAGGAATATTATAGAGTTGATCTCGTTGCTGAGTTATTTCAAATAATTCTACACGTAAGTTGCTAATATCTTTAGATAGCCCAGTAATATTACTATCTGTTGGTAACGACTGCTTTTGCTGGTTAATAATTCGAGATAGAATTAATGTTCCTTGTAATGCGCTAATTTGCTCCTCAATATTTCTTTTAGTTTGTATCAATGCATCTAATACATTTTTGACACGTAAACTTTCTTGAGATAAAAAATTAGTTTTTTGAGTCTGTTCAACCAAATACTCACTAAGATCGCTATTCACACCAAATTCATACTGAATAACAGGATTAGTAATATTACTATCTTCTTTATGCTGTTGCGCTTGCTTTGCTTGATCTTCAAATTCTTTAAGTCGATGAGCATTTAAGTTTTCTTGTAATGCAAATAACTCTTGTTGTAAAAGTTGTTGTTTTAATGTTAATTCAGAACGTTTATTTTCATCAATAGAAATAAGCAAATCAATATTTTGACCTAAAATAAGGTTGTATCTATTATTTACTTCAATATATTCTAGCTCTGCATTATATTTATTAATTAGTGATTTACTTGCTTTACTATTATATTTCCAACGATTTAATGTATCAGCTCTTTGATTATTATCTATAATTTTTGTATGAGTAGATTCCAAAGCAGATCGATAGCTTGCTAAGCTTGATGTGACATCATTTATACTATCTCTAACAGTTTGTAACTCTTGATTGATTTCTGTTTGTTGGATTTCTAATTTAGACACAGATAAATTAGAAAAAAGATTAGATACATTATTCATTCTTTCTTTCATCTCTTTTATATTAGTTTGATAAGTATCTAAAATAGTTGGAGCATCTTTAATCTTTTTTTCTAATGCTATAATTTCTTCTTTTGTAGACTTTGTCTTTTCTAAGAAAACTAATGTGTCCTCTAAATTTTTAGCAAGTAATTGTTCATCCACTGTTTCAGTTTCTTTAACTGAATCCAATTGAGATTGAATATTATTGATAGATAAAAAAGAATCAGGTTCAGATGCCTTCAGTAAGCTATTCACCCCTAATAATATAAAAACTAGAATAAATAATCTTTTAAACATTCTTTTAATACCTACTGTTAATATCCAATTGCAATTGTTTCCGTGAAATTTTTACTCCTGTATTCTTCCATTTTTCACGATCTAACGGAATATATCTTATGGGCAACTTAAATTTCTCTAATCGCTTGGCTACAAAAGATTGCAATGATGTAACTGCTTGTGGACTAAACTCAGCAATAAAATCAACCACTGCGATAGGTCTAAAGCCAAATTCAGTATCCTCTACAGGTAAAACTATCGCCTGATAAATAAGACCAGATTCAAATAGGATTCGTTCAATTTCTTCTGGTTGAATATTTTCTCCTCCAGAAATAAACATATTATCTACTCGCCCCTCAACGACTAATTGTCCTTGTTCATTCCAATGCCCACGATCTTTAGTCACTAACCAGCCATTTTTATTCACAAGAGAAACGAGATTTTCCTTAGTCCAATATCCTAATGCTAAACCTGCGCCTTTTACCCAAATTTCATTATCAACAATCTTTACTTCCCTTCCTAATAAAGGACGTCCAACATTATCAATCTCTGATTTTACGGCGCAAATAGTCGATGCCATCTCCGTCATACCATAACCAACATACGTTTCTATTTGATTTTTCTGAGCTTGAGTAATAAGCTCGGATGGAATTGCACTACCACCCAATAAAACTTTCTGCATACGTTGCGGTAAATATTCTTTTTGTACCAAATAACGCTGAAGCTGAGTAGTAACTAAAGAAGCATGAGTAACTGAATTTAATGCAGTCAAAAAATCCTGTTTATCTTCTACAATTGATAATGTTGCGCCAACGAGTAACCAACGCCAGATAATGCCTTGGCCTGACACATGAAATAAAGGAAGACTAAGTAGCCAGCTATCAGATTCAGTAAAATCCATTAGTTGACATACACCACAAGCATTATCTAAGTGGTTCTGAATAGAATGTACCACAGCTTTAGGTTTACCAGTTGACCCAGAAGTTAGTGTCATAGTAGCGGGTGAGTTAGGCACATATTCCCAACTATTACAAGCGGTCGGATTAGCAGAAAATTGTACAAAATGTTGATCGGTTATTAATACCACATTATCTAACTCAGATAAAATAGTCTTTCTCTGAATCTCCGACATAGTTGGATTAAGCATTAAAATTTTACTTCTCATTGCTACAGTAGCTAAATAACACACTAACCCTACCAAACGATGACGACCTGAATAAGCCACAATCCCTTGTAGATTAGCTCCATTTTTTTGGAGTAATGTAACCGCTTGAGAAACTATTTGTGATAATTGCTGCCAAGTAATAGCTTGTGGAATATCAGAAAATATAAGATCGTTTCCTCTCTGCCATTTTATCGCAATTTTTTGAGATCTAATCTCTGCCCAATGTAACAGTGGAAACTTAGCAAATTGGAACTTCATTAAGCTAATGCACCTTTTACACGTTCAATCAGCTCCTCTGATAATCCCATTTCTTCCATAACGCCACCTAAAATAATTCCTTTACGTTCAGTATTATTATTGGTAATCACCCAAAATGGTGATTCAGGAATTTGCTTTGCTTTAACGCTACTTCCTGTTGCAAGAATAACTTCTTTATCTTTAGCAAAATAAATACGCTCACTACCCTGTACTTTTACTGTCGCATGAGAAAATTCTTCTGAATTAGCAAGATATAAAGCAGAAAGAAGTAGTAAGAATCGATTAACAACCTTTTTCTCTTCATTAAATTGCGATGACTTTAATACAAATTCTACTCTATTAATGACTTTTTCTTGATTACTCAATGCCTTTTTATTCTTGGGTAATTTAGCAAGATCTTTTAATTCATCGATCATATTTTCTTGCACGAGTACGAATGGCTGAGGCGAAGCAGGTAAACGTAACAAGCGACGCAAAATATCTGATGCACTTTCACCAATTGCCTGAGTACGACTGGCAATATAATGATATAATTCATCATCAACTTCAATTGTTTTCATCTGTTTCTCCTAAAATGTCTTGATTACCTAAAAATTCTAGGCATTATACGCATTTCAGATCCAATTTACAGGATCTTGATCGAATATTTTAGTTAAAAAATAAGTGAATATTATGATAGAAAATACATTGCTTAATTATCAATACAAAAAAGTCGCTAACCCAGAAAAAAATCCAGCACAAACAATGGTATTACTACACGGATTATTTGGTGATCTGCATAACTTAGGCGTGATCGCTAGAGCATTTTCCGATAACTATAATATTTTACAAATTGATCTCCGTAACCATGGACTTTCGTTTCATTCCGATGAAATGAATTATAATCTCATCGCTCAAGATCTTGAAGCGGTACTCACTTCTCTTGATATTAACAATGCGATTGTTGTTGGACACTCTATGGGGGGGAAAGCTGCAATGGCTCTGGCTAATTTTGCTCCATCCTTAGTCGATAAACTTATTATTCTTGATATGGCACCTGTTGCCTATAAAGAAAACCATCATGATGCCGTATTCAAGGGATTGTTTGCAGTAAAAGAGAAAAAACCAACCAATCGTCAAGAAGCGAAAGAAGCAATTTCAGTGGGAATCAAAATGGAAGAGGTGAAACAATTTATGTTGAAATCCTTTGATCCAAATGCACCTGAATCATTCAAATTTAATCTCACTGGTTTAAAAAATAACTATGATAATTTAATGGGGTGGCAACCTGTTTTAGTCAATAAACCAACTCTATTTATTAAAGGTGAATTATCAGATTATCTGCAAGAAAAAGATACACAAACCATTCTTACGCAATTTCCTCAAGCTAGTTTCTTTGTTATCAGCAATACAGGTCATTGGCTTCATGCTGAAAAGCCGGATAATGTTATTCGTGCAATGAAAAAATTCCTTGATAAAAATGTGTAGCATGAAGACTACGCAGGAAAATACGAACAAAAAATGTTGCTAACTACAATACTGTCATTAGCAACATTTTTTTTATCTACCTCAAAACCTATACTAAATAATTACTTCACTATTTTTAAATGACTTACTTTTCGCTTAGTCACATTTTTAGGCTTATCTTCAAGTACAACTTCTTTCTTCGATCTAGCGAGATAATTTTCTTCACTGTAAAAAGACTCTGCTTGAAACATTACGCCATCGCCAGTTTCTTGTGCATATATCGCTTCTACTGCACCAAATGGTACATAAATATCTCTTAACATCCCTTGAAAACGAGCATTGAAGCTAATAAATTCATCCGTAACATTATATTGCCCAATAGAACGAGGCGAAACATTAAGAACGATCTTCCCTTCTCGCACAAATTCTATTGGTACATCAACATCAGGATATTCTGCATTGACTAACAAATAAGGAGTATGATCATTATCGATAAACCAATTATAGTAAGCATGATAAAGGTAAGGACGTAATGGTTTCATTACTCTTTCTCATCCATTAAATGCTTAGGCGCACTTCCGCCAATTGATTGAGTAAAGCTATCACGTTTAAATACACGAGTCATATAAGATTTTATCGCTTTACTTCCTGCGCCAGTAAATTCAACACCTAGAGTGTGCATTTTCCATAGTAATGGTGCGATATAGCAATCAACTAAACTAAAATCATCACTTAAGAAATATTGGGTATCCGCAAAAACTGGACCTAATGATAAAATTTCTTCACGTAACTGATTCAGTAATTTTTTCGCTTTCTCTGTTGTTGGATCTTTATCAATAATATCAATTAGAGTAAACCAATCATTTTGGATACGATGCATATTTAAACGACATTGTGCACGTAAAACAGGATAAACAGGCATCAATGGAGGATGTGGAAACCTTTCATCTAAATATTCCATAATAATACGCGCATTTGATAAAACTAAATCACGATCAACCAATGTTGGGATTGTACCTCTCGGATTCACTTCCATTAAATCTTCAGAAATAACATCTGGGGTAATATTTTCAATTTCATAAGCAACCCCTTTTTCTGCTAAAACGATACGGACTTGATGGCTGTAAATATCACTTTTCTCTGAAAAGAGCGTTGGCACTGAACGTTTATTTGCGTTCGTCATTTTATTCTCCCACTATATAGTTCTTAACAATCTTGCAATTTTACCACATCTTGATCAGCTAATAATAGCTCTATTTGAGACAAATCATGGGTTATTAACTAGAAAAGTAAGGAAATTATTGTACTTATTACAGCACTTGTACGATAATTCTGCCCCAAATTTAACATTTAGAGAATTTTATGACGCAACAAACTTTTATTATCGGAAAAGACGCTGCTCTTGAAGACAGTATTTCAAACTTTCAAACAAAATTAAAAAATCTAGGTTTCAATATTGAAGAAGCATCTTGGCTTAATCCTGTACCAAATGTCTGGTCTGTGCATATCCGTGATGTTGATTGCCCACAATGTTTTAGTAATGGTAAAGGGGCAACTCAAAAAGCCGCATTAGCATCTGCATTAGGGGAATATTTTGAACGTTTATCTACCAATTATTTCTGGTCTGATTTTTATTTAGGACAAGAAATTGCAAACGGTGAATTTGTTCATTATCCAACTGAAAAATGGTTTGAAATTGAAGATGAAGAAACATTACCACAAGGTATATTAGATCCATTCTTACTCAATTACTTTGACCCAAATGGCGATTTAACCCCAGATTTATTAGTTGATCTGCAATCAGGTAATTACGATCGTGGTATCGTTGCCCTACCTTACACTCGCCAATCGGATAACGAAACCGTGTACATTCCACAAAGTATCGTATCTAATTTATTTGTATCTAACGGAATGTCTGCGGGTAACACCAAGAATGAAGCACGAGTACAAGGACTTTCAGAAGTATTTGAGCGTTTTGTAAAAAATCGAATCATTAGTGAAGCAATTAGCCTGCCTGAAATCCCACAAAGTGTGATTGATGGTTATCCAACAATTAAAGCGGCAATTGAAAAATTAGAAGACGAAGGTTTTCCAATTCTTTGCTATGATGCATCACTAGGCGGTGAATTCCCTGTCATTTGTGTGATTTTACTCAACCCACAAAATGGCACTTGTTTTGCCTCTTTCGGAGCACATCCGCATTTCCAAGTCGCATTTGAAAGAACTGTTACGGAATTATTACAAGGTCGTAGCTTAAAAGATTTAGATGTTTTCTCTCCTCCATCATTTAATAATGATGATGTTGCCGACCACGCAAATTTAGAAACACATTTTATTGATTCAAGCGGTCTGATTTCTTGGGATCTTTTCAAATCTGAAGCAGATTATCCATTTGTACATTGGGATTTCTCTGGTTCAACAGAACAAGAATTTAGCAATCTAATGGCAATCTTCAATAAACATAAACAAGAAGTTTATATTATGGATTATGAACATCTTGGCGTTTATGCTTGCCGTATTCTTGCACCGGGAATGTCAAATATTTACCCTGCGGACGACCTAATCTACGCTAATAACAATATGGGTATGGATTGGCGAGAAATTCTATTGGATTTACCACACTTCCATCACGACAAAGCAACCTACCAAGAATTGCTTGATGAATTAGATGAGCAAAGTATTGACGATATGACACGTGTCCGTGAATTTTTAGGTATCGTGGCAGAAAAAGGATCGGCTATGCAAACCTTACGCATTGGTGAATTAAAATCAATGCTACATTTAGCGCTAGGCAATCTTGAAGAAGCATTAGATTGGGCGAACTGGACAGCAAATATGAATGCAAGTGTATTCAGTGCAGAACGCAATAATTACTATCGTTGTTTGATTAGTTCTATTGAATTATTCTTAGATGAGTCTCGACAACCAGAACAATATCAGTCTGTTTTTGAAAAAATGTATGGTAAACAAGCGGTAAGTTCAGCGTGGAATGCAGTGAAAGGTGGTAACCCATTCTACGGATTACAAGCAAGCGATGAAAGTTTAGCAAACTTACAAGCGCACAATAAATTACTAGCGGCTTATCATAAATTACAAAAAGCGAAAGTGAATCCAATCTCTCGCTAATCAATTATACAAGCGGTAACATTCTTTCCATTTTTGCAAAACATTGGGTTGAACTTACCGCTTGTGTCTTCATCATTGTAAATTTAACTCGGAAAAATTATGAATTATCAAGATAAAAGCCTAACGGCACTAAAATTGGGACAATCAACAGAATATGCAACAAGCTATAACCCACAATTATTACAAGGTGTTCCTCGTCAATTAAACCGTGATCAGCTAGGAATAACAGAGCAACAACCATTCGCAGTAGGTGTAGATTTATGGACTGCCTATGAAATCTCTTGGCTCAATAGCAAAGGTGTACCACAAGTTGCAATTGCGGATATTTTCATTGACTATACAAGCAAAAACTTAATTGAATCAAAAAGTTTCAAACTCTATTTAAACAGTTTTAATCAGACAAAATTCGCTAGTTTTGAGGACGTACAATCTACCATGCAAGTAGATTTATCTCACTGTGCCGAAGGAAAAGTTGAAGTTATCTTAAAACGATTAGATCAATATAGCTCTGAACAAATTGCTCATTTCAGTGGTAAATGTATAGATTCACAAGATATTGAAATAACTCATTACGAATTTGATCGGAATATTCTTACAAATTGTACCAATGATAGTATTGTTGAAGAAACCTTAGTGAGTCATTTACTGAAATCAAACTGTCTAATTACGCAACAACCCGATTGGGGAAGCGTGCAAATTCACTATGTGGGCAAGCAAATTGATCAAGAAAAATTGCTACGCTATCTTGTTTCTTTTAGACAACATAATGAATTTCACGAACAATGTGTTGAAAGAATTTTCTGCGATTTAATGGAGTTTGCTCAACCAGAAAAATTGACTGTCTATGCTCGTTATACCCGTAGAGGTGGATTAGATATCAATCCATTCAGATCTAATTTTGAACAATTACAAAACAATGTAAGACTGGCAAGACAATAATTTTAACACTACAGGGTAATTAATTTTTCAAGAGAAATCATCCCCTCCTTTGAATAATTAAGGATATTAAGGATATATTGTTGATAGATAAATACTTCTCTATCTTTTAAAGAGATGTAATAAGTTTATATTTAAATATTCAACAAGATATTTCTTTGAAATATCACAACTTTAGACTATCGAAATACTCTGCTAAACTGAGTAATTGCTGCTTGGAGAAATTAGTGTGATACGTAAAATCAGTTTATATATATATAAAGTTACAAAAATAATATGGAAAGAAATTACGTTAGAATTAGCATCCTATTAACCTTTCCCACAAGTTGATAAGGTAATGTGGTTAGATTGCTACTAAATATGTAGAAGATCAAATTCAATCAGATAGCATCTTAATCTAAAATAACTATCTAACAGAGTCAATCTAATCTTCTACAATACAAATACAACCCAAAAATTACTTGCTTTCTTCTACTCCATATTTTTGTTGTAATTCAGCTTGGAGTTTTTGTAAATCTTCACCTGATTGCATAAGTTGTTGAGATTTTTCTTGAATAGTTTTTTGAGCCTCTTCAGTTGGGGTACCCATTCCCATCGCTTTTACAGACTCTTCAATCAAACTATTTGATAGTACCAATGTTTCTTTTGTTTTTTCTTTAAACGTATTAACTTCAGCATTTTTGATATCAAGTGCTTCTAGACTTTTCAATACATCATCAACTTTTGCTTTGAATGCTGTCATTGCTTGTTGAATTTGAGTTTGATCTTGTGTAGCTAATTTTTGTTGAAGCTCAGTTTGAGCGGCTGCCATACTTTGTTCCTGTGATTGATTCCATGCAACTAATTTTTGGAAATCCTCAACAGCCTGAGTATCAATAGTATCTGTTGCTGTATCATTATTAACTTGAGTATTTTCAGTTGTTGTTTGTGTAGCTTCAGCTTTTTGAACTTCTGGTGTAGCAGTTGTTTTATTCTTTGTTGCCGTATCGCAAGCTGTTAAGAAAATAGCAAATAATACAGTCGCACTAATTTTAGTAAATTTGTTCATTAAAAAGATTCCTTAAAATGTAAATATTAATAAGTAAAGTCATTACTACGGAAAAAATTATACCTTGTTGTAGACAAAGATAAAATATTACCATTCAAAAATATGATTAAAGTTATATTAAAAAATAATATAATTCAAAAGCCTAGCGTTTGTTGAATAAGTAATTTCTTAAATTCGGCATTTTTATCCACTATATTCAAACCTATTCCTCGAATCAATTTTTTAATAGGTTGCTCACCTGAGAATAATGATTTTAAACTACCCATAGCAAAAAGAACTTTTGTTGCTTCAACTTTACGTTTACGTTCAAACTGTCTTAAATATCGATAATCACCAATGTCATGCTCTAAAGCTGAATGTAATTTTAATTCACTCGCTAATGTTATTACATCGCCAAAGCCTAAATTTACCCCTAATCCAGCTAGAGGATGAATAGTATGTGCTGCATCCCCTACTACCACAACTCGTTGTTGAGCAAAATTACGTGCATAGCGAGCTGTAAGCGGATAGATAGCACGCTCACTTTGCAATTCACAAAGTCCTAATTGATTATCAAAAGCAATACCTAGAGCTTGATTAAATTCCTTTTCATCACAATTCACAAGAGACTTTGCTTTTTCTGGTGACAATGACCAAACAATGGAGCATAAATACTCATTTGGTAATGGAAGAAATGCCAAAATACTATCTGACGAAAAAATCTGGCGAGCAGTCTGTTGATGAGGTTCGGAAGTTTTCACATTACAAACTAAAGCTGTATGTTCATAATCTCGACTAATCAAAGGGAAATTGGTCTGTCTGCGAACCCAAGAATTTGCACCATCTGCTCCCACTATTAGTTTAGATGATATTATTTCACCACTTTCTAATGTTACAAACCCAAGTTCGTTAGTTATATCAAGAGATTTAGGTTGATCTAAAATAATTTCGATATTGTTTTGTGATTCAACCACATGCCATATAGCCATTTGAATTTGTTCGTTCTCAACAATATGGCCTAATTGTTCTAATCCAAGCTGAGTGATAATTGGGTCTTGGTTGTTAAAATGAATCTTTGCAAAACTATCTTTTTCCCAAACATACATTTGTGAAAAAGAAGACAATCTTTGTGAGGAAATTTTCTGCCAAGCACCTATTTTTTCAAGCATAGATTGACTAGAAAAATTAAGCGCACTGACACGATTAGAAATATATGCGGGATCTAATTTAATTGGCTTATTTTTCTCTATAATTTTTATTTTTAATTTTGTATCAGCAAGCAAAGCAGCTAATGCTAAGCCTACCATTCCTCCGCCAACAATAACAATATCTGCTAATTTCATAATATTACTTCTGATTATGTTTTTCTAAACTACGGTGCCGAACTTGTACATCCTTATCTCGGCTCTTAAAATAGTTCGCTAGTTGTTCTGCAATAAATACAGAACGATGTTTTCCCCCAGTGCATCCTATCGCAATGGTCAAATAACTACGATTGTTATTTTCAAGAGATGGGAGCCACATCTCTAAGTAATTACGTGTATGATAAATAAAATTATGAACTTCTGTTTGGCGTTCTAAAAAATCAATAACAGGCTGCTCTAATCCTGTCATTGGCCTAAGTTCTGGATTCCAATGTGGATTAGGCAAGAATCTAACATCAAATACATAATCTGCATCTGAGGGTAATCCATATTTAAATCCGAAAGATTCAATCACAATTTTTAATTCTCGGGTAGCTTTACCTCTTAATATTTCTCTTAATTTCTCAGCTAATTCATGAGATGAGAGATAAGTAGTATCAATTACACAATTCGCTTGATGAAGAATAGGTTCAAGTAGCTTTTCTTCTAAATCAATTGCACTTTCTAGGGATAAGTTATTGGTAGATAAAGGATGTAAACGTCGCGAATCACTATAACGCCTAATTAATGTTTTTCGCCCACATTCTAAAAATATAAGTTTTATTTTAATTTCTGCTGGTAATTTAGAAAATAACTCATCTAAAACTTGTTTATTTTCAGGTAGATTTCTAATATCTACACTTACAACAGTTGAACGATCTGATTGGAATAGGAAATTAGCAAGCTCTGGTAACAAAGTGAGAGGAATATTATCAACACAATAATAACCAATGTCCTCTAATGCTCGTAATGCCACAGATTTACCTGCACCAGAGCGTCCACTAATAATAATCAATTCCATATTAACTTTCCTCTGTAGTATTCTCTAATTGATTGTCTATCTCATCTTCTTGAGTATGCTGATCAGAATATGAAAGTACTTGCCAAATATCTTCCGCTGAAATTGATGAGCGAAGGTGCTTCAATATATTCTTATCCGAAAGTCGTTGCACAACTTTCGATAAGTAATTTTTATATTCTGTACAGCAAGATTCAGGGAAAAGAATTGCATAAATTAAATCAACATTTTTATGATCACTAGAATCATACTCAATTGGATTTTCTAGTTGGACAAAAACTGCAATAGGTTTCTCTATAGTAACATGCTCAAGAGGCAATCTTGCATGAGGAATAGCAACCCCATTGTTAATTGCAGTAGAACCTAATTTTTCTCTTTTAACCAAATAATTAAAACATTCTGAGGAAAAAGCTAGATCTTCTTCTTTTTCAAAATCGACTGAATAATTAACAGACTTTGCAACTACTCTAGAAATAAACTCTAGCACACGTTTTTTGCTTGATAAAGCAACTGCTGGATAAATATGCTCAAATGAAAGAAATTCAGTTAGTTTCATACTACATCACCAAGCGATTATATCTACAAAACTTATGGACAATCTAACCGCTTATTAAATCAAAGTTTAAATTGTTCACCTAAGTAAACACGTTTTACATCTGGATTATTCAAAATTTCACTCGGGGAGCCACTAGCAATCATTTGTCCACTACCAACTATATATGCTCGTTCACAAACATCTAATGTCTCACGAACATTATGATCAGTAATCAAAACACCAAGGCCTCTTTCCTTCAAATTTACGATAATTTTCTTAATATCAATAACAGAGATAGGATCAACGCCAGCAAAAGGTTCATCTAACAAAATAAATTTAGGATTTGCGGCTAAAGCTCGAGCTATTTCTACACGTCTACGCTCTCCCCCAGATAAAGACTGTCCTAAATTATCACGAATATGTTCAATATGAAATTCTTCAATTAATTCATCAGCTCTTAATTTACGTTGTTGATGAGTTAAATCCTTTCTTACCTGCAATACAGCCATTAAATTATCATATACACTTAATCGCCTAAAAATAGATGCTTCTTGAGGTAAATACCCGATACCTTGTTTCGCACGATCATGCATAGGTAATAAGCTAATATCATCTTCATCAATGCGAATACGTCCTTCATCATGTCGAACCAATCCAACTACCATATAGAAAGTAGTTGTCTTTCCTGCACCATTTGGACCAAGTAATCCAACTATTTCACCAGACTCAACATTTAAACTCACATCCTTAACAACCTGACGATTTTTATAACTTTTTGCTAAGTGTTCTGCATAAAGAATTGGCATATTATTTACCTACTTTTTATTCTTTTTATCTTGTAATTGTGTTGGAATTAATACAGTCTTAACCCGAGATTTGCTTCCACTCATAGCTTTTAATTGTTGTTTCTTAACATCATAAGTAATTTTATTTGCTTTAATAGAGCTATCCAATTGTTTCAATTCAGCATTACCTGTCAAAATTAAAAACTCATCGCCTAAGTCATAGTTGATTTGATTTGCTTGTCCATTTGCTGGTTTTCCATCATCCATTGTTTGTTGGAATTTAGCAGGGGCCCCATTTGCTTCAATCTTTTCTCTTTGACCTTCTTTACGGATAATCGTTACTTTTGTTGCATTTATCTTAATAGATCCTTGAGTAATTAATACATTATCAGAAAAAACGACAGTGTTACTTTCCATATCTAAAGATTGACTGCCCGATGTAATATTAATCGGTTGATCAGTATCACCTTTCAATGCATAAGAATTTAAACTTATACCAATGCAAGTAGCTATAAATAATGACTTTGTAAGAAATTTCATTCAATATCCTTTGTTAATTTTGAATATTTGGAGAACTAGATTTAGATTGAATTACAGAAGGTTCGATTCGTGTTTCAACATCTTCTAGTAATGTTGCGACCTGACTTTTTAAATTTCCCTTCAATCCTTTACCACTAGTAATGAATCCCATTCCTTTTGAAACAACTACACTATCTGTATAGACATCATAACTAGATAAATCAACCGTTAATATCTGACTCTGAATATAATTCAGACGAGTATCTTTATTTAAGCTCTCTATCTTCACATTTCCTTTCAAATTTAAAATCTTTTCTTTTGATATTTCTGCATAATCAGCAGTAATTTTCCAATCTTTTAATGAAGATTCAGCATTAAAAAGATTCAATAATGGCTTAATAAATTCTGTTCTCTCTGTTGCTTCGTAATATTTAACCTCTTGTGCTTCAGCAAAATATTGTGGTTTACCTTTTATATCATATACCATGGTATCCATTTTATTACCCGTATACTCAGGTTCACCTTCTCTCTTTACTAGCTGAACTAATTGGGGATCCTGATCACTTTGTTGACTAAAATACCACCCTGCCAATACTACTACGATCAAAAATAATAGTATATTTAAACGTTTATTCATATTTTCTCTATAGAATTATAGTGCCTTCCGATTATAACATATTTTTTTATAGCAACCATAGATACAAAAAAATTAAGAATAATTTACTCTATAGCATTACAATTTTGAATAAATTTATCTTTATAACAAAAAACCTTAGATAAAAATCTAAGGCTTTTACATATAAACTTAAAAAGTTACATTTTATTACTGTGCAGCTTTTAACTCTTGATAATATTTCTCATAAAGTTCAATTGCTTCACCAACATCATCTTGCCAATGACTTGTTTTTAACACTTCTGAAGGTGGATAAATCGCAGGATCTTCAGTAATTTCTTTCGGTAGAGCTTTTAAAGCTTTCATATTTGATGTTGGATAACCAATTGCTAATGTTAATTTTTCTGCAGCAGGTGCACTTAAAAGATAGTTAATTAACTTATGTGCACCATCAGGATTTTTTGCGTTAGCAGGAATAGCTAAGGTGTCAACCCAAAGAACTGGTCCTTCTTTAGGGAAGATCATATCGACTGGAGCTTGTTCTTTTTTTGCAATACGCACAGAACCATTCCATAACTGTCCAACACTAACTTCACCAGAAATAAATGAGTTTGCAGGATTATCGGAACTAAACGCTAAAACATTTGGACGAAGTTTTAATAATTCTTCGTATGCTGCCTTAATTACTTTTGGATCTTTAGTATTTGGATCTTGACCTAATTTTAAAAGTGCAATATTAAATACTTCACGAGCATCATCCAACAATTGAATACTATCTTTAAACTCAGGTTTCCACAAATCTGCCCAAGAAGTAAAATTACTACCTTGATAATCATTTGTATTAAATGCAATACCTGGGGCACCTAATAACTGAGGTAATGAATATTTATTACCTTTGTCATAAGATTGATCCAACCAATCAGGGTTAAGTTCTTTAATCACAGGTAATTTACTGTGATCTAACTCCATCAACATACCTTCACGTCCCATTTTGGATACGAAGTAGTTACTCGGTGCAATAACATCATAACCGCCATCTTTACCTTGAATCTTTAATTTAGCATACATTGTTTCATTTGATTCAAGACTTGAAACTTCAACCTTAATACCAGTTTCTTCGGTAAATTTGTCCAATAATCCCTCTGGTACATATTCAGTCCAAGTATATAGATGAACAGTATCTTCCGCTATTGCATTCGCACTTAGCACAACCATACCCGATGTTAAAGCCACAGCCCATTTTTTCATTTAAGTTTTCTCCCAGAATGAGTAAAAAAAGCGGTTGGATTACTCCAAAAGTCTACCTATGAAATTACAGGTAGAGAAGAAACATTCTAATTACCCACCTATATTTTGCAAGCCTTTTGTATAATACATGAGTAAATTTTATACAAAATTACATAACAACTACATCAAACTGATCTTGATGATAATAATGCTCCACTTTTATTTCAACCTTTTTACCTAAAAATACTTCTAATTCAGCTAATAATGCATGAGATTCTTCATTAATTAAATATTCGCCCACACTTCTGGATGCATAAACAATATATCGATCTGTATGGTATAAATGATGAACTCTCACAATTTCCCGTAAAATTTCGTAACAGACGGTTTCAACAGTTTTAATTGTTCCTCGACCTTTACAAGATGAACAATCACAGCACAATATACGCTCTAGACTCTCTCTCGTTCGTTTACGTGTCATCTCAACTAATCCAAGCTGAGTAAACCCATTAACATTCGTTTTAACTCTATCACCTTTTAATGCTTGTTCTAATGATTCTAAAACTCGTTGTCTATGTTCTTCCTCTTGCATATCAATGAAATCGATAATAATAATACCACCTAGATTTCTCAATTGGAGCTGATGCGCTATAGCCTTAGTAGCTTCAATATTTGTATTAAAGATGGTATGAGCTAAATCTCGATGTCCAACAAAAGCACCAGTATTGATATCAATTGTTGTCATAGCCTCTGTCTGTTCAATAATTAAATATCCACCCGATTTTAAATCAACACGTTTATCTAATGCTTTTTGAATTCCTTCCTCAACCCGATACGCATCGAATAATGGTTGACTACCACTATATAAACTGACATTTTCAAATAATTCAGGCATAAACTCAGTTAAAAACTCCTTAACTTGTTCATAAGTAATCTTCGAGTCAACCTGAATAGATTGAATATGAGTTCCAACAAAATCACGTAATACACGCTGTGCTAACGCTAATTCTCCATATAACATACTTTTCGTTGCGTATTTTGTCTTACGCTCCAAAACCTTCCGCCATAATCGCTTTAAAAAAGCAGCATCTTGCTCTAAACTCTCCTCTGCTACATCCTCTGCAGCTGTGCGAACGATAAAACCACCTAGCTCATCACAATAAGGTTCAACCAATGCTTTCAGGCGTTCACGTTCAGACTCACTTTCAATACGTTGAGATACACCAACATGACTATTTTCAGGCATAAACACCAAATATCTAGAAGGTAAAGTAATATCTGTTGTTAATCTAGCTCCTTTTGTTCCCAAAGGATCTTTAACAACTTGAACAATAATATCTTGCCCTTCTCTTACTAACTCACTGATATTTTTAACAACAAACTGTTTTTTTTCATTTTCATCTACACATTCTGTATGTGACACAATATCAGATGCATGCAAAAAGGCGGCTTTATCTAATCCTATATCAACAAAAGCAGATTGCATTCCTGGTAAAACTCGTGTTATTTTTCCCTTATAAATATTACCAACAATGCCTCTTTTAGTTTCTCTTTCTATATGGACTTCTTTTAATATACCATTTTCAATTAGCGCAACCCGGGTTTCACTTGGTGTTACATTGACTAATAATTCTGTGCAATTCATTAGGTATTCTTATCCTGATTATCAATAGTATTAATATTAAACTTAAAAAAATTATTATATGCAATAATCTGAATCAAAGAATAGGTAAAAAATAGAATATTGATACAAATTTAAATATAAATAACTTCTAAACTAGAAATTTATCTAAATAATGAAAATATATTATATAATAAATTTAATTTGACATTATCATAAGAAAAAGTTATTTCTATACAGGTTTTTTGCTAGTAGCAAAAAGTTATGATTTTTCATAAAGATCATATTGGGAGAGGCGCAACATTCAGGTAACTTATCTTAGGGAACTAGGCCGTTTGAGGATAAGCCATGGGAATGATTGCCGAGGTGTGGGATTCACTAGATAGGAATTTAACATCGGCTGAGTAGGTTGAATCTTGCCAGCTGTCGTTTGAAACTATGATTAATAGAAAAATGGTTTTAAATGGAGTGCTCTGAAATTACTTAAATAATGTACTCTCTAATATTCATCTATCTCTTTCCATCCTCAAAATATCTGCAAACATAATTTAAATATAGGAAAATACCTTATGTCTCATCTCTCTGTTGCGAAATTTGGTGGTACCAGTGTTGCTAATTATGAAGCAATGTCTTCTTGTGCCAATATTGTAGTCAATGACCCAAATACTCGAGTGGTTATCTTATCTGCTTCTGCTGGCGTAACTAATTATTTGGTAGAACTTGCTAATGGTTGCTCACAAGATAAAAGAGCTGAAATTCTTTCTGCTGTAAAAGCTATCCAATTTAATATTATCCATCAATTAAAGAATCCTGATGCTGTTATTTTACAAATTGAAGAATTACTTGATCAAATAGAAGCATTAGCAATGTCAGCTAGCCTAGCAACATCATTAGCTCTCACTGATGAGTTAATTAGCCATGGTGAAATGATGTCTACCTTGATTTTTACTCAATTATTAATTGAAAAAAACTTTCCCGCACAATGGGTTGATATTAGAGACGTTATTGCCACAGATAGCCATTTTGGAAAGGCTCGACCTAATGATGAACTTACGCAACAGCAATCAGATAATCTTCTGAAACCATTAATTGCTGAAGGTAAAATTATCATCACCCAGGGATTTATAGGACGAGATTCAGAAGGTAAAACAACAACATTAGGTCGAGGTGGAAGTGATTACTCTGCCGCATTGCTCGCTGAGGTCTTACAAGCTGATGATGTACTAATTTGGACTGATGTGCCGGGAATTTATACTACGGATCCAAGAATAGTATCCAATGCTCAACGTATTGAAACCATTAGTTTTAATGAAGCAGCTGAAATGGCAACATTTGGTGCCAAAGTCCTTCATCCAGCAACATTATTGCCTGCTGTTCGTAGTAATATTCCTGTTTATGTTGGATCAAGTAAAGTACCAGAACAAGGTGGAACATGGGTAACAAGAGATCCCCAGCCTCGCCCAATATTCCGAGCTTTAGCATTACGTCGTAACCAGATTTTACTCACGTTATCTAACCTAAATATGCTGCACGCTCAAGGTTTTTTAGCTAATGTATTTTCTATTCTAGCCAAATATAAAATATCGGTAGATGTGATTACTACATCAGAAGTCAGCATTGCATTAACGTTAGATCAAACAGGTTCAATATCTTCAGGATTAGAGATATTATCTGAAGATTTATTAAATGAATTGAGACAATATTCATATGTTAAAGTAGAAAAGAATTTAGCGCTAATTGCAATCATTGGTAACGATCTACATTCACAACCAGGAATTGCTAAAAAATTATTCACTATACTGTCAGAGTATAATATTCGTTTAATCAGCTGTGGAGCTAGCAGCAACAATGTATGTACTCTAGTACATAATGAGAGTGCTAATGACATTATTAAAGTACTCCATACTGAATTATTTGAATAATTTTACCATGTAAAATAACGTATATTCTGTATCAGAATATACGTTATTTAAATATATACGATCAAATTCAATATGATATTTTTTATTTAAAACAGCTTATCTATCAGGAGTACAAAATTCCCATCAAGCAATATGTTTATTTATATCATATTTATGATACAGGTATTAGATCAGTATACTTACTAAAACTTTGCAAAAGTTTATAAGAAAATGACCGCTTGCTTAGCTTAATAAATAATGAAATTTATCGTTATTCCACCATAAAACAGGCGATTTTAGAGCCGTCCTCATAATGTATTAATTGTGGTCGTTCTTGCTGACAAATATCTTTTGCCATACGGCAACGGGCATGAAATGCACAACCTCTTGGAGGATTAAGTGGACTTGGTAATTCTCCCGTTAATTTTATTCTTTCACGTCTATTTTCTGCATCTAAGCGAGGAGTTGCAGATAGTAAAGCTTGTGTATATGGATGTTTAGGATTACTAAAAATAGCTTTAGTTTCCCCTTGTTCAACACAACGTCCTAGATACATTACCATAACTTCATCAGCAATATGTTCTACAACTGAAAGATCGTGGGAAATAAACACATAAGATAAGCCCATTTCCTCTTGAAGATCCATCATCAAATTGAGTACTTGTGCACGCACAGATACATCAAGAGCAGAAACAGGTTCATCGGCAACCACAATATCAGGTTCAAGCATTAAGCCTCTTGCAATTGCAATACGCTGACGTTGCCCACCTGAAAACATATGCGGATAGCGATTATAAAATTCCGGTTTTAATCCCACTTTTGCCATCATACTTAATACTTTTTCTTTGCGCTCAATTGCAGAAAAATCAGTATTGATCAGCAAAGGTTCCTCTAAAATTGCACCAATCTTTTTACGAGGATTAAGCGAGGCATAAGGGTTTTGGAAGACAATTTGAATTTTTTTACGTCGTAAAGTTTCTGTTTCTTTATTGTGAACTAAAAAATTCTGTCCATTATAAAATAATTCACCTTCAGTCGGTCTTTCAATCATTGTAAGCATTCTTCCTAATGTTGATTTTCCACAACCAGACTCTCCCACAACGGCCAATGTTTTCCCTCTTTCTAAAGTGAAAGATACACCGTCAACTGCTTTCACTAATTTTGGCTTACCAAACATCCCTTTCTTGACGGGATAATATTTTTTTAAGTCCACCGCATTAAGAAGCGGTGCGTTTTCTATATTATTTTGCATTTTTTATTCTCACTCACTCCCTTTGATTATGCATTTTGTATAATCAAGAAGTAAAACTCTAAATAACTACTGGGACACCCATTTCATTTAATGGGCTATGACATTTCACTTGGCGACCATGTAATTCTCTTAACTCAGGTTCTTTTTGACGACATAAATCTGTTGCGTAAGGACAACGAGGATTGAGCAAGCAACCTTTTGGTCGGTCATATTTTCCTGGTACAACGCCCGGTAATGATTGTAGCCGTGATTTCCCTTCAGCAAATTCAGGTAAAGCTTTGAGTAGTGCTTGAGTATATGGGTGTAATGGAGCTTTAAAGATCTCTTGTGCTTTGCCTTCTTCAACAACTTGCCCAGCATACATTACAATGATTCGATCAGCTGATTCTGCCACTAATGCAAGATCGTGGGTAATCAAAATCAACGCCATATTCTCTTTGCGTTGTAATTCAAGTAGTAAATCGATAATTTGTGCTTGAATGGTTACGTCTAATGCCGTTGTCGGTTCATCAGCAATCAATAAGCGAGGAGTACAAGCAATCGCCATTGCAATCATTACACGTTGGCTCATACCACCTGATAGTTGATGCGGATAAACATCCAAACGCGAAGTTGGATCAGGAATACCTACCATTTCTAATAACTCAATCGTACGCTGACGACGACTTGATTTTGAACCGCCTTGATGCACTTTTAATGCTTCCATAATTTGATAGCCAACTGTGTAGCTTGGATTCAAGCTGGTCATTGCATCTTGGAAGATCATCGAAATATCAGCACCAATAATTTTTTGTTTTTCTTTTGGTTTTAATGACAATAAATCTTGTCCACCAAATTTCAATTCACTAGCAATAACCTTGCCGGGAAAATCAATTAACCCCATTACCGCCAAAGAACTGACCGATTTACCCGAGCCTGATTCTCCAACAATACCTAAAACTTCACCTTCATCGATCTTATAACTTACTCTATCCACTGCCTTAAACGGATATTTTTGATCACCAAAATGAACAGAAAGCTCTTTTACTTCTAATAATGCCATTGAGTTCTCCTATTGTTTAAGTTTTGGATCAAGAGCATCACGCAAACCATCACCCATTAAGTTAAATGCTAGTACTAACAAGAGAATAGCTAAGCCAGGAGTGGTCACCAACCAGTTTGCTGATTGCATAAAACCACGAGATTCTGCGAGCATTGTGCCTAATTCTGGTGTTGGAGGCTGAGCCCCAATTCCTAAGAATCCTAATGCTGCTAATTCTAAAATTGCATTCGAGATCCCCATTGTCATTTGTACGATCAATGGTGCTAAACAGTTTGGAAGAATCACAATAAACATTAAACGCCAAACACCTGCTCCCGCTACTTTAGAAGCGGTCACATAATCACGATTTTTTTCACTTAATACCGATGCACGAGTTAAACGTACATAGCTGGGAACAGAAACGACCGCTATAGCAATCGCCGCATTGACAAGAGATGGCCCTAAAATTGTTACAACTCCGATAGTCAATAATAAGCTTGGAATTGCCAGCATAATATCCACCAATCGCATAATGAAGATATCAACTAAACCACCATAATATCCCGCAAGTAGCCCTAGTATTACACCTAGTACACAAGACATTAATACGATCAATAAACCAATAAAGACCGAAAGTCTTGCTCCATAAATGATACGAGAAAGAATATCACGCCCTATATCATCCGTTCCAAGAATAAATTGCCAATCTCCTCCATCAAACCAAGCAGGAGGTAAAAGTAATGCATCTCTGTTTTGCGCAATAGGATCGAAAGGTGCGACAACACTAGCAAACACACAAGCGAGAAAAACAATAAAAATAAAGACTAAACCAACATAAGCCCCTCTATTTTGACGAAAATAGTGCCAAAATTCTTGTAAGGGTGTTAATGGTACTGGAGAAGTTTCCACATTAGACATTTAATCACTCCAAAATAAAATTAATTATGGCGAATACGTGGGTTAACCACACCATAAATTAGATCGACTAGTAGATTCACTACAATAATAATCGTCGCAATAATTAATACTGAGCCTTGTAAAACAGGATAATCACGTGAATTAATGGCATCAATGATCCATTTACCGATTCCCGGCCATGAAAAGATATTTTCCGTTAATACTGCGCCCGACAATAATTGTCCCACAATTAAACCAACCACAGTTACAACAGGAATAAGTGCATTACGTAATGCGTGTACAATAACTACTCGAGTTGTACTAAGCCCTTTGGCTTTTGCAGTACGGATATAATCCTCTCCCAATACTTCAAGCATTGAAGAACGTGTCATACGCGTAATAACAGCAAGCGGAATTGTACCTAATACAATTGCAGGTAAGATAAGTGACTCGATTGCGGCAATAAATGCTCCCGGTTCGTCTGATCGCCATGTATCAATTAACATAAATCCAGTATCAACATCAATCCAATATTCTGCAGGCAGTCGTCCTGATGCTGGTAAACCTAAAGGGGTTGAAACATACAAAATAAGAATCAATCCCCACCAGAAAATTGGCATTGAATACCCCGTTAAGGAAAGTGAGGTAACTGTATGTGAAATCCAAGAGTCTTTTTTAACCGCTGCAATTACCCCTAAAACGATCCCTAATATTAGTGACCATAATAATGCGAAGAAGGCTAATTCAACCGTTGCAGGGAAAAGAGTAAAAAACTCTTTCAAGACAGGTTCATTATTTCTGAATGAATTACCTAAATCTCCATGAAAAATACCGCCAATATAATTAAAATATTGTTGATAAAGAGGTAAATCCAACCCTAACTGTTTCATCATTTCAAGATGCAATTCAGGAGAGAGCCCCCGCTCTCCCATCCGAATTTCAATAGGATCTCCAGGAATTAAATGCACTAAAGCAAAAGTAATTAAGGTTATTGCTAAGAAAGTCGGAATAACCATTAAAATACGCTTAAGAATAAATCGAAACATTGAGAATCTCTGTGTTCATTACTGATAAACGAAATTGATTACTAAGGAATTTCACAAAATAACTTAGCAATCTAACCGCTTAATATTACAAATAAACGCGTCGCATTCATTTTTAAACATAAATACGACAACGCCAAGTACGATATTAATTTGTTTCTTCTAAGTCAACAGGATAGAAATCATGTAAACTGAATGGGCTAACTACATATCCTTTTACTTCTTTACGTACAGGGAAATAAGTTGTTGAATGTGCAATATTAATCCATGGTGC
>NZ_JARIDQ010000078.1 GCF_029256985.1 Otariodibacter sp. | reverse complement strand
ATATTGCCATTTTTTCCAACTAAGCGTTGACGATCACTATCAAAATGATAATAACCATTATCCAAGTGAGAAATATGTACTAAACCATCAATCAACAAATCATTTAATTTTACGAATAATCCAAAGCCGGTGACGCTTGAAATTACACCATCAAAAACTTCGCCGATATGATCTTGCATATATTCACATTTCAACCAATCCGCTACATCTCTTGTCGCATCATCTGCTCTGCGTTCTGTTGCTGAACATTTTTCGCCAAACTGATCCATATCATCAAGTTTATAGTGGTAACCACCACCGTCTGTATACTGACGAGTATTGCCCTTTCCCTTTTCAATTAAATACTTAATTGCTCGATGGACTAAGAGATCGGGATAACGACGAATTGGCGAAGTAAAGTGTGCATACTCCGTTAAGGCTAAACCAAAATGGCCCTCATTATCAGGCGAATAAATCGCTTGTTTTAATGAACGTAATAACATGGTTTGAATTAATGTTTTATCTGGACGTTCTCTAACAATATCCAATAATTTGGCATAATCTTTTGGTGTTGGTTTTAATCCACCATCGAGGAATAAACCACACTCTTTCAAGAATGTTTTAAAACTTGTTAATTTTTCTTCGCTAGGTTGTGCATGAACACGATATAGCGAAGGTTCATCGGCATTTTCGATAAATCGAGCAGAAGCAATATTGGCTAGAATCATACATTCTTCAATGATTTTATGTGCATCATTACGAATCACCGGTTCAATTCTTTCAATTCTACCTTGAGGATTGAAAATAAATTGATTCTCGATAGTTTCAAACTCAATTGCACCACGTTGCTGGCGAGCTTTAACTAATACTTTATACATATTATTCAGTTCATTTAAATGAGGAACAAGTGACGCATAACGTTCTTGTAATTCTTCATTACCTTCTAGAATTTGCCATACTTTTGTATAAGTTAAACGAGCGTGAGAATTCATTACCGCTTCGTAAAACTCATATTCTTCTAGCTGTCCTTTCGAAGAAATACGCATTTCTGCCACAAGACATAATCTATCGACTTGAGGATTAAGTGAACAAAGCCCATTTGATAAGACTTCAGGCAACATTGGCACAACACGATTTGGGAAGTAAACAGAATTACCTCTTTGTTGTGCTTCTAAATCAAGAGCAGTTTTCGGACGAACATAATAGCTGACATCAGCAATCGCCACCCATAAACGCCAACCATTTTCTTCTTTTTGGCAGAATACGGCATCATCAAAATCTCTCGCACTTTCACCATCAATGGTAACAAGCGGTAAGTTCCGCAGATCAATTCGCCCTTTTTTCGCTTCTTCTGGCACTTCTTCATTAAACTGACGAATTTGTTTTTCTACCCCTTCACTCCAAACATGAGGAATATCGTGGTTTCGCAATGCAATTTCGATTTCCATACCAGGTGCTAAATTATCACCAAGAATTTCGGTAATAAAGCCAACAGGGCGTTTAAAATCGGCTTTTCGAGGTTGTAATTCAACGACAACGACTTGTCCCATTCTCGCACCTAAACGATGTTCTTCTGGGATTAAAATATCTTGCTGTAAACGGCTATCGTCAGGTACAACATAGTTAATGCCTGATTCTGTGAAAAAGCGTCCAACCACTTGTTTCTTACGTGCTTCAAGTACTCGAACAATGCGCACTTCTTTACGTCCTCGACGATCTTTCCCATTTGGTTGAGCTAAAACAAAATCGCCATGCATAACACGCAACATTTGCCCATTAGGAATAAACCAGTCATCATCGCCTTCAACTTGTAAAAAGCCAAAACCATCACGATGGCCAATCACACTACCTTTTAATAAATCCATTTTTTCAGGTAAGGCATAACGACGACGTTTAGTGAAAACTAACTGTCCATCATTTTCCATTGCTCGTAAGCGACGACGAATCGCCTCTTTACGATCATCATCTTCAATTTGAAATTGAGTAAGCAATTCTTCTTTGCTCATCGGCGCATCATATTCACGGATAGTCTGTAAAATGAAATCCCGACTTGGGACTGGGTTTTCGTATTTTTCTTTTTCTTGTTGGTAATTTGGATCTTGTATCATAGTTCTTCTTATTTGAAATAATATAAATATTATAATCTTGTAGTTAAAATAAAGTTAGATAGGGTATAACGGATGGGTACGTGACAGATAAACTAACATTGCTATTGTGTAGAACATTACATTTAAAAATAAATGCTCATAATTATTGCACATGATAGCACACTTTTCCGTATTCCCATAAATTTGCAATATTTATTTGAGAAATGACCGCTTGCCCATAAAGAAATCTGGACGTCTAGATTGCGATTCTGTCTAATTTTAATTAGAATACGCAGGAATTTCATTTTTATGATGAGGAAACGATTAATGGTAGATTGGAATGGTGAATATATTAGCCCTTATGCAGAACATGGGAAGAAAAGTGAACAAGTCAAAAAAATTACAGTTTCTATTCCAATTAAAGTATTGGAGATTTTGACCAATGAACGTACTCGTCGTCAAATTAATAACCTTCGTCATGCAACAAATAGTGAATTATTATGTGAAGCATTTTTACACGCATTTACTGGACAGCCTTTGCCGACCGATGAGGAATTAATGAAATCAAAGCCCGAAGATGATTAGTAATGTTCATAACATAATGATATTCATATTTATATAGCTATAATTGCAAATCTGTTTTAACCTCATTTTTATGAGGTTATTTTTTAGGAGAAAAAGATGAAAAACCAACAACAAATTAAACGAGAAGTTCGTTGGGCATTATGGCTCACCTTTATCTATCTTATTGGTTGGATTGGGTTTGCTTATTTCTCACCAACTGGAAGAGGATTATTAGGTTTTCCTATCTGGTTTGAATTTAGTTGTATCTATTTATCCATCCTGTTTGTATTACTCACCATAATTGTAATTAGAACAGTTTATAAGGACATTGATTTAGAGGATAAAGAATAAAATGAATATTTCCATATTACTCCCTCTTGTTGCTTACTTATGCTTCGTATTCGGTGTAGCTTTCTACGCTTACCGTAAACGCCAACAGGGTAATTTTTTATCTGAATATTATGTCGGTGGTCGCTCAATGTCTGGATTTGTTCTTGCTATGACTATCGCCGCAACTTATGTGGGAGCAAGTAGCTTTATTGGGGGACCGGGGGCAGCCTATAAATATGGTTTGGGCTGGGTACTTTTAGCCATGATACAAGTTCCTGCCGTTATTCTATCTCTCGGTATTTTGGGTAAGAAATTTGCGATTCTCGCACGTAAAACAAATAGTATCACAATCAATGATATGCTATTTGCTCGATATAAAAGCCCTGTGGTTGTATGGCTATCAAGCTTTGCGTTATTACTGTCATTTTTTGCCATGATTGTTGTTCAATTTATTGGTGCAGGTCGATTACTTGAAACTACACTCGGTATATCTTATACCAGTGCTATTCTTATTTTTGCTATAACAGTCGGGCTTTATACCTTTATTGGTGGATTTAGAGCCGTTGTATTAACAGACACTATACAAGGTTTAGTAATGTTAGTGGGGACAACATTACTACTGGGGGGCGTAATTTATGCAGCAGGAGGCGTTGAAAATGCAGTTAATCAGCTTGAAACTATCAACCCTCAACTGATTGAACCTTATGGAATAGATGAACGCCCGTTAGACCTGACCTTTATGGCATCATTTTGGGTACTTGTCTGTTTTGGACTAATTGGCTTGCCTTCTTTAGCTGTGAGAAGCATGGCATATAAAGATAGTAAATCTTTGCATAATGGGATGATTATCGGTACTATTGTTGTCGCAGTATTAATGTTAGGTATGCATCTTTCTGGTGCATTAGGTCGAGCTGTTGCCCCTGATTTAAAAGTCGTAGATCAAGTTATTCCAACTTTAATGTTAAAAGTTCTTCCTCCTGTTGTTGCAGGTATTTTCCTTGCAGCACCAATGGCTGCAATTATGTCTTCGATTGATTCAATGCTAATCCAATCTTCTTCAACAATGATTAAAGATCTATATTTAGCTATTCGCCCTCAAGCAGTAGAAAATGAATCTCGTATCAAATTATTTTCAACATTAGCCACCCTTTTACTCACATTATTTGCTCTTATTCTGGCATTTAACCCACCTGATATGTTGATTTGGTTAAATCTATTATCACTAGGTGGCTTAGAATCAACTTTCTTATGGGTTATCGTATTAGGGCTATATTGGGATAAAGCAAATGCAACCGGTGCAATTTGTTCAATGATTGCTGGGTTAGCTAGCTATGTAATAATGGCAAGCTTTGGTATCACATTCTTGAGTTTTCACACTATTGTTCCAGCATTATTTATTGGATTAGTTGGTTTCTTAATTGGGAATTTATTTGGTAATAAAAAATCTTAAGTAATATATCTGAGCAACATAAAAATAAAGGCACTATAGTTAGAACTATATTGCCTTTATTTAATTTTATTTATCTAGTTTTTCTTCAGGTACAAGTGATACTAAACGGCAATTCTTTGGCATATGTTCAGCATCAATAATAGAGATAAGATTATTTTCATCCACAGTATAGAGTGGTAAAAATTGCTTATTATCTTCTTTATACTTCTCAAAAGTATAATTGTCCGTCAGATTAGTCACTTTTATTCTAGCATTTTTAGAAATTAAGCTGGCTAGTTTTGCGTAAGTAATATCTTGTCCAAATAACCAATTTGAGCGATAGCTATGCTTATTATGACGTTCAGTTTGATTATTATCCTCACTAAAGCGAATTCGATAGATATTATTTTCATCAAACTCGTGGCGATAATGAATTTCTGATAGTGTATTTAACTCTTTATCTGTACTGATCGCAAATAAATAACCAATTCCAATTAAATCTAAATAGTTATCTGCATGAGTAGAAATAGGGCTACCATAATAAGTACGTAACCCCAACATTCTTGCTTTTGAAATTTCACTATAATTGCTATTTGCAACAATAACATCTATACCAAGATCTTTTAATGATTTTGCAATAGTTAATGCAACTGGACTACTTCCGACAATAAGTACACCAGTATTAGCCACTTCACGTACACCAAGTAATCCAGCAATAGCTTTAGCTCCTAGTCCTTGAATCAAAACAGTACCGATAATAATTAAGAATACTAAAGGAATCAGTAACTCAGTACCTTTTATATTATAACCTTGCAGTTGAATAGCAAATAATGAAGAAATAGCCGCGGCTACAATACCTCTAGGCCCAACCCAACTAATCATGGCTTTTTCATTAAAAGTTAAATTAGATCTGAAGGATGATATCCATACAGCTAATGGGCGAACTATAAACATAGCAAGGAAGAGTAGGGCAATTCCAGAAAGTCCAACGCTAAGCAAACTCTCTAAATTCATACGTGCTGCTAATACAATAAATAAGACAGAGATTAATAGAACGGTAAGAGACTCTTTAAACTCTAAAATATTCTCTTTAGGAAAATTTTTCCAATTGGCCAAAGCAACGCCTAATACCGTTACTGTTAAAAGACCTGATTCATGAGCAAAATGATTTGAAGTTGAGAATAATAATAATATATAGGCTAATACAAAAACATTACGTAAAAATTCAGGAATAAAGTGACGTTTAATTAAATTCGCAAGAATCCATGCTCCAACCATACCTAACACACCAGCAATACCAATAATTTTTGCAAAGGTTCCTATTTCACTCGCTTCTCCACCAGAAATGATATATTCATAAACCAAAACAACAGCTATTGCCCCCATTGGATCAATAATTATCCCTTCCCATTTTAAAATATTTGAAATATTTTCATTAGGTCGAACACTTCGTAGTAGTGGTACAATAACGGTTGGTCCAGTTACACAGACAAGAGAACCAAACAATAAAGCAATACGCCAATCTATATCAAATAGGAAATAAGTAATTAGAGATATCAATATAATAGTGATCGACATCCCTATGGTAACAAGTAATTGTACGACTCTTCCATGATGTTTAATTTCTTCAAACTCTAAAGTTAAGGCTCCTTCAAAGAGAATAACAGCAACACCTAATGAGATAAATGGAAACAATAAATCACTTAATATGACATCAGGATTAAATAAGTTGAAAACAGGTCCAATTAAAATACCAATTAACAATAAAAATAAAATAGAGGGTTGTTTTAAGTACCAAGCGAGCCATTGAGCTGCAATACCTAATCCCACAACCGCAGATAGCATTAATGCGGTATCCATAAATATACTCCTATAAAATAAATGTTGAGTAAATAAAAGCGACGGCGAATACTATCATTCAATGTCCAAATTACAAACAAAATTCATAGCTATAAGTGATTAGTTGCTAATATGATTTTGTAAAAAAAGAAGATAGTTTTGAACTTACATCATTTTTCCATGAATCTGATGGCATTTTATTGCTAATCAAATCAATTTCAATATAGCTTTATATTTTGCAAACCAATTGTATTTTTATTATTCAATTTAGTGCATTGTCAGTATCTCCCGATCGAGTAATTCTTAGTATAAAAAGACATAACTTGGTTATCCTTCCAGTAAAAATGGGTAGCTCAATATTAGAAAAGGTGAGCAAATCTACAACATTGCTTCTCTTTAATCTGTTATAGAAAAATAAGATGAAATACAAGCGGTGAGTTTGTGTGATTGATTTGCAACAGTTGATGAAAAGAGAAAAGCCTAGCAATGAGCTAGGCTTATTTTTGATTAGTTTTCTGAGGGAGTACTATATTTCTCAATAATTTCTAGCGGTAAGCCGATAGCTTTATCGAGGTTTTTGGCACCAGTAAAATCAGCGGTTTCTATAGATTTTGCATCTGTAAAATTAGTTTTTTCTAAATCGGCTCCTGTAAAATTAACCTTGTCTAAATTTGCTTTTGAAAAGTCAGCTTTTAACAAATCAGCCTTGGTAAAATTAGCATTCCTAAGTTTAGCGTTATAGAAATGGACTTTTTTAAGTTTAGCTCCAGTAAAATCCACCCCTCTACAGTCTAAATTATTAAATATATTTTCTAGTATTTTACGATCAACTCCAACACGATTAAAATTTATTCCAACTAGGCATGATGCTGGGAAGAATTCTCTATGCTCTAATAAGCAGATTTCACCCTTATTATTTAGTGATAATAATACTCGTGTAATAGCACTTCCTATAGGAGAGCTGGCATTGTTGCGGATATTTTTTATACTCTTGTTTTTCAAATGATTAGTGGACTTAGTGGCTTCCAAAGCCTCTATATCTCTTTGTTGCATGGCTAACCAAGCAGAAGTTAACAAGTTCAACGCAGGCTTTTTGAAGCTTTCTCCATGCTCACCTCGATAAAATGGCAATAAGTTATAAATCGCTGCAATTTGTAGCCCGACTGCACCATCTTTTTTGCTATAAGTAGGAATAGAAAGGCCACAAGGAATATCTGTATATTCTTGTGTTATTTCTAGTTCCTTTTTTTGATTATCAATTCTTGACGTTTTTTCAATAAATTTATCTTCAATTAGGTGAGCACCACTTACCCATTCAGCTATTTTTTGGAATTCTTTCAGGTTAGTATCTTTACGAGCATTTTCAATTTGTTGAGTGGTATTTTGATCACGAAAATACCAAATAGCAAAAGCAACAGGAGAGGATATAATTACTGTTAGAAGAGTCCAAAATCCGTTGTTTTTTGCTGATTCTCTTAAGCTAGAAATTACAGTACTGAAAAGGTTTTGTTCATGGGTATAAAAAATAAGCGTTATTAAGCTTAGTAATATCAGAATAGATAATAGTCCAAAAATGAAAACAATAATTGCTCTTTTCATAATAAAATCATTAAATATCAAGCGGTAAGATCCTCTCAAACTTTTGCAAATTATCATTAGGATCTTACCGCTTATTCCTATATCACTTCGCTAACAAATACGCTCTTAATTTTTCAAAATCATTCGCCATTGTGTCAGAAAGTAGAGGGAGTTTGTTGTGTTTATCCAATGCTTCCGGTAATGGTAGCTCGATATTTAAAATACGTTCTACCGATTCTTTAAATTTCGCTGGGTGGGCGGTGCAGAGGAAGATGCCTGTTTCATCGGCTTTTAATTGATCTTTTAAAGCCTGGTAAGCAATTGCTCCGTGTGGTTCACATAAATAGCCTTCAGCATATTCCACTTTGAGTGCGGTTTCTGTTTCATCATCATTTAATGAGAGAGAGCCAAGATCGGCTAAGTTCCAGTTATTGCGTTTAAATAATTCTTCGACACGAGGCCAGTTGTTTGGTCGGCTTACGTCCATTGCGTTAGAAAGGGTGGCAACCGTTGCATTCGGTTCCCATTTTCCAGAACGTAAGTAACGAGGAACGGTGTCGTTAGCGTTGGTAGAGGCGATAAAACGTTTGATTGGTAAGCCTAAAGTTTTCGCAATCAATCCTGCGGTTAAGTTACCGAAGTTACCACTTGGCACAGAAACCACTACGTTATTACGTTTTTCTTTTGGTAATTGTGCCACTGCTTCGAAGTAGTAACACACTTGAGCAAGCAAACGGCTGATGTTAATTGAGTTTGCAGAGTTTAGCCCGATTGCTTGGCGTAATTCTTCATCATCAAAGGCTTGTTTCACAAGGGCTTGGCAAGCATCAAAATCAGATTCAATTGCCACTGTGCGAATATTACCCCCTAGAGTACAGAATAATTTTTCTTGAAGTGGACTGATTTTACCTTTTGGATAAAGAATAACGACATTGATATTTTCTAAGCCATAAAAAGCGTGAGCAACCGCTGCACCTGTATCACCAGAAGTTGCAGTCAGAATCGTGATTTTGCCATCGCCACGCACTGCTGCAAGGGCTTGTGCCATAAAGCGACCACCAAAGTCTTTAAATGCCAATGTTGGACCGTGGAAAAGCTCTAATGCGTAGATTTGCTCATTTACTTTGGCAAGTGGAGCAGGGAAAGTAAACGCATTTTTTACCATGGTATTTAAGGTTTCGGTTGGGAGTTCGTCCCCAATTAATGCTGAAAGAATTTTTTGGCTACGCTCAACAAGTGGTAAATCAAGTAATTCATCAATATTGGTTAAAG
>NZ_JARIDQ010000066.1 GCF_029256985.1 Otariodibacter sp. | reverse complement strand
GTATTGCGGTTCACATATAAATTACCTGCCTCAATTGTTGCTAACCATTGCTCAACAGTTTCATCAATACGGCTATGTAATCCACTGGTTAATCCAAAACCAGTCGAGTTAATATCTTTCATCACTTGCGATAAGTTTTTAGCATTAAATCGAACTACGTGTAGAACTGGTCCAAAGACTTCCTGTGTGAGCTGACGGATATTATCAATCTCTAGTAATGTAGGAGGTACAAAGATTCCACCCTGTTCAACAGAATCCTCTATCGGTACTTGATAATAAGATTTTGCAACCTTTTTGAATTTCTCAATATGCTCAAGTAAACGAGATTGTGCAGTACGATCAATCACAGGGCCGACATCAATATTAAGAGCTTGCGGTTTACCGACTTTTAATTCCGCCATTGCACCTTTTAACATTTCAAGTAGATGATCGGCGATATCTTCTTGTAAATAAAGTACACGTAAAGCTGAACAACGTTGTCCTGCTGAATCAAATGCTGAATTCAAGACATCTACAACAACCTGCTCTGCCAAAGCAGAACTATCCACGATCATTGCATTTTGCCCGCCAGTTTCAGCAATAAGCGGTAAGATTCGCTCAGATTTTTGCAAATTCGTGTTGATATGTTTCGCTGTTGCCGTTGAACCAGTAAAAATCACACCATCAATGCGTGGATCAGCAATAAGTTTATTTCCAACTTCTTTACCACTTCCTAGCAAGCATTGAAGTGCTTGAGTAGGAATCCCTGCTTGATGGAATAAAATGACCGCATAATGTGCCATTAAACTGGTTTGTTCCGCTGGTTTAGCCAATACCACATTACCTGTTACCAATGCAGAAGATACTTCACCAACAAAGATAGCAAGAGGGAAGTTCCACGGGCTAATAGTCGCAATAATGCCACGAGGTTGGGTGAATCCTTCAGGATTCACTTTCACTTCTTTTGCATAATATCGGCAGAAATCGACCGCTTCTCTCACTTCTGCAATCGCATTATTTAATGTTTTACCTGCCTCTCTCACTGCAAGATCGAATAAAACAGGCATATTCTGTTCCATTAAATCAGCCATTTTTTCTAATGCTTCAGCACGAACAACTGGAGAAGTATTTTGCCATTCTGACTTAAATGCTTCTGCCACTTCAAACGCACGCTCAATATCTTCTAAAGAGGCATCAATAACTTCCCCAACAACTTCTGTTAAATTAGCGGGATTATTGACTAAACGAGATTCGGTATTAGTTGTTTTACCGTTCGCAATTAATGATTCTGCCACATATTTTTGTGAAAGATTATTTAACTGCTCTTGAAGAGTTTTTAATGAGATTGCATCCGTTAAATCATAACCTTTGGAATTAAAACGTGATTGGCCAAATAGATGTTGTGGTAATGGAATTTTAGGATGCATAGTACCCTCTGTTTCAAGGGCTTTTGTGGTTGGTTCTTTGACGAGTTCATCAATATCTAAATTTTCATCAACAATTTGATTCACAAAAGAGCTATTTGCACCATTTTCTAATAAACGGCGAACTAGATATGCAAGTAAGGTTTGATAAGAACCCACAGGGGCATAAATTCGGCATTGGACATTCAAATTATCTTTACCTACAACCTGATCATATAAGGTTTCTCCCATTCCGTGTAAGCATTGGAATTCAAAACTCTTGCCTTTAGCCAAGTGATATACGGTAGCAAGCGTTTGAGCATTATGGGTTGCAAATTGTGGATAAATCACATCCTGTGCAGAAAGCAATTTTTTAGCACACACAACATAATTCAAATCAGTATGAACTTTACGGGTAAAGACAGGATACCCTTCAAGGCTATCTGTTTGAGCTCGTTTGATTTCTGTATCCCAATAAGCCCCTTTCACTAATCGAATCATTAATTTTCGATTGTTTTCTCGTGCTTTCTCAGTTAGGTACTCAATCACATAAGGACAACGTTTTTGATAGGCTTGCACAACGAAACCAATACCATCAAATCCAGCTAAATCAGAATCAGAAAGTAATTTATCCATTAAATCCAAGGAGAGTTCTAAACGGTCTGCCTCTTCCGCATCAATATTTAAGCCAATATCATATTGTTTGGCTAATAGAAATAGTGATTTTAAACGAGGATAAAGTTCGTCCATTACTCGTTGATGTTGCGATAAGCTATAACGAGGGTGGATTGCTGATAGTTTCACAGATACACCTGATGACTGATAAACACCAAGCCCTTTAGAGGTTGAGCCTACGGCATGAATAGATTGAACGTAGTCATTATAGTAGCGTTTAGCATCTTCTTCTGTTAACGCAGCTTCACCTAGCATATCGTAGCTATAACGATAGCCAATAGCAAAACGTTTCTCACCATTTTTTATGGCTTGTTGGATTGTTTCACCCGTCACAAATTGCTTACCAAGCAAACGCATTGCAACATCAACACCTCGTCGAATCAGTGGTTCACCACCCTTTGCTAGCAGTTGGGTCAATGCTGAAGATAAGCCTTTCTCATTATGTGTATCTAACAATTTTCCTGTAACCACTAATCCCCAAGCTGCCGCATTAACAAATAGCGAAGGACTATGTCCAACGTGAGATCGCCAATCGCCTTTTGCTAATTTATCCTTAATAAGTTTATCTGCTGTTTCTTGATCTGGTATTCGCAACAATGCTTCAGCTAAACACATCAAAGCAATACCTTCTTGACTAGATAAAGAAAACTCATGCATTAACGCATCCACACCGCTCGCTTTTTGGCGAGATTCTCTTACTTTTCTAACGAGTTTCTTAGCTAAAATTTTAATCTCTCCTGAAAGAGATTCTGTTTCCGCTTGTTCAATTAATGATTTCACTAATGACTGCTCATCTGCTCGATAGTGAGCACTTAATTTTGAACGAATAGTTATATTTGACGGGAGAAGTTGATAGTTTGGCAGTGACATAAATAAATCCTTCTGAATAAAATATCTTCTGCAAAACAGTAAGAGTATCTTACCGCTTGTTAGTATTAATTTTACTAATAAAAAAGCGACTGATATAAGACATCAATCGCTTTTAATTTTCTATTAATTCATTTCTCTTTCGTAAGCTTTTTGGGCTTTTTCAAAAGTTGTAACAATTTCTTCTCTAGGTGCTGGCGTAACGAGTGACACAATAAAAATTGCAAGCGTTGCTAAAATAAATCCTGGAATCATCTCATAAATACCACTGTCTGGCACTAAAGTATTCCAAAATACCACAACCAACGCTCCAGTTAACATACCAGCCATAGCTCCTGCGGCATTCATACGTTTCCAAAAGAGTGAAAGAATAACCACTGGACCAAATGCACAACCAAAACCAGCCCAAGCATATGAAACAAGCCCTAGTACTTTACTATCAGGATCCTGAGCTAACACAATAGCAAGCACTGCAATCGCCAGTACCATTATACGACCAAGCCAAACTAACTCTTTCTCTGTTGCGTTAGGTTTTAACATACCTTTATAGAAATCTTCAGTAATTGCACTTGAACAAATCAATAATTGGCAACTCAATGTACTCATTACTGCCGCTAAAATTGCTGATAATAAAACACCTGCAACCCATGGATTAAATAATAATTTTGCAAGTTCAATAAATACTTGCTCATGATTTTGATTAACTAATTCAGCTTGTCCTAGATTAGCAAAAAAATATGCCTGACCAAAAAATCCAATTCCGACAGAACCAAATAAACAAATAATCATCCAAGTCATACTAATACGGCGAGCGTTAGGAATAGAACGAGGACTGTCTGCAGCCATAAAACGCGCTAAGATATGTGGTTGGCCAAAATAACCTAATCCCCAAGCCGAAAGACTTAATAAGCCAACAAATGTTGTACCAGTGAATAAATCAGTAAAATCTTTATTAGCAGCTTCACCTGCTTGCATTAATACAGTATGAGTTTCTTCAAAACCACCTAATTGGATCAAAATGAATACTGGAGTTAAAAATAATGCAAATAACATTAATGTTGCTTGGATAGTGTCAGTCCAACTTACTGCTAAAAAACCACCGATAAAAGTATAAATAATTGTTGCTAAAGCACCATACCAAAGTGCTGTTTCATAAGGCACACCAAATAAGTTCTCAAATAATCTAGCACCAGCAACAACGCCTGAAGCACAGTAAATAGCAAAAAAGAAAAGAATAATCGCTGCAGAAATAATTTTCAGTAATTTTGTTTTATCACCAAATCTATGATGAAAATATTCAGGTAAAGTTAATGAATTAGCATTAAATTCCGTATGCATTCTTAATCGACCTGCAACAAATAGCCAGTTTAAATAAGCTCCGATAGTTAAACCTATAGCAATCCACCCTTCAACTAAACCTGCGGCATATATTGCACCAGGTAATCCCATCAATAGCCAGCCCGACATATCTGAAGCACCTGCTGATAAGCCTGTTACAAAACTGCCTAAACGACGCCCACCTAAAATATAGTCGGATAAATTGTTCGTAAACCGATAAGCAATGAAGCCAATAGAAATCATCCCTACGATATAGATTAAAAATGTAATTGTGGTTGGATCGAATCCAAACATGGCATTTCCTCTTGGTTAAATAAAAAAATATAATAGAAATTATCAAAAGACTAGATGTCACAGATGATATAACCCATTACTTACGCATAGAGTATAACTTAAAAAAATATATAAATTACAATAAATTAACAAAAATGAGATATGGATAACATTTTATCTCGAAGATAAAAAGCAAAAAACCGTAAGTTATCTCTAACTTACGGTTTCCTTTAATAAAGCCCTGATGGCGACCTACTCTCACATGGCGAATCACCACACTACCATCGGCATAACAGCATTTTACTTCTGAGTTCGGAATGGATTCAGGTAGTTCCACTGCACTATGACCATCAGGA
>NZ_JARIDQ010000060.1 GCF_029256985.1 Otariodibacter sp. | reverse complement strand
GGCAAGCGACTATGAATTCTTAGTGTTTTAAGATGAGTAATTTTTTCAAATTCATCTAACAACCAATCAAACTCTTTGTCTTTCGCCATAAGCGGATCGCCGCCCGACAAAATTACTTCCTCAATTTCGCTATGATCCGCAATATATTGCAAACTTTGCATCCACGTTTCTTTACCACTTTTGACTTCATCATAAGGAAAATGGCGACGAAAACAGTACCGACAATTTATCGCACAACTGCTTTTAATCATAAACAATAGGCGATTATAATATTTATGCAAAATATTCGGAGCAGGCGAATGTTGCTCTTCAAGCGGATCTTTGACAAAACCTTCGGCTTGTAAAAATTCTTGTTGAGCAGACATTGCTTGTAAAAAAAGCGGGTCGTTCCGATCCTTTTTTTGCATTTTTTCTGCAAATGGGCGAGGAACACGTAAGGCAAATAATTTCCGAGCCGCACTATCTTGCTCAAACTCTTTTGGATCCAATTCAAGATATTCCAGTAAATCTTGTGGACGATTAAAAGCTTGAGCGAGATCGACTAGCCATTGAGGCTTTACGGAATCCAGTACCTGCATTAGATTAAACCATTTAAATTCAACTAAGGGAGAATGACACACTGTACTGGTGTGTTGTTTTTATCCACCATCAACGTTGGAGGTGATTGTGTGTTGGTGGTACTCATTAAATATTGTACCCCGTTCAAACAGTAGCGCGCATAACCTCCCGTTTTTTCAATAAGGTTGGGATCGTTAGGATCAATCGATTTAAAAGCTTGCACAGTCGGTGTTATGCCACTCACTTGCTGACTTAATTGATTTATTGGATTTGCAGATTGTGATTCAGATCCGACCGCTTGCATAGTGTCAGCTTGTTGTACGTTTTCTTGTGCTTGAGCCTGCTCTGGTGAAAGCATATCACTCAGTAAATAACCTGCTGCTGCCCCAGTCACAAAATTACCTAAACCGCCACCTGTTGCTCGACCATTCATATTATTAGCTGTAGCAGAATTTGGTGTATTATTAAAATCTGCATCAGGTTTTGGTTGAGCTTTATGTTGCTGAGCTGCTGGCATTCTTGATTTTCTTAGTTTAAACCCACCTCTTTTTGCCTCTGCAAAAGAAGTTATTGATAAAACCAAGACCAAACTTGCAACGATCATTTTTTTCATTAAATTGTATTCCTAATGTTATTTATTTTTAAATTAAAAAGCTGACGAATTATAGCCTAAAATAATGCTGTTAAGATAGATTAACTCAATAAGCGTAACAATTCTCTATCAACTGGTTATAAATAAATCCGTTTACCACTGATTAAGCAAAAACCACTAGCATTTACTCTATTTTTTCTGTAAAATCCGTCCGTTTTTTGTGCTTATTAACTAAACTAATAAGACAAAAAACATCATTTTTTTTATTATTAACACAAAATCACACACATATCGAAGACTAATTATCGGGGTGCTGGCGAGATACTATTTCTCAACGGTCGGTTATTAGGGTATGTGGAGGCAAAACCCTTCCTTTATTCTCTACCAATGACAAAGAATAAGGGACTCAAACAAAAGGAAAATTTCTTATGGCACAAGTATCTATGCGCGATATGCTTAACGCAGGCGTTCACTTCGGTCACCAAACACGTTACTGGAACCCAAAAATGAAACCATTCATTTTTGGTGCTCGTAATGGTGTTCACATTGTAAACTTAGAAAAAACTTTACCATTATTCAACGAAGCATTAGCTGAGTTAACTCGCATTGCTGGTAACAACGGTAAAATTCTTTTCGTTGGTACAAAACGTGCAGCGTCTGAAGCAGTAAAAGCAGCAGCAGTAGAAAGCCAACAATTCTATGTTAACCACCGTTGGTTAGGTGGTATGTTGACTAACTGGAAAACAGTTCGTCAATCAATCAAACGCTTAAAAGATTTAGAAGCTCAAACGCAAGATGGTACTTTCGAAAAGATTACTAAGAAAGAAGCATTAATGCGTACTCGTGAACTTGATAAATTAGAATTAAGTTTAGGTGGTATTAAAGATATGGCTGGTCTTCCTGATGCAGTATTTGTTATCGGTGCAGATTACGAACATATCGCAATTAAAGAAGCAAACAACCTAGGTATTCCTGTTTTTGCTATCGTTGATACTAACTCAGACCCAGATGGTGTTAATTTCGTTATCCCTGGTAACGACGATGCAGCTCGTGCAATCCAACTTTATTTAAATTCAGCAGTAGCTGCAATCAAAGAAGGTCGTGGTCAAGAAGAAGTTGTAGTTGCAGAAGAAGCAGCTGCTGAATAATCGTATTAAGGCACAAGCCCTTAAAACACATTCATAGTTGTGAAGCAGGGGCAATATGTACCCTGCTTTTCTTTATATCTAAATTGAGAGGAATAAAAAATGGCTGAAATTACAGCAGCACGCGTAAAAGAGCTTCGTGATCGCACTGGCGCAGGTATGATGGAATGTAAAAAAGCGTTAGTTGAAGCAAATGGCGATATCGAATTAGCAATCGACAATATGCGTAAATCAGGTCAAGCTAAAGCGGCTAAAAAAGCAGGTCGTGTGGCAGCAGAAGGTGTTATCATCTCTCGTACTGGTAATGGTTTTGGCGTATTAGTTGAAATGAACTGTGAAACTGACTTCGTAGCTAAAGATGCTGGTTTCTTAGAATTAGCAAATGAAGTGGCTGATTATGCTTTAGCAAATAAAGGTATAACAATCGAAGCTCTTCAAGCTCAATTTGAAGAAAAACGTGCTGCATTAGTTGCAAAAATCGGTGAAAACATGAATATTCGTCGTGTTCAATTCTTAGATGGACAAGTTTTAGGTTCATACTTACACGGTGCGAAAATTGGTGTATTAGTTGCAGGCGTTAATGCAGACGAAGAACTATTGAAAAAAATCGCAATGCACGTTGCAGCTAGCCGTCCTGAATACGTTAAACCTGAGGATGTTTCTGCTGAAGTTGTTGCTAAAGAACGTGAAATCCAAGTTGCTATTGCAATGGAATCTGGTAAACCACGTGAAATCGCAGAAAAAATGGTTGAAGGTCGTATGAAGAAATTCACTGGTGAAGTTTCATTAACTGGTCAAGCATTTGTTATGGATCCTTCAAAATCTGTTGGTGAATTCTTAAAAGACAACGGTGCAGATGTAACTGGCTTTATCCGTTTAGAAGTTGGTGAAGGCATCGAAAAAGTTGAAGAAGATTTTGCTGCTGAAGTTGCTAAAATTAGTGGTAATCAAGCTTAATAGCTTTTAGCTTCTATATTTTTCACAAGATACATAAAAAGATAAGGGCAGTTTTTAAACTGCCCTTTTTATTTTCTTTTAAGTTAAAGTTTAAATTAGTCTTTAATTTGATTTTCAAAACGGTTTGCTGCTTCATCCCAGTTTACTACATTCCAGAATGCTTTAATGTAATCAGGACGACGGTTTTGGTAGTTTAAATAGTATGCATGTTCCCAAACATCTAATGTTAAAATTGGGTAACCAGATACGCCTGCAACTTCCTTACCCATTAAAGGAGAATCTTGGTTCGCAGTTGAAACAACAGAAAGTTTACCATTTTCTAATACTAACCATGCCCAACCTGAACCAAAACGAGTTGCTGCTGCTTTTTCAAATTCTGCTTGGAATGCTTCTACTGAACCAAAATCACGCACGATAGCATCTTTTAATGCACCACCTAATGTTGTGCCAGTTTTTAAACCTTTCCAAAACATTGTGTGATTCGCATGTCCCCCAACATTGTTCTTCACAGCTGTACGTTTATCTTCTGGTATAGAAGCTAAATTTGCAATCACTTCACCTGGTGTTTTATCTGCAAACTCTGGTAATGATTCTAATGCTGCATTTGAATTATTTACATAAGTTTGATGATGTTTGGAGTGGTGAATTTCCATTGTTTTTGCATCAAAGTGTGGTTCTAACGCATCATAAGCGTAACCTAATTCTGGTAATGTGTATGCCATATTTAAATCCTCTTCAAAAATAAATTAGTAATTTAGAGCTAAACTCTGAGTGTATTTTATCAAAAAATTAACAAAATATACATATTTTTTTGATCTAGAACAATAAATAAAAATAATAAAATATATATAAAAAAATTCATTGACAAAATAACCTTTTTCGCACATTCTTTCGTCTGCTTTTACACTTATAAACTGACAATGAATTATTTGGCAATGACAATTACTACAACGATTATTACCATTATGCACACACATGATGCGGGTTGTCGTTGCTAAAAAATAGAAAATAAGACACCATAAACCCGCCAAAAAGCGGGTTTTTTTGTATCCGATTTTATAAATATTTAATAATTATCTATTCAGGAGAAATTATGCGAGTTCTAAAATTTGGCGGCACATCTTTAGCAAATGCTGAACGTTTTATACAAGCTGCGGATCTTATTGAAAAGGCACATTTAGCCGATCAAGCAGCAGGCGTACTTTCTGCTCCAGCTAAAATTACCAATCATCTAGTGGCAATTGTGGATAAAGCACAAGCTGGTGAATCTTACCAATCTCACCTTGATGAAGCCAATCAAATCTTTGATAACATTATTAATGGACTTTATGCTCAAAATACCAATTTTGATCGTGATGGACTTGCTCAATTTATTCAGGCAGAAATCCAACAAATTTGTGATATTGCTACTGAAGCAGCTAAAAATAAATTCTGTCCCGATAACATCAGTGCTACCGTACATAGCCGTGGTGAAAAACTTTCAATAGCAATGATGAAAGCATGGTTTCAAGCAAAAGGTTATGAAGTTACTCGTATTGATCCTGTTGAAAAGTTATTAGCTTATGGTAATTATTTAGAATCATCTGTTGATATTGAAGAGTCAACAAAACGTATTGATGCCAATTCTATTCCTAAAAAAAATATCGTTTTAATGGCAGGTTTTACCGCAGGTAATGAACAAGGCGAACTTGTTTTATTAGGTAGAAATGGATCTGACTACTCTGCTGCTTGTTTAGCTGCTTGTTTAAATGCTGATGTTTGTGAGATTTGGACAGATGTTGATGGTGTCTATACTTGCGATCCTCGCTTAGTACCTGATGCTATTTGTTTAGAATCCATGAGTTATCAAGAAGCTATGGAACTATCGTTCTTTGGTGCTAAAGTTATCCATCCTCGTACTATCGGTCCTCTCGTCTCTCTCAATATCCCTTGTTTAATTAAAAATACCAGCAATCCAGATGGTAAAGGTACGATTATTGATGGCAATATCGCTACAGACGGATTGAAAGTCAAAGGTATTACAAACTTAGATAATGTGGCGATGTTCAATGTATCTGGTTCTGGTATGCAAGGTATGGTTGGGATGGCAGCAAGAGTCTTCTCAACTATGTCGAGAGAAGGAATCTCCGTTATTTTAATCACTCAATCCTCTTCTGAATATAGCATTAGCTTCTGTATACCCGTTAAATCAGCAGATAAAGCAATTTCTGCCCTTAACGAAGAATTTGCTCAAGAACTTAAAGATGGTTTGCTCGATCCTATTGAAGTTATCAAGGAATTGTCTGTTATTTCTGTTGTGGGTGATGGAATGAAGACTGCTAAAGGTATTGCTGCAAGTTTCTTCTCCGCTTTAGCAAAAGCTAATATTAGTATTATCGCTATTGCACAAGGCTCATCGGAACGCTCTATTTCTGTAGTAATTTCTCAGAATAAAGCTATCGAAGCAGTGAAAGCTACTCATCAAGCATTATTTAATCATAAAAAATTTATTGATGTTTTCCTTATTGGTGTAGGCGGTGTAGGTAGCGAACTTATTGAACAAATTAGACATCAAAAAGATTATCTTGCTAAAAAAGACATTGAAATTCGTGTATGTGCTTTAGCTAACTCGACCAAAATGCTACTCGATGAGAATGGATTAGCATTAGAGAATTGGAAAGAAGATTTAGAAAATGCTACTCAACCTTCAGACTTTGAACTTATCCGTTCTTTTATAAAATTACACCATGTTGTTAATCCTGTATTAGTTGATTGTACAACATCACAATCTGTTGCCGATTTATACACGAATATTTTGAAGTCAGGATTCCATGTTGTTACTCCAAATAAAAAAGCGAATACATCAAGCTTTGAGTACTACCAAGAAATGCGTGAAAAAGCACGTCAAAGTCAACGTAAATTCTTATATGACACGAACGTAGGCGCTGGATTACCTGTTATCGAAAACTTACAGAACTTACTTGCGGCAGGTGATGAAGTGCAAAAATTCGAAGGAATTTTATCAGGATCACTCTCTTATATTTTCGGACAACTTGAAGAAGGATTGACCCTTTCTCAAGCAACAATATTAGCCAAAGAAAAAGGCTTTACTGAGCCAGATCCTCGTGATGATTTATCTGGACAAGATGTTGCACGTAAACTATTAATTCTAGCACGTGAAACCGGACTTGATTTAGAACTGCAAGATGTGGAAATTGAAAGTATTCTTCCACAAGGTTTTGCTGAGGGTAAAACCACTGAAGAATTCTTAGTAATGTTACCTGAATTTGATGCAGAATTTGCAAAACGTGTAGAGAAAGCGACCGCTAATAACAATGTTTTACGATATGTTGGGGTAATTGAAAAAAATAAATGCCGTGTTGAAATTAAAGAAATCAGCGAAGATAATCCATTATACAAAGTAAAAAATGGTGAAAATGCCTTAGCATTCTATACTCGCTACTATAGTCCTAGTCCATTACTATTAAGAGGATACGGTGCAGGTAATAACGTGACAGCTGCGGGAATCTTTGCGGATATTTTACGTACTTTAAGCGGAGGGGTAAACTAATGACTTCACTTAGAATTTATGCCCCAGCGACAAGTGCAAACTTAAGTGTTGGATTTGATTCTCTCGGTGTTGCTATTTCGCCTGTTGACGGATCATTGCTCGGCGATGTGGTACAAATTGAATCATCAGAGATACCTTTTGAATTAGAAAATATCGGTTTTTTTGCTCAAAAGTTACCTAAGAATATACATAAGAACATTGTTTATCAAGCTTATGTCCTATTTAGTGAACGTTTAAAATTACGCGGAGGCGAAATCAAAAAACTCCGTTTAATCCTTGAAAAAAATATGCCAATTGGTTCTGGTTTAGGTTCTAGTGCTTGCTCTATTGTTGCTGCACTAGTAGCCTTAAATAAATTCCACGATACACCATTTACTAAAATGGAGTTATTAGCAATGATGGGAAAATTGGAAGGCCGAATCTCTGGATCTATTCATTATGATAATGTCGCACCATGTTATTTAGGTGGGCTACAAATGATGACTGAATCACAAGGTAATATTTGTCAAACATTACCTTTCTTTGATGATTGGTATTGGGTGCTGGCTTATCCGGGAATCAAAGTTTCTACGGCAGAAGCAAGAGCAATTTTACCGAAAAATTACAGCAGACAAGATATGATTGCTCAAGCTAGACATTTAGGTAGCTTTGTTCACGCTTGTCATACCCAACAAGCTCAATTAGCTGTGTCAATGATGAAAGATTTTATTGCAGAACCTTATAGAGAAAACTTATTACCTAATTTCTCAGCAGTTCGACAAGGTTGCAAAGATCTAGGAGCTATGGCAGTCGGTATTTCTGGTTCTGGTCCAACAATGTATGCAATTGCACCAAATTTAGCTTTTGCACAAAAAATCTCTGCGTTCTTAGAAAAAGAATACCTACAAAATTCAGATGGATTTATTCATATTTGTAAGGTTGATAACGAAGGGGCTAGAGCAATTAACTAAAATAAATTAAAGATAGCAACACACAACATCGGGACGAAATTATTCGTCCCTTTTTATTATTGTGTCACTTTATATTTTATCTATAAGTATTCAGCATTACCTAAAGTTGCAACCATCACAGCTTTAATGGTATGCATTCTATTTTCTGCCTCATCAAACACAATTGATGCTTCGGATTCAAAAACTTCATCAGTTACTTCTAACCCTTTCATACCATATTTGTCAGCAATTTCTTTACCGATTTTAGTTTGATCGTCATGAAAAGCAGGTAAACAGTGTAAAAATTTTACATTTTTATTACCCGTTAATTGCATAAGTTCAGTATTCACTTGGTAAGGCTTCATTATATTGATTCGTTCTTGCCAAGCTGATTCAGGTTCACCCATTGAAACCCACACATCCGTATAGATAAAATCTACACCTTTCACACCTTCTGCAACATCCTCTGTGCAAGTAATTTTTGCCCCCGTTTTTTCTGCCATTTCTGCAACTTCATCAAGTAAAGTTTGCTCAGGGAAGAATTGTTTTGGTGCAACAAGACGCAAATCAACACCCATTAAAGCCGCCCCTTCAACAAATGAATTTCCCATATTATTTCTAGCATCTCCTAGATAAGCTAGTTTCATTTGATTTAATGGTTTATCACAATGCTCTTGCATTGTTAAAAAATCAGCTAAAATTTGAGTTGGATGAAATTCATCCGTCAATCCATTCCATACCGGCACACCTGAATAATCCGCCAATGTTTGCACAAGCTCCTGACCATATCCTCGATATTGAATACCATCATACATCCTACCCAATACACGAGCAGTATCCTTCATTGATTCTTTATGTCCAATTTGTGAGCCACTTGGTCCAATGTAACTCACATTAGCACCTTGATCGAATGCAGCAATCTCAAAAGAACTACGAGTTCTTGTTGAACTTTTTTCAAAAATTAAGGCAATATTTTTACCTTTCATTGTTGGTAGTTCTCGACCTGCTTTTTTATCTGCTTTTAATTTTGCAGATAGTGCCAATAAATACTTAATTTCAGTTGGCTCAAAATCCATTAAACGTAAAAAATGGCGATTTTTTAAAGTGATATTACTATCAAGTGTCATAAATACTCCCTAATTGAAGAAATAGCAGGTTGAAATGTTGGAAGATTATACTAAAGTTATGCTATTTGTGATATCTTTCCACAAATTTTCTATATAAAAATAATTAGATTTACAAGCGGTAACTTCTTCACCAATTTTTGTAAATTATTCACTATAACTTACCGTTTGCTAATCCAAGGAGAATATGATGTCTAAACATCTTACAGAACAACGATTTATTGATTTTCCTATTCAAGAAAGTGTCTTAGATGCTTTAGATAGTAAAAATTTTGAATTTTGTACCCCAATTCAAGCTAAAACACTCCCCTACACATTAATTGGGCAAGATATTGCAGGACAAGCGCAAACAGGAACTGGAAAAACATTAGCCTTCTTGGTTGCCACATTTAACCACCTACTAAGTCACCCTATTGAATCAAAATCAAACCAACCTAAAGCTCTTATTTTAGCTCCTACTCGAGAATTAGCTGTTCAAATTGCAGCAGATGCAGAAATATTTACTCAACGCACAGGACTAAATTTAGCGCTTGCTTATGGTGGAGATGGCTATGACAAACAATTACAGGCTATCGAACAAGGCGTTGATATCCTAATTGGTACAACTGGACGTGTGATTGATTATGTAAAACAAAACATTATCAATTTAGATAAAATTCAAGTTGTGGTGCTTGATGAAGCGGATAGAATGTTTGATCTAGGTTTTATAAAAGATATTCGTTATTTAATGCGTAAATGTCCAAAACCAGAATCTCGCCTAACAATGCTATTCTCAGCAACCCTTTCTCATAGGGTGAGAGAGTTGGCTTTTGAAGATATGCATAATGCAGAGTATGTTGAAATCGAGCCTTTACAACGTACAGGTCATCGAATTAAAGAAGAACTTTTTTATCCTTCTAATGAAGATAAAATGCCATTATTACTCACATTAATAGAAGAAGAATGGCCTGATCGTTGTATCATATTTGCTAATACTAAACATAAGTGTGAAGATATTTGGTGTGTCTTAAGTGCTGATGGTCATCGTGTTGGATTATTAACTGGCGATGTTCCTCAGAAAAAACGTTTAACTTTATTAGATGAATTTACACACGGTAATCTTGATATATTAGTGGCAACAGATGTAGCAGCTCGTGGTTTACATATTCCTGATGTTACTCATGTGTTTAATTATGATCTTCCTGATGATCGTGAAGATTATGTTCATCGCATTGGTAGAACAGGACGTGCTGGTGAAAGTGGCTCATCTATTAGTTTTGCATGTGAACAATATGCAGTAAATCTACCTGCTATTGAAGAATACATTGGACACTCAATTTCTGTAAGTCAATATGATAATCAAGCACTACTATCGTTACCCAAATTACGTCGTTCAAAAACTCGTTCAAAGCGTTTTAATAATAAGAGAACCAGAACTAGAAAAGCCTAGACTTTATTTTAGTCTGGTAAATTTAAAAGCAATACTATTTTATGAGTTATATTCAAGAATAAATAAGTTTGATCAGAATTGGATTTTGTAATTTAGCCGGTGAACAATTATCAAATAAATTAAAAATAAGATCTTCTTTATTGATCATAGAGTATGAAACTAATTTCCTAGTAACAATATAAGTAAAATTTAATCAAGGATTTACAATGAACTATACTATTGCACAAACTAAAGATAATAAAAAACTCTCATTAATTTCTAAAATGGCAAACCGTCATGGACTTATTGCAGGAGCAACTGGAACAGGAAAAACAGTGACGTTGCGTACATTAGCTGAATCTTTTAGCTTGGATGGTGTCCCTGTTTTCCTTGTTGATGTTAAAGGAGATTTATCTGGGTTAATACAAGCGGGTAGTTTAACTGGAAAAGTTGCAGAAAGAATTGAGCAATTTAAATTAGGTGGTGAAGATTATTTATCTGGTTTTCCTGTTTCTTTTTGGGATGTTTTTGGTGAAACAGGTATCCCACTACGAACAACTATATCAGAAATGGGACCGATGCTACTCTCTCGCCTACTCAATTTGAATGATACTCAAGAAGGCTTGCTTAATCTTGTTTTTCGTGTTGCAGACGATCAAGGGTTATTACTAATTGATTTAAAAGATCTAAGAGCAATCCTTCAATTTGTAGCAGAAAATGCCAAAACATTCCGAGTAAAATATGGCAATGTCTCTGCTGCAAGTGTAGGAGCTATTCAGCGTTCATTACTTCGATTAGAAAATGAAGGTGCTACCAATTTATTTGGTGAACCTGCTTTAGATTTAAATGATTGGATTCAAACAAAAAAAGGACTAGGCGTTATTAATGTACTTAATGCTGAAAAACTCGTAAATTCACCCCAAATGTATGGAGCATTCCTTCTTTGGTTTATGGCAGAACTTTTTGAACAACTTCCAGAAGTCGGCGATCCTGATAAACCAAAATTTATATTATTCTTCGATGAAGCACATCTGATGTTTGATGATGCTCCAAAAGTTTTAGTAGATAAAATTGAACAAGTCGTTCGACTTATTCGATCAAAAGGAGTTGGAGTCTATTTTGTCACTCAAAATCCTCTTGATTTACCAGATGGAGTGTTGGGGCAGTTGGGAAATAGAATTCAACACGCATTAAGAGCCTTTACCCCTAGAGATCAAAAAGCAGTAAAATCTGCTGCTGAAACATTCCGTTCCAACCCCAATATTAACGTTGTCGATGCTATTACTCAACTTGGTGTTGGAGAGGCTCTTGTTTCCACATTAGATGAAAAAGGTATGCCAACACCTGTTGAAATTGCTTATATCTATCCTCCGAAGAGTCAACTTCAACCAATTTCAGACCAAGAACGCCTTGATTTTGTTAAACAAGATGACCTTTATCTTCATTATAGCCAATACATTGATAATGAATCAGCATTTGAGGTTCTTACTCAAAGACTTAATTTGGAACAAGAAGCAGAACAAAAAGAGAAAGAGGATGAAAATAGTTTATTGGGCGGTATTCTAGGGAGTATTTTTGACACTAAGAAAAAAAGTGAACAATCCATAGCTGAAAAAATGGTAGGAAGTGTCGCTAAATCTATTGGTCGTAATATCCGAAATCAAGTTACAAAACAAATTATGCGAGGAATATTAGGTGCAATAAAAAGATAGTGATTCTCCTTGATAACTAATTTAAGTACCAATTTGGTTTATCATTCTTGCATATTCTATATCAATATAAAATAAGGGGTTGACATAGATTAGCCCCTAGATAAAAGCGAGAGATAGGTTCAAAGTCTTATATTTACTAGTTTTGATAAACTTACAGACTAAAAAATTAACAAAATAGCTAATTCTATTAGTTGATAGCGTATTTTTTATATTTCTACAAATATTTTTAATATATTTTCATTATCTTTATATCGGGCTTCTTTTGTGAACAAAATCACAGTATTAATTTTTAAAATACGCTAGATTAACCGTCCTTTCTATTCAAGAGGATTATGTTATGAAATTAAAAACACTCTCAGCTGTACTTTCTGCCGTATTTTTAGGTTCACTATTAAGCACACAAGCAGAAGCTAAAGGACGTTTGACTGTCTACTGTAGCGCTACCAATCAAATGTGTGAGCAAGAAACACAAGCATTTGGTGATAAATATGATGTCCGAGTTTCTTTTATTCGTAATGGTTCAGGCAGTACACTGGCAAAAATTGATGCTGAAAAAAACAATCCTCAAGCCGATGTATGGTATGGTGGAACACTTGATCCGCAGTCACAAGCAGGTGAAATGGGCTTACTTCAACCTTACCAATCACCAAATTTAGATCAAATTGTCGAAAAATTCCGTGACCCAGCAAAAATCAAAGGTAATTACAGTTCTGCGGTGTATATGGGGATCCTTGGATTTGGTGTAAATATGGATAGACTAAAAGAATTAGGCTTAGAAAATCCGCCTGCATCTTGGGAAGACTTGCTCGATCCTCGTTTAGCTGGTGAAATCCAAATAGCTGATCCACAAAGCTCAGGTACGGCTTACACTGCACTTGCTACTTTTGTTCAGTTATGGGGAGAAGATAAAGCTTTTGAATATTTAAAAAATCTACATAAAAATATCTCTCAATATACCAAATCTGGCGTAACTCCTTCTCGTAATGCTGCAAGAGGTGAAACTGCAATTGGTGTCGGTTTCTTACACGATTACTCATTAGAAAAGAAAAATGGGGCAAACTTAGAATTAATCGTACCAAAAGAAGGAACAGGCTATGAATTAGGTGGCGTAAGTATTTTAAAAGGTGCACGTAACCTCGATAATGCAAAATTATTTGTTGATTGGGTATTATCAAAAGAAGCACAAGAACTTTCTTGGCAAAAAGGTGAATCATTCCAAGTATTGACTAATACAACAGCTGAACCTTCTCCTTATTCTCTTGATCCAAAAAAATTAACCTTGATTGATTATGATTTTGAAAAATATGGTTCAAGTGATGAGCGTAAACGCCTTATTGAAAAGTGGGTTAATGAAGTTAAATTAGCACAATAAATAATCTCAATTAAGTAATGCAGGAAATTAGTCAGTAATTTTCTGCATTATCGTCTTTACTCTTAGATTTTATTAGAGTACTAATACTTTAATAATCTTATCGTTAGGGAGATATCATGCCTGTATCTTTTTTCTCTCGTCCACCATTTTGGATTTTTATTGCTTTTCTTAGTTTTATATTTCTACCTGCCCAAGCACTAGATTATGGATTATTCGATTCACTACCTGATGAAATTTTAGATGCGATGGGATGGTCATCAGTAAATTTAACGTGGCTATGGTTTTTACCTCTTATCTTATTTCTTTTTCCAAATCAAAATAAATCAAAGCAACACTCAAAAAAACGGAGTATTGCTGAATTATATGGGGTTGGATTATTATTTTTATTTATTTTTGGTTCCGCTATTTTCGCTAAAATTAGCTTAGGCTATGCAACGGTTCCTTTAATTCTTGCACTTATTGCTATTACAACCAATTCCCTTGTTAATTTAAAAATAATGCAAGGTGATCGCTTTATTATTGCCTCACTACTCTGCATTATTTTATTAATTTTCTTTTTTATTGTTTATCCAACTATCACCATATTTATCTCAATGTTTTTTGATGGTGATGAATTTGTACCAACACAAGTCTTAGATATTATCCAACAACCCTACGTATTAAGAGTGATTGGTAATTCATTAAGTGTGGCAGTATCTGTTGGTATTATCTCTACCTTATTTGGTTTAGCTTTTGCTCTTTATACCACCCGCATTGCAAAACGTACTGCGTTTATTGGCAAAATATTCTCTATCTTACCGATAGTTACTCCGCCATTTGTGGTTGGTCTTGGTGTAACATTAATGCTTGGTCGTTCAGGCTATGTCACTGCATTTTTAGTCGAATACTTAGGATTTGATCGTAGTTGGCTCTACGGTTATACAGGAATTGTGATAGCTCATACATTAGCCCTCACACCTATGTCATTTATGATTTTAGAAGGTGCGTTGAAATCTATTCACCCTTCTGTTGAAGAGGCGGCTTACACATTACGTTCAAATCGATATCAAGCGTTTGTAAATATCATTTTCCCATTACTAAAACCAGCTTTAGCCAACTCATTCTTGGTTGTGATTATTCAATCATTAGCAGACTTTAGTACACCATTAGTACTAGGCGGAAGTTATGATGTTATTGCAACCCAAATCTATTTCTATATTGCAGGCTCTCAACTTGATTATGCTTCAGCCAGTACCTTAGGAACAATTTTATTACTCTTCTCACTCGCTATTTTTGTGATTCAATATTTATGGATCGGTAATCGCTCTTACGTCACTGTTTCAGGAAAATCATATCGAGGGGATGTACAAGATCTTCCAAGCGGTCTGAAACTCGTCATTATTTGCAGTTTAGCTGCTTGGGTTATATTTAATATTGTACTCTATGGCAGTATTTTTTATGGAAGTTTTACCGTTAACTGGGGGGTTGATTACACCCTTACCCTCGACAATTACATAACCCTATTTGGACAAGGATTTAGTGACGGAGCTTGGCCATCTCTGATTCAAACCGTTATTTTTGCAGCAACAGCCGCTCCTATTACCGCAGTATTAGGCTTATTGATTGCTTATATCACCGTACGTAGAGAATTTAAGGGTAAGAAAACTTTAGAATTCCTTACTCTACTCTGCTTTGCTGTACCGGGTACAGTTGCCGGGGTTTCCTACATTCTCGCCTTTAACAATGCACCTATTTATATAACAGGAACGGCTATTATCATTATTTTATCAATGGTAATGCGAAATATGCCTGTGGGTATGCGTGCTGCAGTTGCTGGACTTGGACAACTAGATAAATCATTAGATGAAGCCTCTCTCTCACTCAAAGCGGGTTCACTTAAAACCTTATTTTATGTGGTATTGCCATTATTAAAACCAGCGTTACTTTCAGCTTTAGTAACAAGCTTTGTGCGAGCAATGACAACCGTCAGTGCGATAATTTTCTTAGTTACCGCAGATACTCGTGTGGCAACATCTTACATTCTAAACCGTGTAGAAGATGGTGAATACGGCATTGCCATTGCCTATGGCTCAATTCTTATCGTAGTAATGATGTCAATTATTTTCTTCTTTGACTGGCTAGTGGGTGAAACCCGTATTGCTCGTTCAAAAGCGAAAAAAACAAATTAAGGATAGATCAATGGAAACACAAAACGACTTTCTAGTACTCAAAAATATTACAAAATCTTTTGGGAAAGCGACAGTAATTGATAACCTCAGTCTGTCCATTAAAAAAGGCACAATGGTCACATTACTTGGCCCCTCTGGTTGTGGTAAAACGACAGTTTTACGTTTGGTGGCAGGATTAGAAAATCCTACATCAGGGCAAATTTTCATTGATGGTGAAGATGTCACTCAAAATTCAATTCAACAACGTGATATCTGTATCGTATTCCAATCCTATGCCCTATTCCCTCATATGTCGATTGGCGATAACGTGGGTTATGGATTGAAAATGCAAGGCGTAAGTAAAAGTGAGCGTCAAACACGTATTCGTGAAGCATTAGAGTTGGTCGATTTAGCAGGCTTTGAAGATCGATATGTCGATCAAATCTCTGGTGGTCAACAACAACGTGTTGCCCTTGCAAGAGCCTTGATCTTAAAACCTAAAGTGTTACTTTTTGATGAGCCGTTAAGTAACCTTGATGCCAATTTACGCCGTTCTATGCGTGAAAAAATTCGAGAATTACAACAACGCTTAAATATTACCTCACTCTATGTAACACACGATCAAACGGAAGCTTTTGCTGTGTCAGATGAAGTTATCGTTATGGATAAAGGTATTATTAAACAAAAAGATTCCGCCAGAATGCTATATCTTCAACCTAACTCACTATTTTTAGCTAACTTTATGGGTGAATCAACCATCTTAGAGGCTTTCCGTAATCAAGATGAAATCCGAATCGGGAATTTTAATTTCACCCTAGAAAATGCCGATCGTTTTAAAGTCAATAATGGCGATTGCTTAGTCGGCATCCGCCCTGAAGCCGTTCAACTACTGGCTATTGGCGAAGAAAACCAAAAATGTGAAATTAAAAGTGCTATTTATATGGGGGCGTATTGGGAAATTGTTATTCTCTGGCAAGGTAAAGAGATTTTAGTCAATCTTAACCCTGAATATTATGACGATAGTTTAGAACAATATTATCTGCACTTAAACTCAAAAGGGATTTTCTTGTTAAATCGGGAGTAATAAAACAGATAACAAGCGGTAAGTTTCCTCTTATTTTTTGCAAAATTTGAATGAAATCTTACCGCTTGTGTTGTTGCAATACGGAAATTAATTTTAATTTAACTTGAAGATACTAAAAGAACTATTAAAAATACTGATAAAATAATATGGTATTTGGAGTTAATATACTTCATATCCTTATTTAAGGACTTATCAAGGAAAATTTATGGTTACAGAAACATTAAATATTGCTAAAAAAACTGATTCCTCATCAGAATCTCAAAATGAAGAACTAATTATTAGCTCTGGAGAAACAACGATTATTATTGGAGCAAATGGTTCAGGCAAAACAAGATTAGCTGTTTATATAGAAGAACTGCTAGGAGATAAAGCACACAGGATTGCAGCCCATAGAGCTTTAACATTGAAATCAGATATTCAAAAAATTACTGAAGATAAAGCGAAGAAGGCTCTTAAATATGGAGATAATTGGTGTGATGATCCACGTTATAGAATAGGATATCGATGGCATGATGCTCCAAATGTAGCACTATTAGATGACTTTGACAAATTACTCCAATATTTATTTGCGGAACAAACTAATATAGCAATCGACGTCTATCAAAGTAATATTAGTGGGGAACCTATAGACTTAAAGAAATCTAAATTATATCAACTGAAGGAAGCTTGGGAAGTTTTACTTCCACATAGAGTTTTAAACATTACAGGTGATAATATTTATGTATCTACTTTAATTCAAGGTTCCCAAAGATACTTAGCATCTGATATGAGCGATGGGGAACGTGCTATATTTTACATTTTAGGTCAGGTACTCTCTGCCAATGAAAATTCCATTTTAATTTTTGATGAACCTGAATTACATATTCATAAATCAATTATTTCAAATTTATGGGATAAAGTGGAAGAGCTTCGTCCTGATTGTGCTTTTATAATGATTACACACGATATTGAGTTTGCTTCAACGAGATCAGCTAAAAAATATATTATTCGTAACTATTATCCTGATCCTGCTTGGAATATTACAGCTATGCCTGATAGTAAATTTGATGAACAAACTATTACATTAATTTTGGGGAGCCGAAAACCAATTCTTTTTGTTGAAGGGGAAAATAATAGTTTGGATATTGAAATTTATCGTCATTGCTATCCAGAATGGACAATAATTTCCAAAGGTTCATGCAAAGATGTTATTCAAGCAGTATCTTCTTTAGAGAAATTAAATGAGGATATGCCATTATTAAACCTAAAATGTGCAGGTATAGTTGATCGTGATACAAGGGAACAATCTGAAATAGAACATTTGAATTCGTTGAATATTCAAGTACTACCAGTTTCAGAAATTGAAAACATTTTTAGCTTAACTTCCATAGCAGCAGAAATATTAAAATTAGATGGATATCAGAACTCAGAGTTAGACGAAAAGCTAGCTGAGTATAAAAAAAAGCTGTTAAGTTTTATTAAAGATAATTTGAAAGATAGTAATCTTGATAAATTTGTGATTAAACGAACTCAGAGAAAGATTGATAAATATCTAAAGGAGATTGATTTATCAGAAAATCAATCTGGCAATGACATGAAAAATCTATTGATTTCAAAAGTTAATGATTTAACAAATAATCAAATAGAAAAATGGATTTCTGAAATGAAAAATGAAATTGAAAGCTGTTTTACTCATGAAGATATAAATAAATTATTGGAAATTTATGAGAATAAAGGCGGGTTATTAAATAAAACTGCTTCAATATTAAGAGGTACAAAAAAAGATAATTTTATAGACTGGCTAATGCGACACTTAAAAAATCAAAATAGTGAGCTTTTACAAGTTATTAAACAAAATCTACCTAATATCAATATGTAGCAGAATACCGTCTGAAATCTATTTTTCAGACGGCATTTTATTTTCTTAAAGACTTCTTCTGCTATTTAATAATAATGAGGCAAATCAGCCTTAATCTTACCGCTTTCACTCAATCTAATTGTCTACCCTTCAATAAACTTCTTATCCAACTACGATTTGGCATTAAGGCAAATAAAATATCCTGACTTAATGGTAGTGGTTCATTGGCGATTTGGCTTGCTAATAATTCCCCCAACAATGGTGCGGTAGTTAGCCCTCTTGACCCAAGCCCTGCCAATAAATAAAGATTAGGAT
>NZ_JARIDQ010000054.1 GCF_029256985.1 Otariodibacter sp. | reverse complement strand
CTCCTAATGATTATTTTCTTACTACTAACGATTGGATAAACATTGAAGGTTTTGCTATTGCAAATCGAACACTTATTGCCTGTTATCCGAGTTTAAAACGTCTATATTGGCATGCACCTAACAACTTTCCGCTTTTTAAAGAATTAATTAATTCTATTCCTCAAAAATTAGTCAAATTTAATAAGCAAAGATTACTTGCACTACGTAGGGAAGTTACTTTAATTATTCTTCACTATAAAAAATAAATAACATAATTATTATGAATATGTGAATAAGATCACGCTTTTTATACAAATTTTGGTGTAAAGTTCCGTTTACTTTCAATATGATAGCTAATCTTTAATTTAATAAAAAAACCAGTAGGAGCCAATTATGAAAAAAATAGTTTTAAGTACACTTGCTTTAGCTGTCGGGTTAGGTGTTATGACAACATCAGCACAAGCTGCTGATCGTATTGGTGTAACAATTTACAAATACGATGATAATTTCATGTCTTTAATGCGTAAAGAGATCGAGAGAGAAGCTGATCTGCATAAAGCTGATGTTGATTTATTAATGAATGACTCTCAAAATTCTCAATCTATCCAAAATGACCAAGTTGATGTACTTATTTCAAAGGGCGTTAAAGTCTTAGCAATTAACTTAGTTGACCCTGCTTCAGCTCCAACTATTGTTGGTAAAGCAAAACGTGATGACATTCCTGTAATTTTCTTCAATAAAGATCCTGGCGAAAAAACTATTGGTAGTTATGAACAAGCTTATTATGTAGGCACCAATCCTCAAGAATCAGGTATCATTCAAGGTGATTTAATTGCAAAAGCATGGAAAGCTAATCCAGCTTATGATTTGAATAAAGATGGAAAAATCCAATATGTATTATTAAAAGGTGAACCAGGCCACCCTGATGCAGAAGCTCGTACAAAATATGTTGTTGAGCAATTAAATTCTTTAGGTATTGAAACTGAAGAATTATTCAATGATACAGCAATGTGGGATGCTGCAATGGCAAAAGATAAAACGGATGCATGGTTATCGAGTTCTAAAGCAAAAGATATTGAAGTTATCATTGCAAATAATGATGGTATGGCAATGGGCGCATTAGAAGCAACAAAAGCTCACGGTAGAGACTTACCAATCTTTGGTGTGGATGCATTACCTGAAGTATTACAGTTAATCCAAAAAGGCGAAATTGCAGGTACTGTATTAAATGATGGTGTGAACCAAGGTAAAGCAATTGTTCAATTATCTAGTAATTTGGCAAAAGGTAAACCTGCTACGGAAGGGACGAAATGGAAATTAGAAGATCGTGTTGTACGTATTCCTTATGTGGGCGTAGATAAAGACAATCTTTCTGAATTCTTAGAATAAAATGTAGTTGTAAGGGGGGAGAATAATCACTCTCCCCTTTTTTATGAGGTTAGATATGACAGAACAAACTGTGCCAGATGGTCAAGTATTGCTAACAATGACCAACGTAAGTAAGTCTTTTCCTGGAGTAAAAGCCTTAGATCATGCAAACCTTACCGTAAAATCGCACTCTGTACACGCTCTAATGGGTGAAAATGGTGCAGGTAAATCAACACTTCTCAAATGTTTATTTGGGATCTATGCTAAAGATGAAGGGGAAATTCTATTTTTAGGTAAGCCTATTGATTTTAAAACTTCAAAAGAAGCTTTAGAAAATGGTATTTCGATGGTTCACCAAGAATTAAATCTTGTCCGCCAGAGTAGCGTAATGGATAATTTGTGGTTAGGCCGCTATCCTCTAAAAGGAATATTCGTTGACCATGCCAAGATGTATCGTGATACGAAAGCAATATTTGATGAGCTAGATATCCATATAGATCCTAAAGATAAAGTTGCTAATCTTTCAGTTTCTCAAATGCAGATGATCGAAATTGCTAAAGCATTTTCATACGATGCAAAAATCGTAATTATGGATGAACCAACTTCATCCTTATCAGAAAAAGAAGTTGATCATCTGTTTAAAATTATCAATAAACTTAAAGAACGTGGATGTGGAATTATCTATATTTCACACAAAATGGATGAAATTTTTAAAATTTGTGATGAAGTCACTATTTTACGTGATGGAAAATGGATTAACACGGTTGCAGTTAAAGATACCACCATGGATCAAATCGTCGCAATGATGGTAGGTCGAGAACTTACTCAACGCTTCCCTGCAAAAACGAATACACCTAAAGAAGTCATTCTAGAAGTTGAACATCTTACTGCGGTTAATCAGCCTTCTATCCAAGATGTTAGCTTTGAATTACGCAAAGGAGAAATTCTTGGTATTGCAGGACTTGTTGGAGCTAAACGTACAGATATTGTTGAAACTATTTTTGGTGTGCGGGATCGTAAAGGAGGCACAATTAAATTAAATGGTAAAGAGGTAAGAAATAATACTGCCCTAGAAGCTATTAATAATGGATTTGCTTTAGTAACAGAAGAACGTCGTTCAACAGGTATTTATGCCAATCTTAGCATCGAATTTAACTCACTTATTTCGAATATGAAGTCGTACATTTCTTCATTTGGCTTATTAAGCAATAAGAAAATGAAAAGTGATACGCAATGGGTAATCGATTCAATGAACGTAAAAACTCCATCCCATAAAACCAATATTGGTTCGCTTTCTGGTGGTAACCAGCAGAAAGTTGTTATCGGCCGTTGGTTACTTACTCAGCCTGAAATTCTAATGCTTGATGAACCAACTCGAGGAATTGACATTGGGGCAAAATTCGAAATTTATCAACTTATTATGCAATTAGCTCAAAAAGATAAAGGCATTATCATGATTTCTTCTGAAATGCCAGAGTTATTGGGAGTGACTGATCGTATTTTAGTGATGAGTAACGGAAGAGTCGCGGGTATTGTTGAAACTGCAAAAACTTCTCAAGAAGAGATTTTACAACTTGCTGCAAAATATTTGTAAGTATAGAAGGAAAGTATTATGTCCACGCTAGCAAAAAATAAATCATTAGATTTTCTAAAACAAAATGCGATTTATTTCGTATTATTAATTTTACTTATTGTGATTATCGCACAAGATCCGAGTTTTTTAAGTTTAAGAAACTTCAGTAATATTTTAACTCAATCCTCTGTTCGTTTGATTATTGCACTTGGGGTTGCGGGATTACTTGTTACTCAAGGAACTGACTTATCTGCAGGGCGTCAAGTTGGTTTAGCTGCGGTTATAGCTGCTACCTTATTGCAATCCATGGATAATATGAATCGCGTCTTCCCTGATTTAGCACAGATCCCAATTCCAGTGGTTATCTTAATTGTTGCGGTTGTTGGTGCCGTATTAGGATTGCTCAATGGTATTATCATTGCTTACCTCAATGTAACACCATTTATCGCAACAATGGGTACAATGATCATCGTTTATGGTATTAACTCACTTTATTATGATGCGGTAGGTTCTTCACCAATTGCTGGTTTTAATGAAGGATTCTCTGAATTTACTCAAGGATTCTTTAAACTAGGCTCCTTTAACTTATCTTATATTACTATTTATGCCGCTATCGCAGCAGTTGTAGTATGGATTATGTGGAATAAAACACGCTTTGGTAAAAATATCTTCGCTATCGGTGGTAACCCTGAAGCAGCTAAAGTATCGGGTGTAAACGTATCTAAAAACCTTGTTGTTATTTACATGATCGCTGGTGCATTCTACGGCTTTGGTGGTATGTTAGAAGCAGGTCGTATCGGTAGTGCGACTAACAACCTAGGATTCTTATATGAATTAGATGCTATCGCTGCTTGTGTGGTGGGTGGTGTATCTTTTGCTGGTGGTGTTGGTACAGTAATCGGGGTAATTACAGGGGTATTAATCTTTACTGTTATTAACTACGGTTTAACCTATATTGGTGTAAACCCATACTGGCAATATATCATTAAAGGTAGCATTATCGTCTTCGCTGTTGCAATTGACTCTCTAAAATACGCGAAGAAAAAATAATTAAATCACATAATATATTAGCTCCTCATTTAAACAGAGGAGCTTTTTTACCTTTGTAGTTTTTATCTATAGATCAGATATAATACCCTCATCTATTAATCCTTAAATTTCTAAGCTATGTTACCGCTTACACCACCGCCATCTTTACAACCTCGAATTAATCGAAAACTACTCTATTCTGCATCAGCTGCTTTTTTAATGGTTATATTTATGACTGGGTTAGCAGGCGCTTTGCAAGTACCCGCATTAAGTGTCTATTTGCATAAGGAAGTAACCAATGACCCAATGTTAGTTGGATTGTTTTATTCGGTAAATTCTCTCGTTTCTATGACATTAAGCCAAATTATTGCACATTACTCGGATAAAAAACCTAACCGTAAAAAAATCATCGCAATAAGTTGTATGATGCAAATGTTTGGTTGTCTAATCTTTGCGTTTAATCGTGATTATTATGTTCTACTCATTTTGGGTACACTGATTCTAGGACTTGGTTCATCTGTTACCTCACAACTTTTTGCTCTATCTCGTGAATATAGTAAAAGCCAAAAGCGTGACAGCACAATGTTTAATACTGTACTAAGAGCGCAACTATCTCTTGCTTGGATTGTAGGACCTCCTCTCGCCTATTTTCTTTCTGATCAATTCGGTTTTACATTTATGTATAGTGCTGCCGCAACTATTTTTGCTATTTCAATTATTATTGTATTGCTGATGTTGCCACAAGCGGTCACTTCCTCGCTACAAAATGCAAATAGTGACCAAACTTTGCGAGAAGAAGGAATTACCAGTAATCGTAATTCAGTTCTTATCCTTTCAGTGGTCTGCCTTTTAGCATGGACATGCAATAGTATGATGTTTATCAATATGCCTATTTATCTCAACACAAATTTAGGACTTTCTGATCGATTAACAGGCGTATTAATGGGAACTGCGGCTGGCATTGAAATCCCTGTGATGTTAATTGCGGGATACTGTACCCATTGGGTAAGTAAAAAAACATTGATGTTCATCGGTGTTATTGCTGGAATGGGATATTACATCTCCTTATCTTTTTTTGCACAGACTGAATTACAACTTATTGCTAGTCAAATACTTAATGGACTATTCATTGGTATTATTGCTTCTATCGGTATGCTCTACTTTCAAGATTTAATGCCTTATAAAATGGGTACAGCTACCACATTATTTAATAATACCAGTTCTGGTAGTTGGGTTCTTGCAGGGCCAATTGCTGGTTTTATGGCATCTCAATTTGGTTATCATAGTACTTGGTACCTTGCCATTACACTTTGTGCTATTGCATTGATTTTTATGTTGTTTGTCAGAAAAATCTAATAACGACGAGACTCAGATAAAATGCTATAATAAATAACAATATTAAATACATTGGACGCAAACTTTGCGTCCCTTTTTTTGAAAAAGTAATTAATCTATGAATTCAGGAATCAACTACGAAGGCGTTGAGCAAATGCCAATTAAGCGTTTTACTGAAGACGCTTATCTAAATTACTCAATGTATGTCATTATGGATCGAGCCTTACCTTTTATTGGGGATGGGCTAAAACCCGTACAGCGTCGTATTATTTATGCGATGTCCGAACTGGGCTTAAACGCTTCTGCAAAATATAAAAAATCGGCAAGAACAGTCGGGGATGTACTAGGTAAATTCCACCCACATGGCGATAGTGCTTGTTATGAAGCAATGGTACTAATGGCTCAACCTTTCTCATATCGTTACCCTCTTATTGACGGGCAAGGAAACTGGGGGGCTCCTGACGATCCTAAATCATTTGCGGCAATGCGTTATACCGAGTCTAAACTCTCTAAAATGTCAGAAATGCTATTAGGAGAATTAGGGCAAGGCACAGTTGATTATCAACCAAATTTTGATGGATCTCTTGATGAACCTAAATATTTACCAGCCCGATTACCGCATATTCTATTAAATGGCACAACGGGTATCGCAGTAGGTATGGCAACGGATATTCCGCCACATAATATCAATGAACTTTCTCAAGCATTGGTAAAACTTTTGGATGAACCGACCGCTTCTCTAACTGATTTATTGAATATCGTACAAGGTCCAGACTACCCAACTGATGCGGAAATCATTACACCAAAAGCAGATATAGCAAAAATCTATGAGCAAGGCAAAGGCTCGATAAAAATGCGAGCAGTATGGAAGAAAGAAGATGGTCAAATCATCATTACTGCTCTACCTCATCAAGCTTCGCCATCAAAAGTTATTGAGCAAATTGCGACACAGATGCGCAATAAAAAATTACCAATGGTCGATGATATTCGAGATGAATCAGATCACGAAAATCCAATTCGTATTGTGCTCGATCCTCGCTCAAATCGTATTGATTTTGATGCCTTGATGGCGCACCTATTCGCCACAACAGATTTAGAAAAAAGCTATCGTGTTAATATGAATATGATTGGCTTAGATGGCAAACCCGCAGTCAAAAATTTACTGACAATTTTAACCGAATGGCTCACTTTCCGTAAAACGACCGTTACACGTCGTTTAAATTATCGTCTAGATAAAATCTTAGCTCGTTTGCATATTTTAGAGGGCCTATTAATTGCCTATCTCAATATTGATGAAGTGATTGAAATTATCCGTAATGAAGATAATCCCAAAGCTGAGTTAATGAGCCGTTTTAATTTGAGCGATACGCAAGCTGAAGCGATTTTAAATCTTCGCTTACGTCACTTAGCTAAGTTAGAAGAACACGAGTTACAAGCTGAACAACAAAAACTCATAGAAGAAAAAGAACATCTACAAGGCATTTTAGGTTCAGAACGTAGACTCAACACCTTAATCAAAAAAGAGATTCAAGCGGATGCAAAAACATTTGCAAGCCCTCGCCGTTCGCCTATCGTAGAACGAGAAGAAGCGAAAGCAATTGCTGAGAGTGATTTAACTCCAGCAGAACCTGTCACAGTTATCTTGTCAGAAAAAGGCTGGGTGCGTTGTGCTAAAGGACATGATATTGATGTGAAGAACTTAAGCTATAAAGCAGGTGACAATTATTTATCACACGCTCAAGGTAAAAGTAATCAACCTGTGATCTTTATTGATAGTTCAGGAAGAAGCTATGCGGTAGATCCTCTCTCATTGCCTTCTGCTCGCTCACAAGGTGAACCAATTACAGGAAAAATCAATTTACCTGAAGGTGCAACGGTTGAATATGTATTAATGGCTGAAGGAAATCAAAAAGTCTTGATGGCATCAGATTCTGGTTATGGTTTTATTTGCCAATTTGAAGATTTAGTTTCTCGCAATAAAGCCGGTAAAGCGGTCATTTCCTTAACAGAAAATGCAAAAGTACTACCACCTCAACTCCTCAACCAAACAGAAAACGATCTACTGGTTGCAATGAGTAATGTTGGCAGAATGCTTGTATTCCCAGTATCTGATTTACCAACCTTATCAAAAGGAAAGGGAAATAAAATTATTAACATTTCAGCTGCAGCGGCTAAATCTGGCGATGAACTGCTCTCTCGCCTACTCATTATTCAACCAACAAGCTCTTTAGTCTTTACTTCTGGCAAACGCAAAATCACACTCAAACCAAGTGATATTGAAAAATATCGTGGTGAACGAGCAAGAAAAGGCTCTCAACTTGTTAGGGGATTAAATGCCAAGACTGAAGTAGAAATTGTGAATTAAAACGACTAATGCTATTCCTTTGATAAACAAAAA
>NZ_JARIDQ010000051.1 GCF_029256985.1 Otariodibacter sp. | reverse complement strand
GATTATTTTGGTATTGGGCCAATCTTTCCAACTCAATCTAAAGAAGATCCAAAACCTGTGGTGGGAATGGATTTTATTAAGACTTTAAGAGATGCGGGAATCACTAAACCTCTTGTCGCAATTGGCGGAGTTAAATCCGATAGTGTAGAACAACTTCGTAAGAATGGTGCAGATGGTGTTGCTGTAATTACTGCGATCACCTATTCTGAAAATATTCCTCAAACAGTAAAAGAATTACTTAGAGGGCATCATGAAGCATAATTCCCCTCAAAAAATTGTGATTGCAACAATGATGGGGACAGCTATTGAATATTTTGATAACTATATCTATGCAATGGCTGCCGTGTTGGTATTCAATCATCAATTTTTTAGTAGTACTGACCCACTTTCCAATCAATTAGCCTCACTTTTAAAAAAAGGTGGGTATATCGTTTTTGAGGCCTTTAGTAAGCAACATTTAGCATATAGAACTGAAAATCCGAAAGTTGGTGGTCCTGATAAATTAGAGCTGTTGTTTTCGATTGAAGAGCTAAAACAATATTTCCATGATTTTGAATTCTTATTTTTAGAAGAAACAGAAGTCGAGTTATCGGAGGGACTTTTTCACAATGGAAAAGGTAAAGTAATCAGATTTGTAGCTAAAAAACAATGAAATCTTAAGTGAAGTATTTTTATAATAATTTGTTATAAAAAATAGTTAATGTTTATTGGAATTTATTATGGCGAGTCGATATTCTCGCCATTATTTTTTTAGAGGAATTAAATATGATTATTTTTAATTTAGTGATATTTATCATCCTTCTTTTTGCGTTGTTTAAAGTCCTACAACGTACGCAAAAATTAGGTTGGACAGTTTTTATTGGATTGTTTTTAGGTTTAATAGGTGGTGCTTTACTACAAAACTTTTACGATAAATCCATTATCGATGGTACATTAGAGTGGATAAATGTAGTCGGTAATGGCTATGTTCGTTTATTGCAAATGATTGTGATGCCATTGGTATTTATTTCTATTCTTTCTGCTATCACTCGCTTACATCAAGCAAATTCACTCGGTAAGGTGAGTTTTAGTGTGTTATTTATTTTACTGATTACCACAGCAATTGCTGCAGCTATTGGTATTTTGATGGCATATCTATTTGATTTGTCTGCGGAAGGATTGGTTGCTGGAGAAAGAGAGTTAGCCGCACAACTCAGCGTATCGGGGAGGATAGAAAAAGTTAGTAATTTAACTATTCCTTCATTATTATTATCTTTCATTCCTCGTAATCCATTTGCTGATTTAACTGGTGTAAACCCAACGTCTATTATTAGCACAGTAATTTTTTCTGCATTCTTAGGTGTTGCAGCATTGAGTCTAGCTAAAGAAAATAAAGATTTAGGAGAAAGAATCTCGCAGGGTGTTGATACCTTAAACCAATGGGTGATGCGTTTAGTTCGTTTTATTATCCGTTTAACGCCTTATGGTGTGTTTGCATTAATGACGAAAATGGCAGCGACATCAGCTTGGTCAGATATTGTTAATTTAGGTAGCTTTATTATTGCTTCTTATATTGCTATTTTATTGATGTTTATTGTTCACGGTATTTTACTTTTTGTGGTTAAAGTCAATCCATTTGATTACTACAAAAAAGTATTGCCAGTACTCAGTTTTGCTTTTAGCTCACGCTCAAGTGCGGCAACATTACCTTTAAATATCGAAGCTCAAACAGATAAATTAGGTAACAATAGTGTAATTGCTAATTTCTCTGCAACATTCGGTGCAACAATTGGACAAAATGGCTGTGCGGGAATTTACCCTGCAATGCTTGCAGTAATGGTTGCCCCAACAGTAGGTATTGATCCTTTTAGTGCCAATTACATATTTAGTTTGATTCTTATTGTTGCTATTTCATCATTTGGAATTGCAGGAGTCGGCGGTGGCGCAACCTTTGCTTCTATCGTGGTGTTGTCAGCTCTTGGTTTGCCATTAGAATTAGTGGGACTATTAATCTCTATTGAGCCATTAATTGATATGGGAAGAACAGCGTTAAATGTGAATGGTGCAATGGTAGCGGGCACATTAAGTGATCGATTCTTAACTCAAAGTTATCAGTAATAGTTATCATCTTGTAAAATAAGCGAGCATTTTCTCTATAAAAAAATGCAAAATTTTAGAAGGAAGTGACCGCTTTATAGTGCAAAAGAAAAGGTATCAAATCTTGTGGTTTGATACCTTTTGTATATATGGTTAATACCGATTATCTTTCCATATGTAAGAATTGCATATGACTTTCATACTGGTTAAGTATATCGATAATAATTTGTTCTTTGGTATAGCCATATAGATCGTAATCTTGACTACCTTCAGCTAAGAAAACTTCAGCTCGATAGTAGATATCATGTTTCTCTCTTTCATTTGAAACATTTGATGAAGAACTTAACGCAAAGACAGGTTTAACCGATTCGATAAGATGTACTTGGTAGATAAAATCAATTTCTTCACCATGCAGAACTTCAAATGTAAAGTAGTTTTCATCCTTATTATTAACAAGTTTAGTTTTTAATCCTTTATGTTGAAGTTCTTTAGAAACCTCTTCCATCGCAGGGAATATCGTTGTATCTACAAATTTCATTACACGCTTAAGCGATGGATAGCTTACCATTCTGTTAATGCGATTTTTCCAGTTATTACCGCTATTTAATACAATCGCTTTATCAATTTGTGA
>NZ_JARIDQ010000047.1 GCF_029256985.1 Otariodibacter sp. | reverse complement strand
AAAATACGATTATTCGGGTATTTTTCATTGAGTTCGGTTAAATGAGTTGTGCCAAGCATAATATTGTTAAATGGCGAGACAAGATCTCGTTCTCCACTATAAACTAACTCATTATTTTTCGCGGTTTCACTAGCAGTAGTTGGTAGCATTTGCATTAAGCCAATCGCATTAGCGTAGGAACGAGCCTGAAAATTCCACGCACTTTCTTGTCGAGCAATTGCCATAGCAAAACTTTTCTGAATCGGTTTATTAGCTAAATTTAAATCAAACCAATCTGAATAAGCATTCGGTAAGCGTAACTGAATGTGATCCCACGCTTTTGATCTTATCGTGCCGTCTACAACCAAATCATACCAATCTTGCTGTAACGCATATTCAGATAATGCTAATTGTTCCTCAAAACTGACCGCTTGTAATAAGTCGCCCCACGCTAATTTTGCAGTACCTAAACGATTCAATATTCTTAATTCTTGAATACGCTCTAACTGGCGAGCAAATTGCGCTTTTTGCTCTTCCGTAAGAGATTTAATCGGTGGAATATCCAATATATAAGGTTGTTTCAAAAGTTGAGCCGCCAACATTGGATAAAAACCTCGCTCTGTGACTAACTCTTTTAATATCGCTTCTCGCTGTGCTTTATCTGAACTTGCTTTAGCTTGCCAGTACCGCCACTCTTGCTTATTTTTAGATGTATCAGATAACAATGCTAACCAAGGATTCAAATCGGCTTTTTCTCGAATCGCAATTCTTAAACGTCTTTCTGTCAAATTATCCACTTTAAGCTGTTTAATCTGCTCATCTCGCCATTTTTGAAATGCTGAATCATTGTTATCAAATAAACGATTGAGCATAGCAACTTTCCACTCATTAATTTCGTCTTGGGTCAGTTGCCATTTTTCAGCCCATTGCTGATAATCGTCAAAACTTGAGTTTTCAGTTTGCTCTGGGAAAGTACGAATATATGAAGGAAAACTGGTTAATACTAACGCTTTATTCCATTGATCAAGCGGTAAGTTCTGCACAAATATTTGCAAATTTTTTGGCGAGGATCTTAATTTTTCAACAGTTTCCAACCATTCCGCCAACTCTTTATCTTGAGTATTGGCAATTAAATTTTTCAAGCCAACAGATGAATTTAACGCAAATAATTCTACCGCTTTAGTTTTCACTTTTTCAGCTGTTTTTAACCCACTATCTTTCCAATAGCTTTCAAGCCCACCGCAAGAATCAGGTAATGATGCGTGATTTCGCCAGTAATTTTTCTCACTACTATTGGCATTTTTCCAAAAATCACTTTGCATATCTAACAACCAAAAGGCTTCAAAATCCTGTAATAGCTTAGACATACTTTCGGTTGAAATCGCCTCACGATTTCCTGCTTGTTCTGCCTCTGGATTCGGTTGGATTCGTTCGGCTAATAATTGATATTGCGCACCCAAAACTCGGCATTGGTTTTCTACTGTTCTAGCGGGATAGGTTTCTGCATAAGCAACGAGATCCTCAAACTGCTGACGATCAAAATAAAGAGAAAATGGAATCTGATCTAGCTGATTTCGCTCGGCTATTGTAGGATATTTACGGGTAAAATTTTTGATGATCGACACACTTTTTTCAGTATCTTCCGCTTTATCTGCCATTGCTAATTCGGCTTTGAGAAATAGCCAATCCATATCCTCTTGTAAAGGATAGCCTTCTGGCACTAATCTCCTTGCGAGCGATAAAGTATAAGGAGAAAGCTTATCTTGCGACTGGGCAGCTTGCAATAATGATTCTAGCTGTAAAAAATTAGCTCGTTGTTTCAGACGATCTTGAATGGCAATTTGTTGTTCTGCTAGCCATTGTGATTTTAATTGTAATACTTCACTTTCTGAAAATACTTTAGGTGGTGTAGCAGGTGGTTGAGGGACAGTTGCCTCTTCAGCTATCGCATTTTGTATCACTGTCGTGATAAAGAGTAAACCCAAGGACTTTTTGATCATATATTCTCTCCTGATTGATGATCCTTAGAATACAAAAACCGCTTGAAGTTGCCAACAACAAGCGGTTAGTTCTATTCAAATTTTTGCATTATTCTTCAATAATCACTTTCGCAATATAATCTAAATTACGATAATGTTGGGCATAATCAATACCATAGCCCACCACAAATTCATCTGGAATCGTAAAGCCTACCCACTCGACATCAACTTCAACTTCTCGGCGAGAAGGTTTATCAAGCAAGGTACAAATTTTTACTGAACGAGGTTCTCTTAATTTTAAGATTTCACTTACTTTACTCAACGTAAAACCTGTATCAATAATATCCTCAACAATAAGCACATCCTTGCCACAAATATCACCATCTAAATCTTTTAGAATCTTCACATCACGGCTTGATTCTGTACTTGTACCGTAACTTGATGCCGTTAAAAAATCGACTTCAACAGGTAAATCTAATTGACGAACTAGATCCGCCATAAACATAAATGAACCACGCAACAGCCCCACCACCACTAAATCTTTACTGTGGTTATAGTGATAATCGTGATTAATTTCTTTTGCTAACTCAGCAATACGTTTTTGCACGTCCTCTACTGAAATAAGTGTATCAAGATGATGTTTTTTCATTATCGATCCTATTAATTCGTAAGGTGTAATAAACTTATGTGTATTACCATATAACTTGGAGAAGAATGGTAGCCCTTTTTGTCTTATTTTGCAAAAATCCCTGTTTTAATTCTCTACATTTAGTTTAATTATTACGATTCTGTTGTGATTGCTTAAATTGTTTGATCGCCAACGCTCTGCGTTTATCTAATTCAACTCGAATAGCAGCTTTTTCGAAACCGTCTTCGATCACTTTTTTGACCTCTACTTGATTCGCAATATAAAATAGATGTTTAGCATATTCGACTTGAGGATATTCTCGATCTTCAAAACCTAATCGCCCTCTTGAATCGGCTTTACACGCTAGTAAAAAATCAAAAAATCGTTGTGGTTTTCGCCACGCATCAAATTTATTAAATAATTTAATAGCGGTTTCTGGACGTAACTCCATAATTTTATGGCAATGGGTATGAAACTCTGTGACTAACTTGGCAAAATCTTTGGTGTGAGTCGGGACTTTTAAGCGATTAGCAAGCTGGCGAGTGGGTTCAACACCTTTCTGCTCGTGTCCGTAGTGATGAGGTAAAATCTCTTTAGGCGATAATGCTTTGCCTAAATCGTGGCACAAGGCAGCAAATAATACACTTTCAGGATCATTAGCTTGGTTTGCTAATTTTTTTGCTTGTTCAACCACCATTAAGGTATGGATACCGCAATCAATTTCAGGGTGATGTTTTTCTGGTTGAGGAACACCAAACAACGCATCAACTTCTGGGAATAAGACTTTTAATGCGCCAATTTTTCTCAATACTTGGAAATAAACCTGAGGAGACGGTGTTGCAAAGGCTTTTTGGGTTTCTAGCCATACACGCTCGGCAGTTAAATGATTTAACTCGCCACAAGCGGTCATTTCTCGCATGAGTTTTACCGTTTCATCTGCAATCGAAAATCCTAGCGAATGATAACGAGCAGCAAAGCGTGCCACTCTTAATACCCGTAATGGATCTTCACTAAATGCTGGGGAAACGTGACGTAAAATTTTATTGTTAAGATCGGATAAGCCTCCGTAAAAATCGTGCAACTCTCCATTCAGATCTTGAGCGATAGCATTGATAGTTAGATCTCGGCGAATCAGATCTTGCTCTAGAGTTACTTCTGGCGAGAAATCACAAATAAATCCAGTGTAGCCTTTGCCACTCTTACGTTCTGTACGGGCTAACGCATATTCTTCTCGAGTTTTTGGGTGTAAAAAAACGGGGAAGTCATTACCTACTTGCTGATAACCTTCCGCCAATAATTGCTCGGGAGTTGCCCCAACCACTAGCCAATCTTTATCCTTAACAGGCAATCCCAATAACTGATCTCGTACTGCCCCGCCAACAAGGTAAATTTCCATTATAAGCGTTCCTTAATACCACCTAATTCTTCGGTCAATTTCTCGGTAAATAAACGCAATTCTTCGGTCATTAACAAGAAATCCGCATCGAAACGTTGTGCGATATCTTCTTTCAAAATATCTTCATTTTTTTCACGAATTTCATCGGCGAATTTTACCCGAGTGAGTGTGGCATCCTCGTTCAACACAAACGAGAAATGGCTATCCCAATCCAATGCTAGTTTGGTGACGGACTTGCCTGCTGAAAGATGTAAAGCGATTTCTTCACTTTCTAAATCTTGACGTTTACAGCGAATGATACTTTCCGTATCGAAAGATTTTAATTCTGCCTCTTCAAGCAAATTGAGCCAATGGGGTGTATGCCCTTTGGCAAGCCAAGCCGTCATTGCCTCACTCGGTTGTTGGGCAAAAGAAACAGGCACAACGGGTAATGAACCTAAAGTTTTACGCAATAATGAAAGGGCATCTTCTGCTCGTTTGCTTGATGCTGAATCCACATAAACGAATTGATTGTCTAAATCTAACCAAATGGCTGTGCTTTGATGTTTACTAAAGGCTCTTGGCAACAACATCGCAATCACATCATCTTTAATCGATTGTTTTTCTGTTTTTCTTGCTTTGCGTTGTTCTTTTTGCTCAAAAATCTCGATACGAGAATCTGTTTCCTTTTTGATAACAGGGGCCGGCAATAATTTATCTTCTTTGTGTGCCACAATTAAGAATTGTTTACCTTGTGAAAAATGCAATAATTTACTGGTGACGAGTGGCGAAGACCAGCCAAATTTGCTCATATCACTTTGTTGGCAAGGGGTATATTTTGTTTGTTCAAGCTGTTGCTCAAATTCTGCCGACTCAAGCGTAAGTGGGGTCGTTAAGCGATAAACCATCACATTTTTAAACCAAAACATTTAGTAATCCTTCATTGATAGCGTAAAATACCTGTATTCTACGCTAACTGAATCAATTTACAAAAAGAGAGAATTATGATGCAACGGAAAAAGGTCACCTTTATTGGTGCGGGAAATATGGCTTTTGCGATTATTTCAGGGCTAATTAAAAGTGGTTATCCCAGTGAATTAGTGATCGCTTGCAATAAAAGTAATCAAGCTCGCCGAGATGAATTACAAAATATGGGCGTTCAAGTCAATTTATCGAACAGACAAGCGGTAGAGCAAGCTGATGTAATTATCTTAGCCATTAAACCTCAAGTAATGGCGGAAGTGTGCGCTGAATTTGCGGATGTAGATTTTTCAAATAAATGGGTTCTCTCTGTTGCTGCGGGCATTTCAGTCACTCGCTTAGAAAACTTACTCCCGACTGCAAAAAATATTATTCGCTCAATGCCGAATACCCCTTCACTTATTGGCGAAGGTCTATCGGGATTATTTGCAAAAAAATCTGTAGAACCGACCGCTTGTAAATTTGCGGAATCATTATTGTCTTCAGTTGGAAAATGTTATTGGGTAGAATCAGAAGATAAATTGAATCAAATCATTGCGATCACTGGCAGTAGTCCTGCATATTTCTTTCGCTTTATGGAAGCAATGCAACAATCTGCAATACAAATGGGATTCAGTGAACAAGATGCTCGTTTTCTTGTGCAATCCGTTGCACTAGGAGCAAGTAAAATGGTGGTAGAGAATCCCGATATCCCACTATCAACTTTACGAGAAAATGTTACTTCAAAAGGTGGGACAACCGCCCAAGCATTATCTGTTTTTGAACAAAATAATCTCTCTGAAATAGTCAATAAAGCAATGCACGCAGCCATCAAACGTGCAGAGGAAATGGAAAAACAACTATGATTAAACTGAGCCCTTTTCAATGGTCTTCTTTTAACTTTTTTGGTTTTTATTGTGCCTACGGTGTTTTATTACCGTTCCTACCCGTTTGGCTAAAACATCATGAATATGATACCGATATGATCGGGCTAATTATTTCATTGGGTTATATTTTCCGTTTTCTTGGGGCGATGTTTTTTTCACAAAAAGCCTCTAACCCTAACCGCTTAATTCCATTAAACCGTTTTCTCACTTGGGCAACTGTTGCTATTTTATTTGTGGTCGCTTGGAGTGTAGGATCAGTTTGGATGTTGTTACCTGTTATTGCTATTTTCCATATTTTTAATGGTGGTGCGATGCCTATTGGCGATACCATTGCCTCGACATGGCAACAACAAGTCAATTTAGATTACGGAAGAAGTCGCCTATTTGGCTCAATGGCTTTTGTGGTTGGTTCAGTTTCAACAGGCTTTTTACTCAATTATGTGGAAGAATCCGCGATTATTTGGATTTTAACCGCTTGGTTAATTTTCCTTGGTATAGGGTTAATGCTCAATCCCACTATTGGATTTAATCAAAGTTCAACTAACGACACACAGCCCAAAACATCAAATATTACTTACTGGCAATTATTCAAAGTACCCGAAACAATGCGAATTATGATTGCCATTTCATTAATTCAAGCATCCCATGCTGCATATTACGCTTACAGTACGATTTACTGGTCAAGTAATGGGATTAGTACACAGGATGCAAGCTTTTTATGGGCAGCGGCAGTTATTGCCGAAATCATCTTTTTCTTCTTTTCCAATAAAGCATTTAAGGCATGGAAAACTCAACATTTGATTATCTTATCCGCTATTGGTGCGATTCTACGTTGGGTAATTATTGCCTCTACCCATAATTTTATGATTTTAATTTTTGTTCAGTTGCTCCACTCGATATCCTACGCTGCAGGGCATTATACGATGATTCGTTATATTTCGTCTCAACCCGTAGAGCATATTGCGAAATTACAGGCTATCTACTTTAGTTGTGCAAGTTGTATTCTAATGGCGATATTTACCTTTATTGCAGGCTTTGTTTATCAATCGTCTCCAATGATGAGTTTCTGGCTAATGGCAATTTTTGCTTTGCCAGCGATATTTATTGCACCGAGAAAATTTGAAACAAGTTTTTAACAATTAATTGTTTTATAAAAGAAAAATCAATATTTACATTTACTTTTAAAGTTTTTAAATTATAATGCGCCGAGTAAAAAATAACGGTCCTATACTTCAAATACATTAGTTTTATCTATTAAACTTTAAGGAAAAATAAGTGAAACCTTCGAAATTAAATATTGCATTAGCTATTATAACGTCTTTAACTGTTGTTGGGTGTGGCTCTTCTAGTGGTGGTGGAGCTTCTACATCCAATAGAAACATTTCTAGCAGTAATCTTCCTAACAAAACTATTTCTAATAATACACCTCAAAATAACTCATCCAGCAACAAAACTTCTAATAGCAATATTACCAACAATACAGACGCTAACAACAAAGCGCCTGCTGATAATGCATCTAACAACAATATTGCCAACAATACAGACGCTAACAACAAAGCGCCTGCTGATAATGCATCTAACAACAATATTGCCAACAATACAGACGCTAACAACAAAGC
>NZ_JARIDQ010000045.1 GCF_029256985.1 Otariodibacter sp. | reverse complement strand
TTCTTATCTAAATTTGGAGTTATGACTATTAATTGACGACAGGATAAAACGGCTTACCCCAATCAATCTCCGAATGATTTTCCATCATAATTTGTAACATTGCAGGTATCAACAATGAAAGAATATTACATCCATCACGCAATTGTTCTCGATTTACACTACTTTGATAAGTCGCACCACCATGAATAATCTGATTACGTAAGGTATATAAGCGACTAAACATCACATCTAAAATACGTTCGGTTTTTTGCTTTTCTAATGAAGAAAGGAAACGCTCACGTTCTTTTACTTCTGCAACAAGATATGCTTTTTCACTAATTTTACCATTGTGGAAATCCCAAAAAGGCTGGAACACAAACTTGTTATCCAATAACAAGCGGATAGATTGTGAGAATTTTTTCCAAACAATATCATAAATAGTATGGTCTTTATCAAACGAGCAAATACGCAATAAAAACTCATTGAATATTGCCCGATCCCTAATGTCATCAAGCTCTCGTGCATAAGCTGCATTAAAGGCAATCCAAAGTGCGATAAATTGCGTATCTAAATCCTTAGCCTCTTCCGCCATTTTTAACCAACTTAACGAACGATGGATACGGAGGCGAAAATTATCATTGAATTGATTTCTATCTTCTAAATATTTTATTTCAACATCTTTAAGATTACTCATTTTTATTTCCTGTATCTAAAATCTGAATGTTTTGCTTAATTATAAAATAACTTGAAGAGTTGTATTTTTAGAAAACTTTTATTGATATTGAATTTTAAAATAATACAAATCTATTTTTATCCTTTAAAAGAGCTGGTTGTTAGATAATATCTATACCAGCCCTTTTATTTAAGTTTTATAGATCATCAATATCAAATACTTCGTGTAAAGCAGCTTTTTGTTTCTCTTCAACAGTTAAATTATATTTTTTTCTCAATAGAGCAACATAAATCACAGCTGGGAATGTCACTCTATATGCAGGGCCAGCTAGATCAATAGCGGTCAGAAGAGTGGTTATTCCCAATCCAATAGGTCCAGCTAATAATCCAACAGATCTAGTTAATGTTGCATTTCCAGCAAATGTTAGCCCTCTGGCAAAAAGTGCTTTTGAAACAGAATTCGCAATAATTAAAGTAAGTTGGTAGGATTTAAAACCTCCTAATTTAAATATTGTTTGAGCTAGAGCTAATAATGTAGAACTCGTTAATTTACTGATATCATTGATGTTAAAAGAAATTCCTAACTTCTTAATGTCTTCTTCTGACATTTGAGATAAAGCTTTCCCGAAGATTTCTATCAATAATGCATCTTCTATAGCTTCTATAGGCTGTTCTCGATCTTTAAATTTACTCATTGTTTCTTTGCAAACATCAGTTAAAATTTCTCTGTATAAAACACCTTTCCCTCGTCGAAATATGGTGGCAAAAGAGTTCGCTCCAAAACATTGAATTTCGCCAGCAATATCTTCCCAGTATTCAGAATGATTAGGATAGTATTTTTTATATCTATCCCTAGAAGTTAATTCTTCACTCCAACGAGTTTTATTATCTTTAGGATCATGGGTTAAGCAATAAACTAAATCATTTAAGTCTGTGCTATCACAATCTTTTAGAAATTCAAGATCACTATCTTTTATATAGCTCATTTCTTTTTCCTTTTATTTTTTATTCTTTTTGACCCATTCAATGAAAGATTTTACTGTAGCTCCTACTCTTTCTATAACTTTCTTACCTGTTTCTGATTCGGCAAATTCTACGCACCAATTGACAACATCTTTAATATTTTCCCACTGTTCCCACCAAGATTTATCTGCTTTTTGTTGAGTATCTGCGTTATAGTCTTTTTCTTTATCATCATTTTCAAAATTACTGGCATTTTGGTTAACATCACGTAGTAGAACAGCTCGTTTTTTAGATTTAATACTAGTAATTATTTTATTTAAAAGCTTAGATATATTGAAGGGTTTTTGTTCTTCATCTTCATCTTTAAATCCTGCTGCATAATAAATCGGAGTAATATCAATTCCAGTATCATCTTTTATGCGTTGGCGAGTAGATTCAACTTTTTCTTCTAAAAAGTTTTTTAATTTTTTTTCAGGTTCATTTTTCTCTATATCCCAACCTCTATGGCTCATTGCTATATCGGCTTTATTTATTGCAACAATCAAACGCTCAGATGTTTCTGCTCCTAAATAAGGAATAATAGTATTTTTTAATAAAGTATATGTTGTACCGAGATCTCTGCTAGAACCATCTAGAATACATAATACAAGATCAATTAATCCTTCACCGTTTTCATCTTTTTCACATAGTTTTGATTTAATCATTTTTGAAAAACGTCTATCATTTTCTGTTGAGTCACCTAGACCAGGGGTATCCCAAATAACTGTGTTTTTTAAAGTAAATGATTTAATATCTTGAGTTTCTGGTGTAGAACTAGTACCGACTTTAGCAATATTCATATCAAATATTGCATTAATTGTGGAGCTTTTCCCTGCTCCAGTAGCTCCAACAACTAAAATATTAAGTTTTGTTTTTTTCAGTTGTTCTAATTTTTCTTCTAGAAATTTTTTTCTTTCTCCATGAGGTATACTTGCAATAAACTCTTCAAAAATATCTATTTTTTCATAATTTAAGTGACTCATAAGTTTCTCCTATATGTTATGTTTCAGTTGTATTAATTCTTCCAAACCACTTCAATGCGATTATTGGCTAAATCTCTGGCGATTTCATAATCGGGGCTGAGGGTTACGATGTTGTGTGCGGCGATGGTGGCGAGGGATAGGATTCCCCACGCAGGATTTAACAAGCCTGCTAAGCCTGTTACGACACGGTTTTTGGTATAAATTCGGCATTTTAGGTATTGTTTTTCGATGATTTTTTCTAATTCACCAGAAATATCAAACATATCTTCAATATCTACTCCGCAAATTTCAAAACTTTCGTGTTCAGCAATCAGTTGCGGAGCAACATCTTTATAATCAGCATAATTAATTTTCATCTTTCTATTTCCTATCGATCATTCACTAAATATTGTTGAATTTTTTCTATCATTTTGTGTTGTAGCTTTTCGGGGCTAACAATTCTTAAATGGGGGATCCAATATTGCACAAGGGGGACAATTTCCATTTCGTTAATGTCTTTACAAGAGAGTAGTAGTCCACCATCTTCTTGCTTATGGAGAAGTTGTTGATTCGGGAGTAATGCGCGTCTTAAAAAATATGGAGCGGCAGTTTTACTGACTTGCACAATGACTTCGGGAATTTGATTACCGTGTGAAATGCTGTCGTTAGTTTTAATTTCTTCAATAAATTTCAGGTTTGGCTCAAACGTTTCTTCTTCTATTTTAAGTAGTGAAATTTGGGTAAAACAGAAGGTCTTTTGTTTGTCCTTATCTGTTCCGATAAGATACCAAATACCATTTTTATTGATGAGTGCATAAGGAGCAATTTTGTAAAACTTTCCTGTGATCTCACCGCTTTTGGTATAGTTGAAGTGAACATAATTATGCGTACTAATAGCCGTTTTAAGTTGGTTAAACTCTTTTTCTAATTTGCTAATGTCTTCATATTCAAAGCCTTTGACTTTAATACTTTCGCATAATTTATTTTGAAAAAATTCACGATCTATTTTAGGAAAAAGGTCTGCGATGCTCGCAAAGTTGGCAAAACGGGCAATATCTTCTTTATCAAAGATACCAAGTTTGGAGCGATCTAATTGGAAATAACGGGGACCTGCTTCTTTCCATTCAAGTAGGGATAAGCGTTCAAATAAGTCACGTTGAATTGTTCGGATAGACACTTCAAATTTTTCTGCCAGTTTATGAATATCAATACGTTCACCACTATTAAGTATAGTCAGAATTTCACTTAGTCTTGAAGCTAATAATTGATTCTTTTTCATTGGGTTAATCTGTCCATTTATTTACTGAGCAGAATCCTATCATACTGGTTTGACAGGTGGTGTCGTATTTCAAAAAAATTTTAAAATTTATTAAATTTTGTGATCTTTTTCACAAATTTTATTTTTTATACTTATAAAGTATAACATAAGTATATGAAACTCTTTATCAAAAAAAGTCAATATCTATTATTCATCCTCAACAAAAGAGGTGAGAGTGTGATAGATAAAAATCGACAGATAATGCAAACAATTGGTCAGGCTATAGCAAAATACCGCCAAGCAGTTGGGCTAACACAAGCTCAACTTGCTGAAATATTAGGCATTGGTAATGATGCTGTTTCAAGAATGGAACGGGGTACAACTGTACTGACAGTATTACGTTTATTTGAATTAGCTGAAATTTTTAAATGTGAAGTAGCGGATTTAATTACAGATGGGAGCAATCGCTCAATTGATCAGGCGAGAAGTTTAGAAAAAATGTTATTACAATTAAATGAATGTGAGCGGACAGAATTACTCTTATTAGTAGAGAAGATGATAGATTGGAAAAAATTGGATAAATAACTACAATAAATGCGGAAGAAAATATCTTCCGCATTTTTATAGGTATTATTGAATAATGATATAGATTTCAGCGTTACCTCTTAAAATATTAAAGGCGGTTACTGAAGGTTTTGAGTCAAGAATTTTACGTAAATCACCAATATTTTCTACTTTTTTACGGTTTACACCGATGATAATATCGCCTTTCTTGAAGTTTCTTAATTCTGCTAGAGAGCCTTTTTCTACATTAGAAATTTCAACACCTTTTATGTCTTTATCATTGTAATTATTAAATTCTGCACCTTTTAAGGCTGGTAATAATGTGCTAGCACTTGTCTTAGTCAATTCATCAGATTGTAGCGTTACTTTCGCTTTTTCTTGTTTACCGTCTCTTAGGTAAGTGACTTCGATTTCTTTACCTGCACCAGTAGTCGCAACTTTTGCTCTTAATTCGGCAAAGCTACGGATTTTTTGGCCATTTAAAGCAATGATTACATCACCAGCTTTTAAGCCTGCTTTGGCAGCAGCAGAATCTTCTAACACTTCACTCACGAAAGCACCCTGTTGTGCACTAATATTGAATGCTTTCGCTAAGTCGGCATTAAGTTCTCCACCTTTAATACCAAGTAAGCCACGTTTTACTTCACCAAATTCGATAATTTGTTGTACTAGATTATTTGCCATATTACTTGGAATAGCAAAGGCAATACCCGCATTTCCACCGTTTGGTGAGATAATTGCTGTATTAATTCCGATTAATTCACCTTGTAAGTTGATAAGAGGGCCACCTGAATTACCACGGTTTACTGCTGCATCTGTTTGGATATAGCTTTCATAGCCTTCGTCACTATTACCTGTTGATCTACCTAGTGCAGATACAATTCCTGATGTAACTGTTTGGCCTAAACCGAATGGGTTACCAATTGCCACAGTAAAATCACCTACACGTAATTTATCTGAATCTGCAATTTTGATTTCAACTAAATCTTTAGGATTTTCGATTTGAATTAAAGCGACATCAGAAAGTGGATCTGTACCAATTAATTTAGCCTTAAATTCACGACCATCATCAAGTTTAACAGTGATTTTATCCGCACTATCAATTACATGGTTATTGGTTACCACATAACCTTTTTGAGCATTGATAATCGCACCTGAACCTTCGCCTTTGAATGCTCGAGGTGCTACTCTGCTATCATTAAATCCATTTGGTCCAAAGAAAAATTCAAATTCATCAGGTATATCAGCACGAGATGAACGCATTTCTTTTTTACCTTCCACAATAATACTCACCACTGCAGGACGTACTTTTTCTAACATTGGTGCTAAGCTGGGTATATTTTGTCCATCTACAGCTGTTGGTAAAGATGCTTGTGAAACTGTTGGAACACTTAATACACTTAATCCTAAGATTAAAGAGGTAATCACAGATTTTTTCATTAATTTTTTCATTTTATTTTCCTTGATGTTCTAAATATAGTTTAAATTTTTGACCAATATATAGCTATTGTGCCTAATAAGACAGGTGAAAAATTTTAAGGTTCTGAAAAATAGAATAAAAGTCTATTTTTTAGGCGTTTTATAATTTTATTACTTTGAGTTTTGATGTTATTCTAATCATTAAAAATATATTTACTAATCATTTTATTTTAGCTATTTATCAATAAGGAATTTATGGCATTTTTTGATACACACACTCATCTTGATTTTGTCGCTCAAGACCTTAGCTTATCTATTTCTCAGTTAGTCCAAGCAGCCAAGCAAGGTAATGTCGAACGGCTATTGGTGGTATCGGTAGATGCAAAAAATTTTGATAAAGTGACCGCTTGTAGTCAAGCAGATCCTGAACATATTGTTTATGGATTGGGATTGCATCCATTATATATCGCTTCTCATCAGTATACTGATTTAGATATTTTAGAAAGACGATTATTAGAGAGAGATCCACATTGTACGGCTATTGCAGAAATTGGATTAGATAAAGGTGTTGCTGAAATTTGTACCCCAGACTTGTGGAAAAAACAGTGTGAGTTTTTAGAAGCTCAATTATCTTTTGCTAAGCGGTTAGATTTGCCAATTAATTTGCATTCTCGTAAAACTCACGATGTTTTATTTCCTTTTCTTAAAAAAGCACAGTTGTCCCAATGTGGTGTAATACACGGTTTTTCGGGTAGCTATGAGCAAGCAAAACGCTTTGTTGATTTAGGCTACAAAATTGGGATAGGAGGTATAATTACCTATTCAAGAGCCAATAAAACCAGAGAAACGATTCGGAAATTGCCGTTAAACAGTTTAGTGCTAGAAACTGATTCACCAGATATGCCAGTTTTTGGCTATCAGGGGGAACCCAATCGCCCTGAACGAATAAATGTCAGTTTCCAAGCCTTGTGTGAGCTAAGAACAGAAACACCAGAGCAGATTACCGATGTAATTTGGCAAACAAGTGAAAAGTTATTTTGGTTAGACTAGAGTACTAGAGTTAAAACTAGGCTCTAGCTAATGTCCATACTTGAATTTCCTCTACTCCATTTTTTAATAATTCCTGACAAATTGCATTCATTGTTGAACCCGTGGTGACAACATCATCGACAATAGCAACTCGCTTATAATATTTTTTTGGGTGATATTTGAAAGCTCGAGTTAAATTTCTTTTTCTCTCTTTGGCGGATAGTTCTCGCTGAGGTGAGGTTGCTCTTATTCTTGATAAACTATCAATATCTAACGGAATATTGAACCATCTGGAAAGATGAATAGCAATTAATTCTGATTGGTTATAGCCTCTTGACCAATATCGTTGCCAATGAAGTGGCACAGGGATGATAATTTCGGGTAAGGAGAGAAATAATTCTCTCTGAGCATTTTTTACTGCTAGCAGCAATAATCGAGCGAGGGCTTGATCTAAATGATAGGCTTTGTGAAATTTAAACTGATGGATCCATTCTGCTAACAATGGACTGTATTCACTAACTTGAACAATGCGATGCCATTTATAGTTGAGCTTAATACATTTTCCACAACCATTATGATAATCCAATAATTTTGAGCCACAGCATCCACAATAAGGCTGTTTTTTGATTTGCTTATAGCATTGTGAACAAAAGCCATGATGCTCGATAGCTAAGGGGTGGTGACAATTAAAACAGCAAAAGGCAAAAAAATTCATAGAGATAGATGATGTTTTTTATTGTACTTTATCAATTTTTTTAGATTAATTTCAGAGAATTTTTGTGATACGGATCGAAAACAGATAAAATTGCCATGATTTTAAAGGAGAAATTATGAAAACATTAACTAATCCAATTAAAGTAATTTTTTTTGATATTGATGAAACGCTATATTATAAAAAGGAAACACGTATACCCACATCAATTATTGAGCAAGTTTTACCTCGTTTAAAAGCTAAAGGGATTATTCCAGCGATTTCGACTGGGCGAACTTACGGTGCTTTTCCAGAAGCATTGAAACCATTGATGAATAAAGATGGATTTGAGCTTTTTGTAACGATCAATGGACAATACAATATATATAAAGATAAGGTGATTACTAAGTATTCTTTAAGTACAGAAAGAGTTGAGCGTGTTATTGATAAGCTTAAGCAATTGAATATCGAGTATGCAGTAGTGACAACAGATGAAATTGCTGTCTCTAAAAACACCGATCAGGTTGAGGTTTCTTTACGTCCGATTAAAGCAGATTATATTGTGGATCCAGATTATCATTTGAGTCATGAAGTGTTTCAATTATTAGCATTTTATAAAGAAGATCAAGAAGATGATATTCAAAATTTGAATGTATTAGAAGATGATTTAAAAGAAGTACGTTGGCATCAATATTCGGTTGATTTACTCAATAAGCACAATTCAAAAGCTAAAGGGATCAAAGATGTGTTAGCTCACCTCGGGATCGGCATTGAAAATTCCATGGCATTTGGTGATGGATTAAATGATGTGGAAATGCTTTCAACAGTAGGTTATGGTGTAGCAATGGGGAATGCAGAGCCAAGTATTAAAGAATTGGCGGATTATGTTACATTACCTATTGAACAAGATGGTGTATTAGTTGCTTTAGAAAAGCTAGGTGTGATTTAATTTTAATGTTGAGCGGTGAGTTTTTCGCAAATTTTTGCAAAAAATCTTGCTGAACTGACCGCTTGTTTTGACTAGCAAAAATGTATTTTTTACTGTAAACTATTGTCCCGTCCTGATGGTTTATACCATTCAATTATTTCTTATTTAAATCAAATTATCACAAAGGCAAATACAATGACAACGAATTATATTTTCGTGACAGGCGGTGTTGTTTCTTCATTAGGGAAAGGCATTGCAGCGGCTTCTTTAGCTTCTATTCTTGAGGCTCGTGGCTTAAATGTTACCATCATGAAACTCGATCCTTACATCAATGTCGATCCCGGCACAATGAGTCCAACTCAACATGGTGAAGTCTTTGTGACAGAAGATGGTGCGGAAACTGACTTAGATTTAGGGCATTACGAACGTTTTATTCGCACAAAGATGACAAAAGCGAATAACTTTACCACAGGAAAAATTTATTCAGAAGTTCTTCGTAAAGAACGCCGTGGAGATTACTTGGGTGCTACAATTCAAGTTATTCCTCATATCACTAATGAGATCAAATCTCGAGTCATTGAAGGCGGTAAAAATCATGATGTTGTAATTGTGGAAGTGGGTGGAACTGTTGGAGATATTGAGTCTTTACCTTTCCTTGAAGCTCTTCGTCAATTAGCTGTTGATGTGGGCAGAGAAAAAACTTTATTTATGCACTTGACATTAGTACCATATATCCCAACTGCGGGTGAAGTAAAAACTAAGCCAACACAACATTCAGTTAAAGAATTACTTTCAATTGGAATTCAACCAGATGTTTTAATATGTCGTTCTGATCGTGCAATTCCAGCCAATGAACGTTCAAAAATTGCATTATTCTGCAATGTGCCAGAGCGTGCAGTTATTTCATTAAAAGATGTAGATTCTATTTACCAAATTCCAGCAATGTTAAAATCGCAAGGATTAGATAGTTTTGTTTGTAATCGTTTCCGATTAACTTGTAAGGAAGCAGATTTATCAGAATGGGAAAATGTACTTTATCAACAAGCTAATCCATCTGGCGAAGTGACTATCGGTATGGTTGGCAAATATGTTGAATTACCAGATGCGTACAAATCTGTGAATGAAGCGTTAAAACATGCAGGATTAAAAAATCGTTTGTCCGTACATATTAAATATATTGATTCACAAGATGTAGAAGGTAAAGGTATTGATGTATTAAAAGGTGTAGATGCAATTTTAGTGCCAGGTGGTTTCGGTTCTCGTGGTGTTGAAGGAAAAATTAAAACTGCACAATATGCACGTGAAAATAATATTCCATACTTAGGTATTTGTTTAGGTATGCAAGTAGCATTAATTGAATATGCAAGAAATGTTGCGGGTATGGAAGGAGCAAATTCAACAGAGTTTAATAAAGATTCAGCTTATCCAGTGGTTGGCTTGATCACAGAATGGCAAGATGCTGATGGTAATGTTGAAGTACGTTCAGATAATAGCGATCTTGGCGGAACAATGCGTTTAGGTGCTCAAGCTTGTCATTTAATCGAAGGAAGTAAAGCAAGAGAACTATATGGCAATGAAACGATTTTTGAGCGCCATCGTCATCGTTATGAAGTGAATAATACTTTGCTTCCACAAATTGAAGCTGCTGGTTTAAAAGTGACCGGTTTATCTGCGGATCGTAAATTGGTTGAAATTATCGAAGTGCCAAATCACCCTTGGTTTGTTGCAGCTCAATTCCACCCAGAATTTACTTCAACTCCTCGTGATGGGCATCCATTATTTGAAGGTTTTATTAAAGCAGCAAAGACTTATCAAGATACACATGCTAATTGATTTAATAGTATGCTCAAATAAGCGGTAAGATGGGTAAACATTTTGCCGTTTTTTATTTTAATAAACTAAATTTATTCTATATTATTTCTTTTTTTTAAATAGTATATACACATAAAAGTAGTAGATAAGATAACCTATAAGTGTTTATAATGTATCCATGGTGTTTAAATTATGATGAGGTAATTAATATGGAAAAAGATTATAAAGTTTATATTGTCGCATTATTACGTATTATGACTGCTTATTCTATTTTGATACATCCTATGTCTAAAATATTTGGTGTACCAGTAGATATGACTAATTTACTTACATCTTGGGCGTCTTTAGATGGTATAGCTACTGCTCTTGAATTAGTAGGTGGTATTTTATTAATTCTAGGTATTGCAACTCGCCCAACAGCATTTATTTTATCTGGTTTGATGGCAGCTGCTTATTTTATTGCCCACTTTTCATTTTTCCCTGTAGCGAAAGATGGTGAAGCCGCTATGTTATATAGTTTTGTATTAATGTTTATTACACTATTCGATGGTGGTGTATGGTCATTAGGTAATCGTTATAAAAGAAATTTATCTAAATAAAAGTTAGTTAATATGAGAGAAGTTTTATTGACATTGCAACTATAAAATACTAGATAATTTGATGGATTATCTAGTATTTTTTATTAAAGTTAAGCAATAGTCTATCTAATTTGTATAAATTACCCTTGATATTTTTCAAAAATCCTCCACATTATCGGAACGTTTTTAAAGAATATAAAAGGAATAAAAATGTCAAATCCATTATTAACAACAACAGGATTACCTCAATTTTCAGCAATTAAACCAGAACATATTCAACCAGCCATATCCCAACTTATCGAAGAGTGTCGCCAAACTATTGAAATAGTATCTAAGATTGAACAGCCGACATGGGAAAATTTTTATCAGCCACAAGCAATTGCAGGTGATAAACTTTCTCGAGCATGGTCACCTGTTGGGCATTTAAATGCCGTAAAAAATAGTCCAGAATTGCGTGAAGCTTATCAAGCATGTTTACCATTATTGTCTGAATACAGTACTTGGATAGGTCAACATCAAGGACTATATCAAGGCTATGTAAAATTAAAAAATAGTCCGGAATTTAAAACTTATTCAATTGCACAAAAGAAAGCGATTGAAAATAGTCTACGTGATTTTGAATTATCAGGTATTTCTTTGCCAGCTGAAAAACAAAAACGTTATGGTGAAATTTCTATGCGTTTATCTGAATTGAGTTCTCAATTTAGTAATAATGTACTTGATGCTACTATGGGGTGGGAAATTATCATTGATAATACAAACGATCTAAAGGGATTACCTGAGTCAGCATTAGAGTCGGCCAAATTATCAGCTCAAAGTAAAGGAAAAGATGGATATCGTTTTACTCTTGAATTTCCGAGCTACCTACCAGTTATGACTTATTGTGAAAATCGGGAATTACGCCAAAAAATGTATGAGGCATTTAATACCCGAGCATCGGATCAAGGTCCTAATGCAGGTAAATGGGATAATTCAGCCATTATTAATGAAATCTTAAAATTACGTTTAGAGTTAGCTAATTTACTTGGCTTTGAAACCTATGCCGATTATTCATTAGCAACTAAAATGGCAGAAAGTTCAAAACAAGTAATGGATTTCTTAGAAGATCTAGCTAATCGAGCTAAGGATCAGGGACAAGCGGAACTTGCTGAACTAAATGCATTTGCAGCAAAAGAATATAATGTGAATAAGTTGCAGCCGTGGGATATTGCTTTTTATAGTGAAAAACAAAAGCAAGCCTTATATGCAATTAATGACGAGGAACTTCGTCCATATTTTCCTGAAAATCGAGTCTTATCTGGTTTATTTGAGCTAATTAATCGTATTTTTGGAATGAAAGTAGTTGAGCAAAAAGATATTAATGTATACGACGAGAGTGTACGTTTCTTCAATATTTATGATGAAACTGATTGCTTACGAGGCTCATTTTATTTAGATTTATACGCACGTGAGAATAAACGTGGTGGCGCATGGATGGATGACTGTATCAGTCAAAGACGTTTGACTGATGGTTCATTGCAAAAACCAGTGGCTTATTTAACCTGTAACTTTAATAAACCTATTGGTAACAAACCGGCACTATTTACACATGATGAAGTTACTACGCTTTTCCATGAATTTGGACATGGTATACATCATATGCTTACAGAAATTGATGTAGGGGATGTATCTGGACTTAATGGAGTACCATGGGATGCAGTAGAATTACCTAGCCAATTCCTTGAAAATTGGTGTTGGCAAGAAGAATCCCTTGCCTTTATTTCTGGACATTATGAAACAGGTGAGCCATTACCAAAAGATAAATTAACACAATTATTAAAAGCAAAAAATTACCAAGCTGCTATGTTTATGCTACGTCAGTTAGAATTTGGTATTTTTGATTTTCGCTTGCACATGAGTAAACCGAGAGAGAATTTAGTATTGGATACACTAAAAGATGTAAAAAAACAGATTGCTGTTATTGAAATTCCAACCTATGTGCGAACTCCTCATAGTTTTGCTCATATTTTTGCAGGAGGATATGCAGCAGGCTATTATAGCTATTTGTGGGCAGAAGTATTATCTGCGGATGCTTTCTCTCGTTTTGAAGAAGAAGGAATTTTAAGTCGTGATGTAGGTAAATCTTTTCTACAAAATATTTTAACTCGTGGTGGTTCAGAAGAACCGATGGTGTTATTTGAACGTTTCCGTGGAAGAAAACCAACTTTGGATGCTTTGTTGCGTCATAAAGGGATTATAAACAACTAATTTAATTTGAAATTATCGGCATAGTAGACAAAAGTGGGAGAGGTTGCTATAGCACAAGGCTTTAACCCACTTTTTTAATTTCTGCATAAAAAATTGACGTAGGGGCAAAATAGAGGCAAAAAGTGTAGGAGGTTTTTCGTTTTTAGTTGATAGTTTTTGAATGCAATTACTCAATCAAAAGAATGGCGGTGAGAGAGGGATTCGAACCCTCGATACAGTTTCCCGTATACACGCTTTCCAGGCGTGCTCCTTCAACCACTCGGACATCTCACCGTTAATATGAAATAAATAAAAAATGTGCATATCTATGCACACTTTTAATACTCGGCGAACTATACAAAAAAATGTAATGCGACGCAAGCTATTTATGGACGAACTATGTCTATTTACTAATTACTGACCATGTCCCATACAATTTGGTGATTTAGGTGCAACTTCGCCCATATTTTGCCATTCTTGTTCGGTATAAGTATGTAAGGCTAGTGCATGTACACCAGCATTTAGCTCATCAGTCAAACAAGAATAGATAGCACGATGTCTTGCAATCGTTCTCATTGAATTAAAAATAGATGATACTAAAGTGACTTTAAAATGAGATTCCGCGCCTTTTCCTGAATGATGGTAATGGCTTTCATTTTCGACATGAAGCAGAATTGGATTAAAATTTTCAGTTAATTTTGTAATTATTGAATTTTCAATAGACATTTTTTATCCCTTATTTGAAAAATTGGTGCAAATCATACTATACTTTAATTAATTTCACCCATCAAAAAGGAAGATTTTATGAAACTATCAAAAAAATTATTATTCATTCTTAGTACAGTAAGTTTATTTGTACTTGCGGGTTGTCAAAGCCAATCAAATACTGTGACTTTTGTAACGCCAGCGCCAAATACTGCATTTAATACAGCAAATCAAAATACATTGGTTAATGTATCAACTCAAGATCAACGTACTTCAGCTGAAGTGGCTAATTATACTTCAAGAAGTGAAAATCATCGTTTAAGCGCAATCCCTGATGTGACTCATCTATTTCAACAAGCGATGCAACAAAATCTAAATAGCAAAGGATTTACAGTAGTGCAAGGTGCAGCTAATGCGAATGTTATTACTAATGTTAAAAAATTCTTCGCTAATGTTGAACAAGGTAACCTTCGTTATAAAGTAGATGCAGATATTCAAGTTGAAGTATTAGTGCAAGCAACTAAAGGAAATTTTAGCAAAAACTTCAACACTAGTCGCTCTTATGAAGGTGCGTTTGGAGCAGATCATGAATCTATTCAAAAGGTATTAAACCAAGCTTATACAGATATCATTCAATCCATTTATAATGATAATGAAATTAGCAATACAATTAATCAATTAAAATAAGATTGATAAGCGGTTAGATCCTGTAAATTTTTTGCAAAAAATCATCATGATCTGACCGCTTAGTTTTTATAATAAACAAATACATCTTTATATATTACCTTTGCTTTTTAAGCATTCACGGACTATTTATTATCATGAGAATCCCTAGAGTTTATCATCCTGAAAGATTACTTGGAAAAGATCATTGCTTTCTTAGTGAAGATGCGACCAATCATATTGGACGAGTTCTACGAATGAATGAAGGAGAAAAAATTATCCTTTTTGATGGTTCTAATCACGTATTTAATGCAACAATCCATCATGTTTCAAAAAAACAAATTGAAGTAACGATTGATTCAAATGTATTTGATGATCGAGAATCATCTCTACCGATTCATTTAGGGCAAGTTATCTCAAGAGGCGATAGAATGGAATTTACTATTCAAAAGTCCGTAGAGCTAGGGGTAAATATTATTACTCCACTTTGGTCTGAACGTTGTGGTGTAAAATTAGAAGGTGAACGCCAAGAGAAAAAAATTCAGCAATGGCAAAAAATTGCTATTGCCGCTTGCGAACAATGTGGACGTAATGTTATCCCACAAATCCGCCCAATTATGAAATTAACAGACTGGTGTAAGGAACAAGATCAAATGCTTAAATTAAATTTACACCCTAGAGCGAGTTATACTATAAAATTGTTACCTACTCCGCCAAAATCAGGTGTTCGATTATTAATTGGTCCAGAAGGCGGTCTTTCACCAGAAGAAATTGTAATGACAGAGCAAGAAGGATTTACTGAAGTATTGCTTGGAAAAAGAGTATTGCGTACAGAAACAGCATCGCTAGCAACAATTACAGCCTTGCAAGTGTTATACGGGGATTTAAGCTAAGATGAAAAATTTACAAGGGCAATTATTGATAGCCACACCCGATATGAATGATGATTACTTTGATCGTTCAGTTATATATATCTGCGAACATAATGATCAAGGCGCAATTGGATTGATGATTAATTCTCCAACCGATCTTTCAGTTCTAGAATTACTGGCTAAAATGGATTTTATGATGGCTAATGAGCGAGAGTACAAAAAAGATCAACTTGTTTTGAGTGGAGGTCCCATAAATCAAGATAGTGGATTTATTTTACATACAAAAACTGATACTCCTCTATTGCATACCTATAAAGTGGATGACGATATTTGGATGACTACTTCAGGTGATATTTTAGAAACATTTGGAAGACCAGAATCCCCAGAAAAATTTGTTGTTTGTCTAGGCTGTTGTACATGGAAAGCAGAGCAATTAGAACAAGAAATCGCTCAAAATTACTGGATTACCGCTCCTGCTAATGAATACATTTTATTTGAAGCAGGATATCTGGATAGATGGAATGAAGCATACAATAGCTTAGGGATTAATGGGATCTTATCAAAAGCAGGTAATGCCTAATGAATCAAACTTTACTCGCCTTTGACTTTGGAACTAATAGTATTGGTTGTGCTGTAGGACAAAGTATTACGAGTACAGCACAACCTTTATCTGCTTTTAAAGCTAAAGATGGCATTCCTAACTGGAATATAATTGAAAAAATACTGAATGAATGGAAACCCAATAAATTAATCGTTGGCTTACCTCTTAATATGGATGGTACAGAACAACCATTGACTCAACGAGCAAAAAAATTCGCTAATCGCTTACAAGGACGATTTAATTTACCTGTAGAATTACAAGATGAACGCTTAACAACAGTTGAGGCTCGCTATGAGATTTTTTCGAGAGGAGGATTTAAAGCGTTAAAAAAAGATAAAGTAGATTCGATCTCTGCTTGTCTAATTTTAGAAAGCTGGTTTGAAAATAATTAATATCAAATTATTTTAAAGTAAAAAGGCAATACAAATATTGCCTTTTATTTCATTGTAACTCGCTAATTAACCCTCAGTAATTAAATGATTAACTAATGTAATTATTTGGTTTATTTGGCTTGGAGAAAGCTTACCTTCAGAAACAAACTGTACCTTGCTATTCTTATCTAAGACTATAATAGCACTATCTTTTGCCTTAAGTTGCCATTTATCTTTTACGTTACTAGCTTGATCTAAAATAACTTGGCTATGACTATTCTTCCTTTTACCATCTTCCGCACTACTTTTAACAAAAGATCCCGTTGCAATAATTGCATCATCGGCATTAACAATTGTTGTAGTTTGATATTTGGCACGATCAAAATTTGCTTTTCTGATTGCTTCTATCAATCCTTCATTTTTTTCTTTTGCACTGCTTCTTCCTGCAATATGCTGTATAACTCTTACCTTTCCAGCTAACTTAGTTGATGACCAAGGCTGATAAGCAATCTTATTCCCTTTCATTACAATTTCTCCATCATTCTGAACACTAACTGTGGGAAGTGAGTGATTCAATGTAATGTTATGAGCAAAAATTGAAGATGAAAATAATCCCACTACAGCAAAAAATAAGTAATTTTTTTTCACGTTGTCCTCTAAAAATCTATAGAAAAAATTAATCTTTGAACATTCTAGTATAAAATACCGAATAAAGAGAGCTGATCTGTGTTTGAAAATGAATTTTCTATCGTTTAATTTGTCAGACTATGCTATTCTATAGCGTCTTTTTGTAGAGTCTTTTAGGCTCTATTATACTATTAACTTATTGATTTTAAGGAGCTTTATATGCAGCAAAGCGGCGGAATGGAAATGATCTTTATTTTGGTTATTTTCGGTCTTATTTTCTACTTTATGATGTACCGTCCACAAGCAAAACGTCAAAAACAACAACGTGAGCTTTTATCTGGCTTAGCAAAAGGTGATGAAGTCTTAACAAGCGGTGGCTTAATTGGTAAAATTACCAAAGTATCTGCTGAAAATGAAAACATTGTTATTGCACTAAACGACACTGTTGAAGTAACAATCAAACGTGATTTTGTTGTAGCTGTATTACCAAAAGGCTCATTAAAATCGCTTTAATTTTTTCCTTTAGACATGGGGATTTATTGTGTTAAATCGTTTCCCTCTATGGAAGAATCTGATGGTGATCATTTTGATCGCCATTGGTGCTTTATACGCCCTTCCAAATTTATATGGTGATGACCCTTCCGTTCAAATTTCAGGAACTCGTGGTCAACAAGCCTCAACTGAAACTCTTACTCAAGTACAAGATGTACTACAATCAATGAATATTACTCCAAAGGCTGTTAGCCTTAATAAGGGTTCTATTCTTGTTCGCTTATCTAAAGCCGAGCAACAACTTCCTGTAAAGGAAAAAATTGCCGACGAGTTAGGTGATAATTTTTCTGTTGCATTAAATTTAGCAGCAGCAACCCCTAAATGGCTTTCATCCATTGGTGGTTCACCAATGAAACAAGGTCTTGACTTACTTGGTGGTGTACGTTTCCTAATGGAAGTTGATATGAACACTGCTTTGTTAAAGCAACAAGAACAACTTCAAGATAGCTTAAGACATGAATTTCGTACCGAAAAATTGCAATATAAATCGATAAAAAAAGTAGATAATTTTGCTAACGAAATTGAGTTTAATGATGCTGATATCGCAGATAAAGCTGTGCGCTATATTCGCAGAACACACACTAATTTAACACCAACTTATTTAAATCCAACGACCGTTTCATTTGCTCCGTCAGAAGATGGATTATCTGAAGCTAGAGATACAGCGATTGAGCAAAATTTATCAATCTTACGCAAACGTGTAGAAGAGCTTGGTGTATCTGAACCGACTATTCAACGTCAAGGAGCTGATCGTATTGTTGTTGAATTACCGGGTGTTCAAGATACTGCGAGGGCAAAAGAAATCCTAGGTGCTACTGCTACTTTAGAGTTTCGTTTGGTTAATACAACAGCAAGTCCAGAATCTGCAGCTAGAGGAATTGTACCAGCAGATTCAGAAGTTAAATTTACTCAAGATGGTCAGCCAGTCGTATTATTTCGCCGAGCAGTACTTGGTGGTGAACACATTATTAATGCTAGTTCAGGTCTTGATGAAAGAGGTTTACCACAAGTTAGTATAAACCTAGATGGTGCGGGTGGGGATTTAATGGGAAATGCCACTAAGAGTGCTGTAGGTAAACCAATGGCTACACTATATAGTGAATATAAGGATAGTGGGCGTAAAGATAGCCAAGGAAAAGTTATTCTTGAAAAACATGAAGAGGTGATCAATGTTGCAACGATTAACTCTCGTTTAGGTAGTCAATTTCAAATTACTGGTCTTAATAGCGCAGCGGAAGCTCAAAATCTTGCTGTGTTACTCCGCTCTGGTGCACTTATCGCTCCTATTGTTATTGTAGAAGAGCGTACTATCGGTGCCTCTCTTGGTGCTGACAATGTTGCCCAAGGGATGGATGCAAGCTTGTTAGGATTAGCTTTAACAATCATATTCTGCTTAGTCTATTATAAAGTCTTTGGAGTATTTGCTTCTCTAGCCTTAATAGTGAATTTAATTTTGACTATTGGACTTATGTCAATGATTGGTGCAACACTAACGATGCCAGGTATTGCCGGTATTGTACTTTCTGTAGGAATGTCAGTTGATGCTAACGTACTTATTTATGAACGGATTAAAGAAGAAATTCGTAACGGACGTTCTATTCAACAAGCGATTCATGAAGGTTATAGTGGTGCATTTACTAGTATCTTCGATTCTAACTTAACAACTATCCTCGTTGCACTTATCCTTTACTCCATCGGAACAGGGCCAATTAAAGGTTTCGCAATAACTTTGGCTCTAGGAGTATTAATATCAATGTTTACTGCTATAACAGGTACACGTATGCTCGTGAACTGGACTTATGGTGGAAAACGCGTGAAAAAACTTTGGATTTAAGGGGAACAAATGGCTAGAAAAATAGAAAAAAATGTAGGGGAAATTAAACTTCCATACAAATTGATTCCCTTTATGAAATATCGGCTTATTGCATATACTTTTTCAATTGCAGTTTTAGTATTTTGTATTTTTAGTATCGTAACTAAAGGATTCAACTGGGGGTTAGATTTTACAGGAGGTACAGTAATTGAGACCAATTTTTCTCAACCAGCTGATTTAAATCAAATACGTAGTATATTAGATAAGAATGGCTATCCTAGTGCCTTAGTCCAAACTTTTGGTGGGCAACGAGATGTTATGATTCGATTACCTTCGTCAGAAGGCGATATGAATGTGGGCACCAATGTGATGTCACTTATTCATCAACAAGTAGATTCAAATGCTCGAATACAAAGCATTGAGTTTGTTGGTCCAAATGTTGGAGAAGAATTAACCCAAGGGGCTATTTATGCGACTTTAGCAACATTAGGCATGTTACTTGTTTATGTTGGAATCCGATTTGAATGGAGGCTTGCTGTCGGTGGTATTGTTGCATTATTTCATGATGTGCTAGTAACAGTGGGACTTTTTTCATTTCTACAAATTGAAATAGATCTTACCTTTGTTGCTGCAATTTTATCAGTGGTAGGATATTCACTAAATGATAGTATTGTCGTATTTGACCGTGTGAGAGAAAATTTCCCAAAAATTCGTCGAGCAACATCAGCTGAAGTAATTAATGTTTCATTAAGTCAAACCTTATCAAGAACATTAATGACTTCATTGACCACATTAGTGGTTGTACTTGCACTATATTGGTTAGGTGGTCCTACATTACATAGCTTCTCTCTAGCATTATTGATCGGAATTGGATTTGGTACTTACTCATCTATCTATGTTGCAATTGGCTTAGCGTTACAGTTAGGATTAAAACGAGAACATATGATTCAGCCTGTTGTAGAAAAAGAAGGTGAAGATCAGCAATCATTTATTAATCAATAAAATCATTTAAATATCTCATAAAATATGATCTGCTCCTAAAAAATTGGACGAAAATCTAACTAATTAAGGAGCAGATTTTTTATAACTAAGTAGCTATGTTATCTAAACGTTTTCTACTTATTTAGAAGAGCTAGGATTTAGAATATCTATGATTAAGCCATGGAGTTGAGTTACCTAAAAAATTACAATAATATCCAGAGGATATCAAAAAGATATGCTTATATTTAACAAATAAAAGATAGCAGGTACAGGTGTAGTGGCGTAGAATTCTATCCTGTCCATATTTAAGGGTATCATATTATTTAGTGAATCATGAGATCTCTCTGTGTTACAAATTCTAATCGATTTTTCTATTAGCTAATTGACCTCATTTAATCCGTTGAAAAGATGATAGTTTAGAACCTCTGTCCGATAATAGTAATTAAATCGGTTAATATAAGCATTCTAATAAGAGCAGTACGGTTCGAGGTAATCCATCAAAATAACTACTTTTATTTGCGTAATATACTATAATTCTAATATCAATTTATTTATTTAGTGTTACTTTTTCAAGTTTATAGCTTAATCCGCTTTCTGGCGCATTGCCTTCTGCATCATATAATTCGATATAACTATCAGTAATATGTAATGTGAGGTTTCTAGAGTCACTTAATTTAAGCACATCTGTTTTCTCTGGATACCATTCGTAAGTACCTTTTTCAATAAATGGATATTGTTCTTTATTTTTGAAGAATACAGCATTATATTGATAAGTTTTATCATTATTCAATATGATATTCGCTTCAATTTTCTCGCAGTCGGCACAAGGTAATGTTCCTTTATAAGTTCCTGAAACGGTTTTTTCTGGTAGCAATGAGCAAGCGCTTAATAGTGCTGTGATACCAAATACTGCTAATGTTTTCATATTCATAGATAATGTCCTCTCGATAGGAATAGCAATTCTAAATAGATTTAAAATCAGGATTAACTCTCAACTCTAATTGTGTGATATGAGGAAATTCTGTTTGTATCAGTTTAAGTAAAAATGCACGTTGTAGCAAGAAACCTTGGTGGACAGAAGCATTTTTCACATCAATAGTGACTGATTTATGATGGATGTTTGTTACTCTAAATAGAGGCTTATATTGCTCTGGTAATTGATACTTAAGATGTTCATTGAGCGTATTAATCTGATTACTCTTTTGCACAATTTTTGATAGACTCGAATTTTCTAAGATGTCTATAATATTTTTTACTGACTGAATTTTCATCTTTTTATCATACCCTAGGCTAATTTCTGGATAGAATATCTTAATTATTGAGATATTCTATGAAAAGTATCGTATAATCAACTCAATACTTTTTAAATGGCATACTATTAAATTAATGGGATTTTTTCGTCAATTACATCGTTCACCTTTTTGGTCGCAATTACTCTTGGGGTTTGTTGCGATTTTGGTGTTACCAGAAACACAAGCAATTTTACGAGAAAATGCAACAAATGCTGAAATTAATCAACAAATTATTGCGGAAGCGTTAAGCGAACACGCTTCTGTCAAGAGTGTTGTTCATCAACATATCCATTTATTAAATAATCACATTCCAACAACTTTCAATGTACGACAAGCGGTTACTTTTGGCAAATTTTTTGCAAGATCTTACCGCTTTATCACAAGTGAAGTTCCTCCTATTCGTGCTGGTCCATTTCTTCGTTAATTTATTGTTATATTTAAGTAAAAATAGATATAAGGATTTAAATTTATGTCTATCAATTTTTGAAAAATAAAACTAATTAGGAAAGGATTTTATGCTAACTAAATTAATGACTTCTATTTTTGGGAGTAGTAACGACCGTACTTTACGCCGTTTAAACAAACGTGTTGTACAAATCAACAAACTAGAACCTGAATTTGAAAAATTAACTGATGATGAATTAAAAGCCAAAACGACTGAATTTAGACAACGTCTAGCAGATGGTGCATCATTAGATAGCTTATTACATGAAGCTTTTGCGGTAGTGAGAGAAGCTAGTAAACGTGTCATGCACATGAGACATTTTGATGTGCAGATGATCGGTGGGATGGTCTTAACTGATCGCAATATTGCAGAAATGCGTACAGGGGAAGGGAAAACCTTAACAGCAACGTTACCTTGTTATCTTAATGCGTTAACAGGTAAAGGAGTTCACGTTGTTACTGTAAATGATTACTTAGCTCGTCGTGATGCAGAAACTAACCGTCCATTATTTGAATTTTTAGGACTGACAGTTGCAGTTAATGTGCCGGGGTTACAGCCTGATGAAAAGCGAGCTGCTTATGCGGCAGACATTACTTACGCAACGAATAGCGAATTAGGCTTTGACTATTTGCGTGATAATTTGGCTCATAGCAAAGAAGATCGTTTTCAACGTCCTCTGCACTATGCATTGGTCGATGAAGTAGATTCAATCTTAATTGATGAAGCGCGTACACCATTAATTATTTCTGGTCCAGCGGAAGATGCAACTCAAATTTATCAAGCGATTGATCAAGTTATCCCTCATTTAATCGCCCAAGATAAAGAGGATTCTGAGGAGTATACAGGTGATGGTGACTTTACCTTAGATCTTAAAAATAAACAGGCGCATTTAACTGAACGAGGAATGATTAAGGTCGAAGAACTTTTAACTAAAATGGGTTTAATGGCTGAAAATGAAAGCCTTTATTCACCAGCAAGAATCGGTTTATTGCACCACGTTTATGCAGCATTAAGAGCGCATAAATTATTTGAAGTCAATGTAGATTACATTGTGAAAGATGGGGAAGTTGTTATTATCGACGAACATACGGGTCGAACAATGGCTGGTCGTCGTTGGTCTGATGGTTTACACCAAGCAATTGAAGCAAAAGAAAAAGTGAATATTCAGGGTGAAAACCAAACTGTTGCCTCAATTACCTATCAAAACTATTTCCGTTTATATGAAAAATTAGCGGGGATGACGGGTACAGCAGATACTGAGGCGTTTGAGTTCCAACAAATTTATGGCTTGGATACTGTGGTTATTCCAACAAATCGCCCAATGATCCGTGATGATAGAACGGATTTAATGTTTAAGAGTGAACCTGAAAAATTCCAAGCGGTTATCAAAGATATCCAAGATTGCATTGCTCGCCAACAGCCTGTGTTAGTGGGTACAATTTCAATTGAAAAATCAGAAGCGCTTTCAGAGGCTTTAACTAAAGCTGGTATTCCACATAAAGTATTGAATGCTAAATTCCATGCGCACGAAGCAGAAATTGTAGCAGATGCAGGCTATCCAGGAGCTGTAACTATTGCAACCAATATGGCTGGGCGTGGTACTGATATTGTGCTAGGTGGTAACTGGAAAGCTGAAGTTGCAAAATTAGACAATCCAACGGAAGAACAAATTGAAGCAATCAAAAAAGCATGGGAAGAACGCCACGACATCGTAATGAAAGCGGGCGGTTTACATATTATCGGTACAGAGCGACATGAATCTCGCCGTATTGATAACCAGTTACGTGGTCGTTCAGGTCGTCAAGGGGACCCTGGTTCATCACGTTTTTATCTATCGTTAGATGATGCACTTATGCGTATTTACCTAAATGAAGGTAAACTAAATATGATGCGTAAAGCCTTCACTGAAGAAGGCGAGGCGATGGAGTCTAAATTACTAACAAAAGTGATTGCATCTGCCCAAGCGAAAGTGGAAGCCCATAACTTTGATGGGCGTAAACAACTTTTACAATATGATGATGTAGCAAATGAGCAACGTAAAGCGATTTATGAACAGCGTAATCATTTATTAGAAACTGATGATATCTCGCCAATGATTAACACTATTCGTGTTGATGTATTTAATGCAGTGATCGACCAATATATTCCACCCCAATCTATCGAAGAAATGTGGGATATTGAAGGTCTTGAAAATCGCTTGAAACAAGAATTTTCTTTAGATCTTCCAATTGCACAATGGTTAGATGATGAACCTGATATTCATGAAGAAATTATTCGTGAGCGTATTGTTGATATTGCAAAACAACAGTATGAAGAAAAAGAATCAATAGTCGGTTCTGAAATTATGCGTAACTTTGAAAAAGGTGTAATGTTACAGAATTTAGATGAGCTGTGGAAAGAACATTTAGCAGCAATGGATTATTTACGTAAAGGAATTCATTTACGTGGCTATGCACAGAAAGATCCGAAACAAGAATATAAGAAAGAATCTTTCGAAATGTTCACCAATATGTTGGATCTATTGAAAGCAAATGTAATAAGTATTCTTAGTCGTATTCAAGTACGCAATCCTGAAGAGGTTGAACAAGCTGAAAAAGAACGTATAGAGAATGCTGAAGAAGAAGCTATGCAGTATGAGGAAGAGGGGGCTGAAGAGAAGACTTTAACTGATGAAGAGTTAGCAAATCTAAAAATTGGTCGAAATGAACTTTGTCCTTGTGGCTCAGGTAAAAAATATAAACACTGTCATGGAAATAAAGCAAAATATGCTTAGGTAGAGTGTTTAGATAAATAATAAGCGGTAAGATGAGCAGATCAAAATGCAAATCTTACCGTTTTTTCTAGTGTTGATTTTTGTACAGAAATTTGGTTTTTATATGAGAATTTGATAGTGTATACGTGGTACTATTTTGTATAAATTTAATAAAAAGGTAAAAAAATAAAAATAATGGAAGAACATAATTCAAAGCCTACTGTGCGTGTAGCGGCAGGCATTATTCGTAATGAATTTGGTCAAATTTATTTAACTCAAAGACTAGAAGGGCAGGATTTCGCTCAATCTTTGGAGTTTCCTGGAGGAAAAGTTGAAGAAAATGAAACTCCTGAGGAAGCACTAAAGAGAGAACTAGAAGAAGAGGTTGGGATAGTTACCTTAAGTGCCTTTCCTTATGAACATTTTTCTTTTGATTACCCAAATAAGATCATCGAATTTTTCTTTTATTTAGTGGAAGAGTGGGCGGGAGAGCCTTTTGGTAGGGAAGGGCAGGAGGGGTTCTGGATTGAGCAATCCTCACTAGAAGAAGGGCAATTTCCTCCTGCAAACACAGATTTAATTCGCAAACTCAAATTAGATACTGATTGTAGGTAAATTTGTATAGTTTTATACAATTGTTAGCGAAGTTAGTAATCAAGCTCGTCTTCAGTAAGATGAAATCCTTCGCTTGTTCCTGCAATATATTTTTTCTCATCAGCCCATTCACCAAGGTCAATAAGGCGGCAACGTTTACTACAAAATGGTCTAAATTTACTTTCTGGAGACCAAACCACTTCTTTATTGCATGTTGGGCAATTTACAATTGTCATTATGAATTATTTCCTTTTTGCTTAGCAGATTGTAAGTAATTTTGATGTAATTGAAGTACTTTTTGTTTAATTTTCTTAATACCTTGAGCTAACTCTTGATTGTTTTCAATAATATCATCAGCATAGTTTAATCGTGTTGCTCTGTCCACTTGTGAGGACATAATCTGTTTAATTATTTCTATTTTACTTTGATCTCTTTTACTTGCTCGATTAAGTTGAATTTCTGGTGAAACATCGACAACTAAAACACGATCACACAATGATGTTAATTTATTTTCGATTAAGAGTGGTACGACCCATATAACGTAGGGATAGTTTGCACTAGAAAGTTGCTTATCCATTTCGCTACGAATAGCAGGATGTAATAAATTATTTAGCCATTGCCTTTCATTTTCATTAGTAAATACAATTTGACGTAAAGCTTTACGATCCAACTCTTGAGAATTAGTCAAAATATTATTACCAAAATGATTAGTGATTTTAGCCAGTAATGGAGAGCCTTTTTCTACCACTTGGCGAGCAACTACGTCCGCATCAATAACAGGAACACCTAACTCTATAAATAGATCAGCAATAGTACTTTTACCGCTACCAATTCCGCCTGTTAGGCCTACTATATATGTCATACTTTCTCCATTTATTCTTTAAATTATTAGCATTCTAAAACTTTTTGCAAAAAAATGAAAAAATCTGACCGCTTTTATTGGTTTATCTCCTCGAATTCCAAATCAACATGATAGAATGATAAAATTTTTAATTAAAGACGAATAGATGTAAAAGGAGCCATTATGGCGACACAAAATCTTTTTAATGCCCAAGGGGAACGGATTGCAATCGTTTCAGGGCTGAGAACACCTTTTGTACAAAGAGATGGCGCATTTAAGTCTTCCTATGCGACCGATCTTGGCACTATGGTAACAAATGAATTATTGAGTCATGTTGAAATTGAACGTCATCATATAGAGCAGCTAGTATTTGGTCAGGTAATCCAGCAGCCAGATATTCCAAATCCAGCAAGGGAAATTGCTCTAGCATTAAATATGCCATATTTACAGTCTTATACGTTGAGTAGCTCGTGTTTATCAGGTTTACAGGCAGTAGTAAATATTGTGGGAAGTATTCTTAGTGGATCCATTTCTGCGGGGATTGCAGGAGGAGCGGATTCTATTTCTAATGCACCTTTTAGTATTAGTCCAAGAGTTGTACATAAATTAAAAGCTATTTTTAAGGTACCAACGATTGAAAAGAAATTTAAGCTTTTTCGTGAGTTCTCTTGGCGTGATTTAAAACCTCATGGAGTTAATTTAAAAGATTATATGACTCAAATGTCTGTGGCTGAAATTTCAGAACAAATGGCTCAAGAATATCATTTGAGTCGTCAAGAGCAGGATGAGTTTGCTCGATATTCTCATGAGAAGGCTGTCAATGCATGGAAACTGGGGCTTTTAAAAGGTGAGGTAATGCCTTCATTTCCTTTACCTTACACTGATGCTGTTGTGTCAGATACAATTATTCCTTCGGCCAATAAGATGAAGTATTACAATAGATTTTCGACAATTGTAGGAAAATCCTATGCAACGGTAACTGAAGCTAATATGCCTAGACCAGTTGATGGCGCTGCTGCTGTAATGTTAATGAGAGAAAATCGCGCAAAAGAATTAGGTTTAACCCCTCTCGGCTATATTCGTAGTTACTCAATTATTGGTAATGATATTTGGCATAATATGTTTATGGGTGCGACTGTGGCAAGTAGTCAAGCTCTTGATAGAGCTAGAGTCAGTTTGCAGGATATGGATTATATTGATATTCACGAAACCTCAGCAAGCCAAATGTTAGTTAATTTACGGTTATTTGAATCAGATGAATTTGCAAAAAATCAACTCAATCGAACCGCTTGTCTTGGTGAAATAGATCAAGATAAACTAAATCATCTAGGTGGTTCAATTGCATTTGGTAATCCTCGCGCTGCAACAAGTTTACGTATTTTGATTCAATCACTAAATGCGTTAAAGCGAAAAGGAGGTGGTTTATCTCTTATAGCATCAAGTGGGTTAGGTGGGTTAGGTGCAGCAATGGTACTTGAAAGTGAATAAGGAGGATAATATGCAACAAGAATCACAAAATATTTCCCCTTTCAGTGTCGAGATCGATCATAACCAAATTGCTATAGTAAGTATTCATGTACTCGATGAGCAGGATAATTGGTTATCAGAAAGTTTTATATCAGATTTACGTGATGTAATAGGTGAAATTATTTATCAACGAGCTAAAGGTGTAATTTTTAGATCAACAAAGCCTAAATGCTTTATTCAAGGGTATAACTTAAGTAAATTACAAGATAAAACGGAAGCTCAATTGTTGGCATTAACCCAAGATGCACAGGCAGTTATGAGAGAAATTAATACGTTAAAAATGCCGGTTATTGCTGTGATTGATGGTGCTTGTTTTGGATTAGGATTGGAGCTTGCTTTGGCTTGTGATTATCGTATTGCAAGCGAAGAACACTATACACAATTTGCAATGCCTCAAGTTAGATCGGGAATTTTACCTTTTGCTGGAGGAACACAACGTTTACCTCGTTTAATTGGTTTAGCTAATGCAGCTTCATTACTCATATCGGGCAATAAAATTAATGTTGAAAGAGCATTACAATTGGGTTTAGTCGATCGTTTGATTCCTTCAAGCAACGCTTTTGAAATTGCCTATCAATTACTTTTAAATGATGAAGTTGCTAAAGTAGATTATAAAAATTCACTTACTCGCATAAGAAAATGGAAAAAGAATTTATTAGGTAATCCAGTATTTCGTGAATATTATCTTAATTTTGTAGAAAATCGTTTGTGGAATAGATCATTTGATAATTATCCAGCTATGCCTAAAATTCTTTCTGTATTAAAAGAACCTCATTTTAAAGCAGGTCTAGCGTTAGAACAGCAAGCATTTGTGGAATTATTTTTCACAGAACAATCTCAAGTTTTGGTTAATTTAAAAAAATCAGAACAATCTATGCGGTATCGCTATCAAGCAACCGCTTCAGGATCGCATATAAAACAAGTAAGTATTCTAGGTAGCGGTTATATGGGGGCTGGAATAGCTTATTTAACAGCGAATAATGCAAAATTACCAGTACGAATTAAAGATATTCATCCAACTGAAATTCAAAGAGCATTGCAGAATAGTTATGAATTGATGAAAAAAGAGGTTGATCGCAAGATACTTTCTCACGGTGAAATGATCCAACGCATGAATTTAATTACTGGTGGTGATAGATTGATAGCGGTGAAAGATACCGATTTTATCGTGGAAGCTGTTTATGAAAATTTATCATTAAAGCAACAGATGGTTGAGGAAAGTGAAGGTTATTATAGTGAAGATACAATCTTTGCAAGTAATACTTCAACTTTCTCGATTAGTGAAATTGCCTCAGTTGCGAAACGTCCTGAAAATATTGTTGGATTTCATTATTTTAGTCCTGTAACTAAACGTAAAATGATAGAAATTGTTCCTCATGCTCAAACAAGTGAGAAAACGATTTCTAAAGCTATTTATTTTGCATTAAAACAAGGTAAATTACCGATTGTAGTCGCTGATCAAGAAGGATTTTTTATCAACCGAATATTGACACCATTTTTGCTTGAAGCAATACAATGTTTAATTGATGGAGAAGGTATAGAATTTATCGATCAATCATTGGAAGAGTTTGGTTTTAGAACAGGTCCACTTGCGATGATTGATGATATGGGATTGGATGTTATTGTTAAATCTAATGCAGCAATGGTGAATAAATTAGGTAAGCGCTTTTCTTTACCTGAAGGCATTCAATTGTTAATTATGAATGAACGGAAAGGGCGTAAAAATAAAAGAGGATTTTATTTATATGATACAAAAGGAAATCGCACTCAAGAAGATAAAAGTATTTATCAGGTAATGGAAACAATCATGCGAAATAATATGGAGTCACAAGATATTGCCCGTCGTTGTATTTTGAGAATGATCAATGAAGCATGTTGGTGCTTACAAGATAATGTAATCACTTCAAAAGAAGAAGGGAATGTTGCATCCGTATTAGGTGTAGATTTTCCTGATTTTAGAGGAGGTATTTATGCCTATATCGAGGAGATTGGAGCCAAAGAAATTGTAAAACAACTTAGAAGGCACGCTGCTTTATATGGTGATCGTTTTCATCCATGTGATTGGCTTCTTCAACAAGCTGGATTAAATTAAATATATTACATACAACAACCAAAGAGGATAAAAAATGAAAATATCTACTATTGCAATTTCTACAATAGTTGTATTAGGTATTGCTGCGACAGGGGGGAGTTGGTATTCGGGTAAGCAAGTTGAAGAGCATTATCAAGAATGGGTTAGTCAAGGCAATGGAGTATTAAAAAAATTAGAACTCTATGGTATTCAAGCTGAAATTAAAGATATGAATCTGAAACGTCATTTTTTTAGCTCTGATACAACCTATAATATTGAAGCTAAAGTAGACGGTGAAACTTATATTTTTAAAGGTCAGGATAAATTAAATCATGGTCCTTTTCCTCTCAATCGACTATTGAGTGGTAATATAGTACCAGCAATGGCAAGTATAGAAAGTCATATTACTATACCAACAGAATTAAGACAGTATTTTACTAAAGATGAATTATTATCTGGGATAAGTACTATAAGCTATGGCGGTGATATTTCTGGTTCTATTACTACCCAACAGTTCTCTTTTGATGATGCACATGGTAATGTTTCAGCAGTTGATGTTGATTTTGCTGTTGATAAATCAGGTAAAACTGATTTATCTATTCAACTTCCCTTATTTAAGGTAGATAATGCAAAAAAAGGATTACTTGATATTCAGAATTTAAATTACACGATAAATTTTAAATATAATAAAAGTTATAATTTTTTAACAACAGGTGACAGTTTATTAAAAATAGATTCTTTCGTTATGCATAATCAACATCAAGATGATAGGTTTATTAAATTAAATGAACTAAAAGTAGATGCCAGTACATCACTAAATAATGATAGATTTGATGAGAAAACTCAGGCTAATTTTAATCTTATCGTAACAAAAAATGGAAAGGAGCAAGAACTTGGACATTTAAAACTTGATGGTGGATTTCAATTAGATGCACCTTCTTTAGAGGAATATATGTATTATTTAACTCAACCAGATAAGATAGATTCACAAGAGGCAAATAATGTTGCTATCAAATTATTTAGAAAGAATCCTCAACTGCATATTAATGAATTATCTATTAAAAATAGTGAGGGTAAAAATAATATCAAATGGATAATGAACCTCCAAACTGAAGATGTTGATTTTGATAAAAAAAATATTAATTTACTAGAATTATTCCAATCTCTAGTTAATTCTAAATTTAATTTGAATATTGATATTAATTCAGCTAAAAAATTAATATCACAAGTAATGATATTGGATGATGTATCGGAAGATGAAGCATTAAATCAAGCAAAAAATACTATTAATCGTTTGGTTAATGAAGTTAAAAGTAGTCATTATTTTGTAGTAGATAAAAATAATATCAAATTGAATGCTGAAATAGATGAAGGTAAGCTAATACTAAATGGTAATCCACTATCTAATAGTGAAGTTCAAGGTATGATATTTGCTTTGATTCTTGGATTGGGGATGCTTTAATCGATCTTTAAAATGTACAGATTGAACCATAAAACTAGCCTGTATTTAGGCTAGTTTTTTTATAAGTATCAGTTACCACCCCAATGCTCTATGTGCTACTTTATGACGAGCAAAAGTGAGTAGATTTAATGCCGCTAGACCTAAATTTCTAAGAGCTTGAGCTGGTAAAAATTCGCAACAAAAGATCGAGATCAGACCGCTTGTAGATCGCATAATTCTTTCTTGATCAGCTTGGCGGTTTTGATCAAAGGTATTTAATAATGTTTGATCGCCAATATCTTGCTGCTGATTAAATGCTTTACTCACTAATGTTGTTAATTCAAATAGATCTCGCATTCCCAAGTTAAAACCTTGCCCTGCAACAGGGTGAAGTAATTGTGAGGCATTACCGACAATAGCTAGACGATGATGAATGTGTGATTGGCTTTTTCGCAAAGAAAGAGGATAAACAAACCGCTTACTTACACGCAAGAATTTACCTAATTTCCAGCCAAATTGTTGCTGAATGGCATCCAAAAATTCATCATCTGAATAAGTCATTACTTTAGTGGTATCATTCATACACCAGACTAACGACATTGTTTTTTCAGTGAGTGGTAATAAGGCAAATGGACCTTGTGTAGTAAATCGCTCAAAGGCTTGATTTTGATGTAATTCACTAAGTTCAACATTAGCAATAATAGCGGATTGGTTGTATTCTTTGACTAATACGGTTTCGATTCCACACTGTTGAGCGATTTGAGATTGAATCCCATCTGCTGCCACTAATAGCTTACACTCAATGACTTCATCATTAGCTAAGGTCAGGGTACTGTGTGTTGCAGAACGTTCAATTTTCTCTACAGTATTTGGGCAAAAGAATGTGATGTTTTGATGCTGAGCGATGATATTATTAAGCTTTTCGCCAAGTTTAGCTAATTCAACCACAGCCCCTAATTGTGGCAAATGTAATTCTTCTGCCTCAATATGTGTTTTACCAAAATGTCCTTGATCTGAAACATGAATTTTATGGATAGGCGTTGAGATTTGAGCAATTAAATCAGCTAAATTTAACCCAACAAGCGGTTGGATCTTGGCTAACTTTTGCAAACTACCATAAGCAAGGGCGATAGAACGGGCATCGAATCCCCCTTGTTCTGCAAAATTAGGCACAGATTTTTCAATAATCGCAATACGCATTTTATGTGATGTGGCAGAGCTTAATGCGAGGGATAATATAGAGCCTGTAATTGCTCCTCCTACAATCGCAATATCAAATTGTTCAGCCATTTACTTTACCTCAATTAACGCTTTACTATCATCTTGAACCAATAATTTGCCCACTGGATAGAGATCAATATTCATTGTTTTTGCAATTTGTTGCACTGAACTGACCGCTTGTGGTTTTACTGCAATCAGTAAACCACCTGATGTTTGCGGATCGCAAAGAATGGCTTTTTGTTCATCTGTCATTGGTGAAATTAAATGCCCGTAGCTATCAAAGTTACGTTGTGTACCACCTGGTACAGCTCCTTGTGCAATATAATCTTTAACGCCGTCTAAGGCTTTAATCTGATCAACATAAACTTCTGCCCGAAGATTTGAGCCTTGACAAATTTCACTTAAATGACCTAATAATCCAAAGCCTGTTACATCCGTCATCGCAGTGACTTCCGGTAATTTAGCAAATTCAGCTCCCGCTAAATTCATTTGACACATCACATCACGGGCAAGATTTTTATGCTCATCCTTCAATTTTCCTTGTTTTTCTGCGGTCGTGAGTACACCGATTCCCAATGGTTTAGTGAGGAAAAGTTCACAATCTGCTTGAGCAGAGGCATTTTTCTTCACCTGATCAGTTGAAATAATCCCTGTTACCGCTAAACCAAAAATCGGTTCAGGAGAATCAATAGAGTGTCCACCTGCTAGAGCAATACCTGCTTGCTGGCAAGCGAAACGTCCACCATCGACTATCTTTTGTGCTACCTCTGGCGGAAGCACATTAATTGGAAAGCCTAAAATCGCAATGGCCATAATTGGTTTTCCACCCATAGCAAAAATATCACTGATAGCATTCGTCGCTGCAATTCGTCCGAAATCAAATGGATCATCAACAATCGGCATAAAGAAATCGGTAGTGCTAATAATGCCTACGCCATTGCCAATATCATAAACAGCAGCATCATCTTTTGTTTCATTGCCGACTAACAAATGCGGATCGATAAATTTAGCTTGTTCGGTGTGAAGTATTTGCTCGAGTGTTTTGGGTGAGATTTTACAACCACATCCTGCACCGTGGCTGTATTGAGTTAAACGAATGGAGTCTAGTTGCATTGTTGCCCCTCAATAGTCAATAAATTTATCGGATTGTACTCCTTTTTAAAAAAATTGACAGCAACTGACCGCTTGTAATGAATGTGATAAAATGCGATCACAATGAATGTAAACTATAAAAAAATTATGCCATCAATCAATCAATCTGCTTTAGTTCCGTATAGTGCGGAGCAAATGTATCAACTCGTGAATGATTATGAAAAATATCCAGAATTCTTATCAGGTTGTATTGCAACAAACACGATAAGTATTGGTGAAACTGAATTGAGTGCTGAATTAGTAATCCAGAAGTTGGGTATTAGTCAGCGATTTAGTACTCACAATACCATGATCCCTAACCGAAAAATTTCGATGGAATTATTAAATGGACCTTTCCGCTACCTAACAGGTGCTTGGATATTTGAACCATTTGATGAACAAAGTTGTAGAATTTCTTTTCAATTAGATTTTGAATTTTCTAATGCGTTAATTGCGATGGCATTCGGTAAAATTTTTAATGAGCTTACTATTAAAATGGTTAATGCTTTTAAGATAAGAGCGAAGGAGGTATATGGTGTCTGAACAAGCTGAAAAAATTATTGTAGAAGTTGTTTACGCCTATCCAGAAAAATATTTTTTGAAAAAGTTATCTTTAGATAAGCCCCTTTCTATTCAAAATGTGATTCTGCAATCAGGAGTATTGGAAAAATATACAGAAATTGATTTGAGAGAAAATAAAATTGGAATCTTTAGTCGCCCTGCAAAACTCACTGATTTAGTTGAAGATGGTGACCGTATTGAAATCTACCGTCCTCTGATTGCTGATCCAAAAGAAATTCGTAGAAAGAGAGCGGAACAACAGAAGAAGTGAATATATAGAATTTATAGTAGAATAGAAAGTATACGTCATATCAAGGATTTTTATTTTATAGTAACTACAGTAGCTAAATGATAGGGTTATCATATTTTTGAGTTCAGAAACTAATAAAAAGGAGAATAATGATGAAATTTATTTTATTTAGCGCTAGAGAAGATGAAAAAGAAGCTATCGCCTCTTATCAAAAAAATCATCCAGAAATTGAATTAGATGTCTATACCGATCACATTACAGAAGAAACAATGTCTTATATAAAGAAAGGTTATGATGGCCTTATTGCTAGTCAAGTGCCAGCGATTCCTGAGGAAGCTTACCATTTGATGAAAGAAGCAGGCATTAAAGTTTTTGCAACAAGATCAGCTGGTTTTGATATGTATAATTTAAAATTACTCAAAGAATTAGGCATTCGTTTCACTAGGGTTCCTGTTTATTCCCCATTTGCTATTGCAGAATTTGCATTTACAAATGCTATGTATTTTTCGAGAGATATTGATGTTATCCAGAAAAATAACAAAGTCGGTAATTTTCTTTTCACTGATGAGAATACCAGTACAGAAATTAGACATAAAACCGTAGGTATTATAGGTACAGGTAACATAGGAAGCCAAATAGCTAAGCTGTTTAGCAATACAGGAGCTAAAGTTATTGCTTATGATATTGTACCAAATAAAGCATTAGAAAATATTTTAACTTATGTCTCAAGTACTGAGGAGTTAGTAGAACAATCAGATATTATTTCACTGCATATTCCAGCATCGGAAGAAAATTATCACATGTTTAATAAAAAACTCTTTGATCTAGCCAAAAAGAAACCTATTTTCATCAATGCAGCAAGAGGAAGTTTAGTTGATACAGAAGCGCTATTAGATGCGATTGATAACAACCAAATAAGAGCAGCAGCTATTGATACCTATGAATTTGAAGGTCCTTACATGAATAGAAGGGTCAATCTTGAAGAGGTTACTGACAAGGTATTTTTGAGATTATTGAAACATGATAGAGTGCTTTATTCTCCTCACGTTGCTTTCCATACATACACAGCGATAGAAAATCTTGTACATATAGCAATAGATGGTGTTAGACGTATTCTCCAAGGTGAAGAGATTAAAGAGGAATTGAAATTAGATTAGCAAGAAGAAATTAAAAAACCGTGATGTGGTTATTTAAGACTATTCACGGTTTTTGTCGTTTTAAGCTGATATCTTTTCTAATTTGATAGCTAAAACATATTTATTCATTAGAAGCTAATGTTTTATAACCCGCCAATAAAGCCTCCCAATTCTTTTCAGAAAAATGAATATTGAGGCGTTCTTTTTCTTTATAAAATGAGCGTTTTAAGCGTGATAAGTTAGCTTGTTTCCAATCTTCGCCAGACTGAATTTTACACTTGTCAAAATCAATTAGCCAAAATTTGCCGTCATTTTTGCCGATTAAAATATTATGAATATTGAGATCAGAGTGATGAACTTGATGATTATGTAATTGACGAATTAGCTGTCCGATTGCGTGATATTGTCCATCAGTTAAAGCTGAAGCCTGTAAAAATTGACTGAGATCTTGTGTGTTGTCGATTCTTCCCAGTAAAATATCAGCTTGATAAAAGCATAAGAATCGATGAATTTTTAAAGCAAGTGGGTAGGGGGCAGGAATATTCCATTGGGTTAATTTCTCAAGAAGTTTAAATTCCTGATAGGCACGAGTGTTTTTGATACCATTGAATAAATAGCTATCTTTAATTAATTTACCAAATAACCCTCCTCGATAGTAATGGCGTAACACACTATTTATTGATAATTCAGATTTTGTGTCCAGAAACCACGTAATTCCTCTACCTGTTGATGAACCAAGTAAGCGGTCAGATTGTGAGAAATCTTTACAATTTAGTAAGTCTTTTACAAAAGACTGTTGAGAGTCGGATACAAAATCAGAATTAAAATGATAATATGTCATAACCTACTAGTTAATTAATTGAGAATAATTACTACTCATTTTACACAATTTTAATCTTTTTTTATTGTATTTTTATTGACTTTTCGTTGCCCTACATTGTTTTTTTAAAGTAATTTGATAGAATCTTTGGCTTGAAATTTTAGAGGATATTCAATGAACACCATTTCTCCAGAAGCACAGAGTGTTAGAGAGGCGTTGCTGGCTAAAGGTATTGAAACGCCAACCATTCCCCACCAAAAAGATAAAGATGATCGTCGAGCGGAAATTCAACAGCATATACGAGCGGTACTCGAATTACTTGGGTTAGATTTACGAGATGATAGTTTAGAAGAGACTCCGCACCGTTTAGCAAAAATGTATGTGGATGAAATCTTTAGTGGGCTGGATTATCAAACTTTTCCTAAAATTACGAAGATTCGTAATCAGATGAAAGTTAGCGAGATGGTGATCGTTGATGATATTACCTTAACCAGTACTTGTGAGCATCATTTTGTAACCATTGATGGTTCGGTCGCTGTTGCTTATTATCCCAAAGATTGGGTGATTGGATTATCTAAAATTAACCGCGTGGTGCAATTTTTTGCGCAACGTCCGCAAGTTCAAGAACGTTTTACGGAACAAATATTAACCGCATTTCAAACTATTTTAGAAACAGAAGACGTAGCAGTATATGTGAAAGCAACACACTTTTGTGTGAAATGTCGTGGTGTAAAAGATACTAATAGTCAAACAATGACATCTGCATTCGGCGGTGTATTCTTAAAAGATAGAGAAACTCGTAAAGAGTTTTTATCGCTTATTACCCGATAAGAAAAAATACAAGCGGTAAGATAAAAGGAAAAATTTGCAAATGAGAGTCGCATTAGGGATTGAGTATGATGGAAGCCGTTATTACGGTTGGCAACGACAACAACATTTAGATTCAGTCCAACAAAAACTGGAAGAAGCGTTATCAATAGTTGCAAATTTACCTTGTGAAGTATTTTGTGCAGGTAGAACTGATTCTGGTGTACATGGTACAGGGCAAGTTGTTCATTTTGATACAGAAGCGGATCGCCCTTTAAAAAGTTGGTGTTTTGGTACCAATGTGCATTTACCTTCTGATATTGCAGTGAAATGGGCAGTTGAAGTGAGCAATGATTTTCACGCTCGTTTTAGTGCAACAGCTCGTCGTTATCGTTATATTATTTATAATCAAAAATTACGTCCTGCAATTTTGCCATTTGGTGTTTCCCTTTATCATCCACCACTTGATCACGAAAAAATGCACGAAGCAGGGCAGTTTTTACTTGGTGAAAATGATTTTAGCTCATTTCGTGCAGCTCAATGCCAATCTAAATCCCCTTGGCGAAATGTCCATCATTTAAAAGTAACCCGTCAGCAAGATTACATTATCGTCGATATTCAAGCGAATGCGTTTGTGCATCATATGGTGCGTAATATTGTCGGTAGCTTAATTGAAGTTGGGCAAGGTAAACAACCGATAGAATGGATTAAGTGGTTACTGGAGCAAAAAGACAGAAAGTTAGCTGCTCCGACTGCAAAAGCAGAGGGATTATATTTAGTTGATGTGCATTATCCCGAACATTTCAATTTGCCTAAGGGACGTTTAGGCCCCTTGTTTTTAAATGATTAAAAAAAGCCAAACATAGTGTTCGGCTCATTATCTTATTTTTTTGCTAACTAGTTTTATGATTTAAAGTTATTCAACAACCTCATTTAAGTTTTTTAAGCTATCATCAGTACGGCGAGCTTCCTCTTTTTGTTTTTGTTTATTGAGTTGTGTTTCAAGTTTTGTTTCGACGTCGTTAATAGCCTTGTATAAATCCTCATCTTGAGCTTTTGCAAACAACTCTCCAGCAGGAGTACCAATTGAAGCTTCAACTTCATAACCGTTAGGTAGTTTGTGGATCATAAAATGCGGACTGATGAGTTGTATTTTCCATTTATTTAATTTTGCTAAACGCTCTTCAATGTGAGAGCGAATTGCTGGGGTAACATCCATTTGTTTGCTTGAAATATTGATTGTCATAGCATTTTCCTCATAATTAAAACATCTATAACCAAATAAATATAATTATTTATTGGTTAAGTTAAAGTTATGTGTTTCTTGATTGAATTTCAATACCTACTCAAAAGTAAAATCTCAAAATTTGATCTACTTAACACTTTTAATGTGTTTTCGACTATAATCTCAGCTTGGTAATTAAATGAATTGAACATTACTAAATAAAATAATTAGTTTTTTATAAAAAGAGAACAATATGAATCAAAAGCAGTTACCACCATTTCAATGGCATTTTCTGCATCCCAAATATTGGGGATTGTGGATTGGTTTTGGCGTATTTCGTCTTATCTTGTGTTTACCTTATCCTGTCTTAGTTCGTATTGGAAAAGGACTAGGCAAATTATTTGCATCATTAGGATTTGGCAAACGAAGAATGCGAATTGCACGTCGTAACCTTGAACTATGCTTCCCTGATTATACGGAACAACAAATCAATAAGATTCTAGCTAAGAACCTAGAGTCCGTAGGAATGGCGATTATTGAAACCGGGATGGCATGGTTTTGGTCAGATAAGCGAGTGTTAAAATGGTCTAAGATTGAGGGCATTGAACATCTACGCAATAGTGGTGAAAAAGGTGTGCTGTTTATTGGAGTTCATTTCCTGACTTTAGAATTAGGTGCTAGAATTGTTGGATTACATTATCAAGGTGTGGGAGTTTACCGCCCTAATGATAATCCACTTTTTGATTGGTTCCAGTTTAGAGGTCGAGTGAGATCGAATAAAGCGATGTTAGATCGAAAAGATGTGCGAGGAATGATAAAGGCATTATTGGATGGTAATGCTATGTGGTATGCGCCAGATCATGATTATGGGCGGAGAAAAAGTGTGTTTGTACCATTCTTTGCGGTTAAAGATGCTTGTACTACAACAGGCACAGCAATATTGCTAAAATCTGCTCCAAATAGTCTTGTGGTACCATTTTCACCAATTCGTCATGATGATTTTTCAGGTTATACAGTAAAAATTAGCCCACCAGCTGATATTTATGCTGATGAAGATGAGGTTGTGATTGCAACCAAAATGAATAAGTTGGTTGAAAAGGAAATTATGAGGGCTCAATCACAATATATGTGGTTACATCGTCGTTTTAAAACACGTCCGAATAAAGGTGATCCTAGTTTGTATGATTAAGTTATACGTACAAGCGGTTAGTTTAGATAAAAGATTTGCAAAATGGAGAATAAAGTGGAAAAAATAAAAGTTGTACTTGCAACAGGTAATGCGGGGAAAGTTAAAGAAATGGCGGATGTACTGAGCGAATATGGTTTTGATGTGGTTGCACAAAGTGAGTTTGGTTTGAGTAGTCCAGAAGAAACCGGTTTAACTTTCGTTGAGAATGCATTATTAAAAGCACGTTATGCTTCTCAAATGACGGGATTACCTGCTATTGCAGATGATTCAGGATTATCGGTTGAGGCACTAGGTGGCGCACCGGGATTATATTCTGCACGTTATGCTGGTATAGATGGGGATGATGCAGCAAATCGTCGAAAATTATTAAAAGAATTAGATGCGGTGGAAGATGAACATCGCAGAGCTAAATTTGTCAGTTGTATTGTGTTTCTCAAGCATGAAAAAGACCCAACCCCCAAAATTGCATTGGGTGAATGTTTTGGCACAATTTTACGTGAAGAGAAAGGTAATAATGGTTTTGGGTACGATTCTCTCTTTTTCTATCCGCCAAAACAATCTACTTTTGCTGAATTGGAAACGGCAGAAAAAAAGAAAATTTCGCATAGAGCGGTTGCATTGAAATCACTTAAACAACAATTAGAAGAGGAATACTAGTGTTAATTACAACTACGCCTTCATTTGAAGGTAAAGAAATTATTGAATATAAAGGATTAGTTTTTGGTGAAGTAGTTGCTGGTGCTAATTTTTTACGTGATTTATTTGCTGGTGTTACTGATTTCCTTGGTGGACGCTCTGGAGCTTATGAGAGTAAATTAAATCAATCCCGCCGAAATGCTTTGACTGAATTAGAACAAGAAGCAAAAAGGTTAGGTGCTAATGCAGTTGTTGGTGTTTCCTTTGAATATCAATCAATGGGTGGTGATAAGGGAATGTTTATCGTTGTGGCTACAGGGACAGCGGTAGTTGTACGCTAATGAATAAAGAGCAAGAGATCACGCCTTTCTTTTGGAAGAAAAAGTCATTACTGGAGATGAATGAAGCAGAATGGGAAGCTTTATGTGATGGCTGTGGTAAATGTTGCTATCGTAAATATCTTGAAGGTAGAGGCAAAAGAGAGCGTCTTTTCTATACTTCCGTTGCCTGTAATTTGTTAGATGTGGAATCGGGCAAATGTAGCAATTATCTCAATCGCTTTGAAATTGAACACGATTGCACAAAATTAACTAAACGAAATTTACCTGATTTTCACTGGCTACCTAAAACTTGTGCATATCGTTTATTGTATGAAGGTAAACCGTTATTCGATTGGCATCCACTTATTTCACAAGATCCAAATTCAGTAAAAAATGCGGATATTCTCATTAAAAACGGTATTCACGAAAAAGATGTGATAGATTGGTTTGAGTTTATTATTGATGAAGTCTAAACAAGCGGTAAGATTGTTCAATAATTTTGCAAAATTTAATCATAATAAATAGAGCATATAGGGAGAAAACAATGAAAACAGCATTAGTAACAGGAGCTACTGCAGGTTTTGGCTTAGCCATTTGCAAAAGTTTGATTGCTACAGGGTATAAAGTGATTGGAACAGGGCGACGAGCAGAACGTTTAGCTGAAATCAAAACAGAACTAGGTGATAATTTTCTCCCATTAGCCTTTGATGTGAGTGATACTCAACAAACAAAGGAAGCATTATCTAATCGTCCAGAAGGTTGGCAATCTATCGATCTACTCGTGAATAATGCAGGGTTAGCTCTTGGGCTTGAACCAGCTCATAAAGTGGATTTGCAAGATTGGTATCAAATGATTGATACGAATATCAAAGGGCTTGTTACCGTTACTCATCTTGTTCTACCTGAAATGGTAGAAAAAAACTCGGGGCATATCATTAATCTTGGCTCAATTGCGGGTACTTATCCATATCCGGGTGGTAATGTTTATGGAGCAACCAAAGCCTTTGTTAAACAATTTAGCTTAAATTTACGAGCAGATTTAGCGGGTACAGCAATACGTGTAAGTAATGTAGAACCGGGTTTAAGTGGCGGAACTGAGTTTTCTAACGTTCGTTTTAAAGGTGATGATGAAAAAGCTGCTAAAGTCTATGAAAACGTACAATCTATCACACCAGAAGATATTGCAAATATTGTATTATGGCTTAATCAACAACCTCCTCATGTAAACATCAATCGTGTTGAGGTGATGCCAACCGCACAAACTTTTGCGCCATTGAATGTGCATAGAGAAATGCGTTAAGTGATCCTGAATTCTTAGCTATAACTATACGGTCAATCTGAGTTTAATAAAAATTCTATTCTGATTGACCGTATTTTTGTTTGTGTGAGAAGTTATATGGTTATATATAATTTTGCAAAATATTAAAATGAACTAACCGCTTGTATTTAGCTAGAATAAGGAGAAGAAGTGAAAAAATCGGTCTTGATGTCGTTATGTTTAATTGGCTTATTTGGGTGTGAATCGATAGATTATTATAAAGATGAACGTTCAGCACGTTTCATTTATGGAGATGCAGAATTTGAGCGTTTAGTTAAAGAGGGTAAGTTGAAAAAGATGGAAACCCAAACAATTCAATTTGAGAATCACAAGATACAAGAAACAAAATAACCGATTGATTTGTTAGAAAAGAATTTTAAGGGCTAAGTCATTACTTAGCCCTTAATTTTATCGTGTTAGAAAATTAAATTGCATAGCCTAGTGCATAGAATGCAACGAGGACAATAGCAATAATTACTGTACCAATATTAAGTCTTTTAACTTCACCTGAAATAATACGGCCAAGTACTAAGCTTGCAAATCCAAGCATGATACCTGTAACAATATTAGCAGTAAGCACGATAAATACTGCACAAATTAAACCTGACATAGCCCCAACGAAATCATCAAAGTCTAATTTAGATACGTTGCTTAACATTAAAAGTCCAACATACATTAGTGCTGGTGCAGTTGCGTATCCCGGTACTAAAAATGCAAGAGGTTGGAAGAAAAGCATTAGTAGGAAAAGAATACCAACAACGATTGCAGTTAGACCTGTTTTTCCACCCACAGCTGTACCGGCAGCAGATTCAATATAAACAGCAGCGGGTGCAGTACCGAATAAACCAGAAAGAATACTACTCATTGAGTCAGAAGTAAGGGCTTTACCACCATTGATAATTTGACCTTGTTTATCAAGTAGATTCGCTTGGCCTGCTACTGCTCGTATTGTACCTGTAGCATCAAAAATTGCAGTCATCACTAGTGCAAATACTACAGGAAGGATAGCGGTATTTAATGCCCCCATAATATCTAAATTAAATAATTGAGAGTTTTCACCAAAGCTTGGCAGTTTAAAAACATTACCTTCAAATTTAACATTTGGATCGATAATTAAACCGATAACTGTAATAGCGATAATTACCCATAGGATAGAACCTTTTACTTGTAAGCGTTCTAAGCCAATAATTGTAGCTAATCCAATTAATGTCATAATAACAGGGAATGAAGTAAATTCGCCCATTTTTACAGGTAAACCAGCATTATTTCCGACTACTAAACCAACACCATTTGTTGCGATTAAAAGTAAAAATAAGCCAATTCCAATCCCTGCACCATGGGCAATACTTGAAGGTAGATTACGCAAAATCCAACCACGGATTCCTGTTACTGACACAAGTGTGAAAACTACACCCATTAAAAATATTGCACCTAATGCAACAGGTACACTAATTCCTTGGCCTAGAACTAAGCTAAAAGCGGTAAATGCAGTAAGTGAAATCGCACAACCAATAGCCATTGGCACATTAGCCCATAAGCCGATTAAAATAGATCCTAAACCTGCAACTAAACAGGTGGCAATAAAAACAGAATCAGCAGGGAAACCTGCTGCACTTAACATATTTGGAACAACGATGACAGAATAAACCATAGCAAGGAAAGTAGTTAAACCAGCGATGATTTCTTGTCTAATGTTGGAGCCTCGTTCTTTTAGTTGAAAGAGAGATTGAACCGACATGATAGGCCTCAAGATAGTTATAAAAAAATTAGGCGAGCATTCTACACAAGCATTTTTCATTAAGCAAACGATTGCTTAATATAGGTAGTATTTAAAAAGATTGGAGTTTTAATTTTGTAAATGCTGTTCATATTGTTGCAGAATATCAACAATCAATTCTTTTTTTCCGATATGCTGAATTTCATAGCTAAATTCTCCCTCGTTAATAGTAACTTGTAAGGGATAAGTTTTTTCGATTTCATCATTCAGTTCAGTATTTTCCGTAATTTGTAATTGTGCTTCAAGCACATAGCTAAACAAATGTTTATTTGGAGTTTCGATAGTAAATAGGACTTTAGGTAGCGAGTGTTCAAATTCTGTTTCTAAATGGACATCAAGATCATAAATCCCAATTAGTTCTTGGCGTAATTCACGCATAGCAGTCAACACGGTATGTTTTAAATAGAAAAGCATTTCTTTTTTATCATGAGTTGTGAGCAATTCAGTTAATTGATCACGCCATTCTTTATTATCCCATGCTTGATTATTCAATTCTGTATTGTAATAGTAATAGTCAAATTTTAACCCTTTGATTAAACTATACGCCATTCCTAACATCAGAAATACAAAAGGTAGTGAGAAAATTAGCATGGTAGAATGTAGCGCATCTAAGCCACCAGATCGAAAAAGGATAAATGTTATACCCGCTAATAATCCTCCCCACATAATCGCTTGCCAATTAGGTGAAACAATACTTTTATCTCGAGATGAGATGTTATTTAAAATGTAGATACCAAAATCAATGGTGGTAATAAAAAAAAGCAAGATAATTGCTACTGTTACATAGTAGGAAATAGATGAAAATGGCAAATAATCCAAAAAAGCAAAAAGTAATTTTCCTGCTTGGCTAATTAATTCATTTAATTTGCCATCAGCGAGATAATCATTGATCCAAATTGCACTATTACCAAAAACAGTAAACCAAATAATAAAAAATATACTTGGTACTATAAGAATACCAAAAATAAACTCTCTGATACTTCTTCCTCTGGAAATACGAGCAATAAAGATCCCAAAAGAAGGAGCCCAAGAGAACCACCAAGCCCAATACAAAATCGTCCAATCAGTAAACCATTTTGTTTTCTCAGGCTCGTAAACATAAGTCCGAAAGCCCGTATTAATAAATCCACTTAAGTAGTAACCTATATTTTCAGTAAATGCTGACATTAAGTAAGCTGTAGGGCCTGTAATTAATACAAAAATAAGTAATACAATAGATAAAGTTAAATTGATCTGGCTGATGATTTTTAGTCCATGAGCTAATTTTCTCATTGAAAGCATAATTGCAACAATAAAAATACCACCCAAAATAATTTGGATTGAAATTCGGTAGTTAGCAAAAGCATTGGTTAGACGAATAGCACTATATGCAAGTGTTGTAACTAATCCAAAAAGAGTTGTACATAATCCTAATATATCAATAATATCACCTAGTACACCATCAATTTTTTGTTTAAGTATGGGATAAAAGCAGGAGCGAAGAGACAATGGTAATTTATACCTAAAGCCGAAGTAAGCGATAGCAAGTGCAATCACACCATAAATAGCCCAAGCATTAATACTCCAGTGAAAAATACTTTGAAATAATGCTTCTCGCTCCACGTATTGATCTGAAAGTGGAGATACTACGTGTGAAAGAGGTTCAGCTATACCCAGAAAGATAATACCTATTCCCATACCGGCAGTAAAAAGTAGTGAAAACCAAGCTCCTTGACTAAATTCAGGTTCTTCTTCATCCATCCCTAGTTTTATATCACCATATCGACTTAATGATAAAAAGCCTAAAAAAAAGATAAAGAACGCACTAGTTAGAATATAAAACCAGCTAAATTCCTTAAAGATAATTCGTTTGATTGAATAAAGGTGAGAGAGAGACCATTCTGGTTTGAAAATAACAAAACCGATAATTATGCTACAAAGAATTAAACTACTAAAAACGACTTTCTTATTAAATGTAGAATTAAATTTAAATGGAAACATAAGCCTAGATTGAACTAGGGGGCGATAAACGCCCCCTTGATTATTTTTATGAAATAATGGATAGAACTATTCTGCTAATTCAGTTTGTTCATGAGCCATTAATTCTTGACCGACATTATCGAGTAGTGTCATATAACGTTCATATTGTTTTAGAATATCAACAATAAGTTCATTGCGTGTCATGTATTGTACATCATAACCTGTTCTTCCATCAAAGAAATAAGTAATAGGTTGATAAGTTTTTGTATGTTGGATATGAGGTAAGCCATCATCACTGATTAATTGTTCAGCAGTTTCGTGGCTTGTACATCTAATTCCATATTTGAAATCACGCATTGCTTCTTTATGAATAATAATTTCTACACTTGGTTCTTCAGGATCTTCAAGATCTTGAATTACTTCAACATTAAGATTATGAACTCCAATTAATTCTTGACGTAATTCACGCATTGCTGGTAACGCAGTACGTTTTAAGAATTTGATAATATCACTTTCTTGTGTTTGAACAAGCATTTGGCCAAGACGTTCTTTCCATTTATCACCATTCCAGAATACGCTTGTTGGTGTTACTTTCGCTTCAAAGTATTTCTTGTCAGCAGTCACACCTTTCCATAAACTTATGCACATAATGAGCATAAGAATTGCGAATGGAAGGGCAAATATTAGCGTCATAGTTTGTAAGGTACCTAAGCCGCCATCTTTCATTAATACGATGGCTACAACAGACATTAAGATTCCCCACATAATTGCTTGCCAACTTGGAGATGACATACTCTTATCGCGAGATGAGATATTATTTAATACATAGATACCTGAGTCCGCAGATGTAATAAAGAATAATGAAATAATAACAAGAGCAACTATTCCAGTAATAGTTGATAAAGGCAAATAATCTAAAAACTTAAATAATAGTGTTTCTGGTGAAGATATTAATGCACTTAATGCACCATCTGCAACATTAGTATCTAACCAAATTGCACTATTACCGAAAATTGTAAACCATAAAACACAGAAAAGTGATGGGATTGCTAATACACCAAAGATAAACTCACGAATCGTACGTCCACGAGAGATACGTGCAATAAATAATCCTACAAATGGCGCCCAAGAACACCACCATGCCCAATATAGAACTGTCCATCCAGTAAACCATCCTGTATTTTCTGATTCATAGATATAGGTTTTAAAGCTTAATTGGATAACCCCACTTAAATAACTACCTAAGTTATCACTGAATGATGATAATAAGTAAAGAGTAGGACCTACAATTAATACAAATAGCATAAGTGAAAATGCTAATCCTAAATTGATTTCACTCAGCATTTTAACACCTTTACCAACACCTGATATGGCAGAGATTACCGCAAGTGTCATTACGACAAGTATAACAATAACTTGAACTGAAAAGTTACTTTCATTAAGTATTCCAATCTGCTCTAAGCCTGCACCAAGCTGTGATGCGCCATATCCAAGAGTAGTGATAATACCAAAAAGAGTTGCAATTAAAGCAACAATATCAATAATATCACCAATTTTACCGTTAATACGATCTTTTAATAAAGGATAAAAACATGAGCGTAAAGCCAGAGGTAATTTATAGCGGAATCCGAAGTAAGCTAATGCTAGAGCTATGACTGCATAACAAGCCCAAGCATGAATCCCCCAGTGAAAGAATGTATGTAACAATGCTTCTTGTTGTTTATGTTCTAATGAACCAGTAGTAATCGATGAGGTGAAGTGAGTTAATGGTTCAGCTACGCCAAAGAACATTAATCCAACCCCCATACCTGCAGCAAATAACATAGCTAACCATGAAATAAATGAAAATTCCGGTTCTTCTTCATTTGAACCTAATTTTATATTTCCTAAGCTGCTGACAGATAAAATAAGTAAGAAAAATAAAAATATTGAGAAAGAAAGGATATAAAACCAACTAAAGTCTACAAAAATAGTAGCTTTAGCCCAATTTAGTACCTCTTGACTTTGTTCAGGTAAAATAAGTGTTAAAGCAACAAGCATTAACACTAATAACAGTGTTATAGATATAACGAAAGGATTAAATGAAGATCGATCATTAATCAATTTAGACAAAAACAAAATATACTCCTATTTTGTTACAAAATATATTTGGTAAAAAAATTATGATGTTGTTGAGACAAAACATATAAAGTTTGAAGTGTAAAATAAAATAAGGGAAATTTTAAAAAAATAGATGAAATTCCCTTATCTCCTGTTTATTTTAGCATAAAGTAATGATTTATCAAAATTTTGTTTATAATTTATCAACCAATATATGCATAGTATTATTTTCAGGTTGTTTTATTGATGTTTAAGGTATAATACATTTCACCTCATTAGGTTTAGTAACTTTATTTACGAACTGTTTCTTCGTAGGAGAATTAAATGAAATATGAATTAAAAAAAACATGTGGTAAAGCTCGTAGAGGGCGACTGACTTTTTCTCGTCCTAAAGGTGAATATCATGTAGAAACCCCTGCTTTTATGCCAGTGGGAACTTATGGTACAGTAAAAGGAATGACGCCCGAGGAAGTTGCAGCAACGGGAGCTCAAATTCTATTAGGTAATACTTTCCATCTTTGGTTACGTCCTGGACAAGAAGTGATGCGTCAACACGGGGATTTACATGATTTTATGCAATGGCATGGACCAATCCTAACAGATTCTGGTGGTTTTCAAGTCTTTAGCTTAGGCAAGTTAAGAAAAATTAAAGAAGAAGGTGTTCATTTTCAAAATCCAATTAATGGTGAAAAAATATTCTTATCACCAGAGAAATCTATGGAGATTCAATATGATTTAGGATCAGATATTGTGATGATCTTTGATGAATGTACTCCTTACCCATCAACATTTGATTATGCTAAACAATCTATGGAAATGTCACTACGTTGGGCAAAGCGTAGTCGTGTTCGTTTTGATGATCTAGGCAATAAAAATGCACTTTTTGGCATAATTCAAGGAGGTGTATATGAAGAGTTACGTAAAATCTCCACAGAAGAATTAGTTAAAATAGGCTTTGATGGTTATGCAGTTGGTGGATTAGCTGTAGGTGAACCTAAAGAAGATATGCATCGCATTTTAGAGTATGTTTGCCCTCAAATTCCACAGGATAAACCTCGTTATTTAATGGGGGTTGGAAAACCTGAAGATTTAGTTGAAGGGGTTCGTCGTGGCATTGATATGTTTGATTGTGTTATGCCAACACGTAATGCTCGGAATGGACATTTATTTGTAACAGATGGTATTGTAAAGATTCGGAATGCTAAGTATCGTAATGATACGACACCACTTGATCCAGAATGCGATTGCTATACTTGTAAAAATTATACAAAAGCCTATTTGTACCATTTAGATAAATGTGGTGAGATTTTAGGGGCAAGATTAAATACGATCCACAACCTACGCTATTATCAACGTTTAATGGCTAAAATCCGTCAAGCGATTGAGGAAGATAGATTTGATGATTTTGTTGTAGAATTTTACCAAAAGATAGGTAAAGAAGTTCCACCTTTACAACTTGGTTAAGTTTAAAATTAGCCCAAGTATACTATTTTTTATATGCTTGGGCTAATTCAAAAAGCTATTCTATTTTTTGCAGAAACTCTGCAATATCCTTCATATCTTGTTCAGATAATTTAGATTTAATTCTATTTCCTGCTTTAGAAATTGAAATTGTACCAGTTTTTCTATTTTGTAATGCTAAAACAATTTCATCTGCATTTAGCTGATTAATTATTTTAGATTGGTTCATCGCTGATTTTTCGCCAGTTTTTCCATGGCAAGTGGCACAAGTTTGTTTAAACAATTTTGCACCTTTTTCAGCATCGGCTGGAGAATCAGTATTTGCAAATAGATTAGCACTTGCAATCAATAGGATTACTGAATAAATAATTTTCATTGCATTATCCCTTAAATAAACCCTCTAATTCTTCTTCTGGGATTAACCCTTCATATTTATTAAGGATTTTTCCTTCTGCATTAATGACAAAAGAAGTAGGTGTTCCTTTTAATTGATAACGTTCAGCTGTAATATTTAATTGATCTTTAACTACGGGTAAAACTAAATTTCTTTTATTTACTACACTTTGAGTATCAGCATTTTCACCATCAATATTAACCGCAAGAACTTGCATATTATTTGGATATTTACTTTGTAATTCTTGGAACTCAATTAATTCTTCTGCACAGATACCACAAGATCCTGACCAAAAAGTGAGTAGCAATGGTTTGCCTTGTTTTTCTTGTAAGCTCACTGGATTCCCTTGTAAGTCAAATGTGGCTAAATCTGGAGCGGTTCCTCCAACTGTAGCAACTTCATCTTTACAAGCAACAAGGGTGATGCAAGCAACGGAAAGTAAGGCAGTGTTAATCATTTTAAAAATACGAGATGACATAGTAATTTCCTTAGTTAATTTCTTCACGTAAAAATTTTCCATGTTGTAAAAATATGGTTCTATTTGTAAGCTTTGTTAGTTCTGGGTTATGAGTAACCATAACAATGGTTCGCCCTTGTTTGTTGAGTTCAGTTAATAGATTTAGCACCAATTCTTCATTTTTTTCATCTAAATTACCAGTAGGTTCATCAGCAAATATTACTGGTGGTTGATTAACTAATGCTCTAGCAATACAAACACGTTGTTGTTCTCCACCAGAAAGTTGGCTAGGTCTATGATTGATACGATGTCCAAGACCTACTTTTTCAAGTGCTACTTTGGCAGACTCTTCATCGACAACACTATGATAATGCTGAGCAAGCATAATATTTTCCAATGCAGTTAAGTAGGGTATTAAATGGAATTGTTGGAAAACTAAACCAATTCTTTCGGCTCTGAATCGTTGGCGGCCTACTTCATCTAACTGTGCGGTATCTATACCATCAATGATGACTTTTCCTTCTGTAGCCGTATCTAATCCAGTCAGAATATTCATTAGCGTTGTTTTTCCAGAGCCAGAAGCCCCCATTATTGCAATAAATTCACCTTCTTTGATTGTAATATTGATGTCTGCTAATGCGGTAACTTGATCGAATCTTTTGTATAACCCTATTGTTTCTATAATATTGTTAGCCATTCTATTCACCTTTTAATACATTTGCAGTTTGAATTTCTAACGCTCTACGTGTTGGAACAATTACTGCAATTAAAGCCACACATAACGAAAGTATAATAGTAATAGGAATAACAGGTAAACGCATATCTATATAGGCTTTAAATACAGTTATCCCTAACACTTGAGCTAGAACATAGCCTAAAATTAGTCCCACAATAATTGCAAAAATAGCAATGATAAGAGTTTCAGTCATAATTTGTTTAATAATATCAGTTCGTTTTGCACCTAACGCTTTTTGTAAGGCAAATTCTTTAGAACGTTCACCCACTATGGCGATGAGGGTAGTATTAACACAAAGTGTTGCCAACAGTAATATAACTAAAGAGATTAGTCCCATTAGTCCTTTAATTTTATCGAGTATTTGCCCTTCAGATGCTGATACTTTTCGAATTGGACGGATATCTAAATCAGGATATTCTTGTTCTAATTTTTGAGCAAATTGTTCCACTTGACCTTGATCATTCTTAACATTCAAAAAAGCATTTGTGGCGAGTCCTGATTTATCAAGCCATTTCTGTGCAAATTCTAAGCTTACGATAAGCATATTGTCTGTTGCATCACCAGCTTCAACAATACCTTTAATTTTAAAGCTATGCTTATTCGAGGCATCTTTGATTAATGTTATTTGATCACCAATGCTTAGATTGAGTCTTTCAGCAAGGGCTTTTCCAATCATTGCATTGCGATCATCAAAATTAACACCAATAGCGCTACCCGTAATTTGCCAATAAGGGGCAAGTGTTTTAATGTCGCTAAACCAAACTCCCATGAGTACGACTTTTTCCAATTCACTCCGTGCAATACCATATAAATAAGGGCTTGCTGCAGTAATTAAATTAGCTGGTGCTTCTTTAATTATTTGTTCAAGTTTTGATTCAGACATGAATCCATTTTGTAGTGAACCGATATAAAAATTAGCACCAAATGTTCTAAGTTCTTGGCTCATCTTAGTATTGATATCAAAATACACAGCAGACATTGCAGTAACAATACTTGCTCCTACGGTCAATGCAGAGAAAATAATTAATACTCTTTGCAACCGTAACCGTAATGCTCTAAAGACGATTCTCCAAAACATGTTGTTCGAGCTACTGACGGCCATATAAAACCTCTACAGGATAGAGTTGAGAGATTCTATGTGCAGGTATCCAAGTACCTATTATTGCAATTAATACTGATAATACCATTACACAAGGGATAACAATCCAAGCAAAGCTTAATAGTGAACCAAAAAGAGCCGTTCCGATAAATTGAGCCAGTCCCCAACCTGCAATACATCCTAGAACTCCACCAATAAGCCCACTTACTGTTGCTTCACAATAGAAGAGTAGAATAATTTGCCATTGGTATGCGCCTAATGCTTTCATTAGCCCAATTTCTTTACTACGTTCAATGATGGTTGAGGTCATTAGGGAAGCAATCCCCATTGCCGCAGCAATTAAAGCAGCGAAAGTCACTACACCAAGCAATAATTGTATTTTTTCAATTACCGCACCTTCTGATGCAGCAACTTGCCAAATTGGACGAACTACTGCTCCAGAAATAGCTTCTTCCAGTTGAAGTGAAATAGAGGATACATAAGCTGTACAATACCATAGATCATATTCTTCAGCAGTTAAAGCATCGGGATTTGCTCTAGCCTTACGAGATAATGCATTTTCAGGTACAGTAAGTGCAGAAACTTTGATTTCTTGTACTTTCCCTTCTAATCCAAGTAGATTTTGAACCTCACTTAAAGGCATAACGATCTGATTTTCTTCAGCTCCACCAGTTGATAGAATACCTGTGATAGTCACATCAACCGAATGTTTTGTTTGCTTTTCATCAATATATTCTAACTGGATTACGTCATTAACTTGCCAATTATATTGCTGAGATAATGTTTTACCAAGTAATGCTGGTATTGGCCCAGTAAATTGGTTAGTTGAATCATCGACCCATTTGCCTTCAACCTTCCAAAAAGGGCTAATAATTTTTTGACCTGTATGATAGTCATCTTCATCAGGAACAGCTATTTGATGATCGAAAAATGTACCCAATATTTCAATCTCATTTGATGCGTTACCCGATATTGCAGTGACTTGTGCTTTTAATAAAGGTGCAAAGCCGACAATATTGTTACGCCAAAAGATATCTTTGATATTTGGTAATTCTGATTCATCTAAGAAATCTTGGGTAGAAAGTGAACTATTAATATTCATTTCATCAGGCAAAGTAGCACTACTTGCTGGTGCAATAAGAATATTTGCCCCATAAGATTTCAATTCTCTCGACATCTTATCACCGATATCGATAGAAACTGCAAGTAATGCAGAGACTAATCCAGCTGCTAAGAATATCGTAGTAATAGCGAGGAGTTTTCTTTTTAATCCATACCGCCAAGATTGAAATAGCATTCTAAATAACATTTATTCCCCCTTGGTTGCATCATCCTGTACATATTTTTCAGGATTATCACGGAATAAACTCATATTTTCTTCGGTTGCAAAGAAATAAGTTTTATCGTTATAAGTGTATCTGTATTCCGTTTTTGTATTGATGACTTTACTGTGATCTACAGGATCGGTTACTTCTAGTTCAACAACGGTAGAGAAGTACGTTTTCCCTGCTTCTAAACTTGCTTTACTTATTACCACACTGTCTTCTGTTTGTTCCCAGTCATCAATTGGTACAGGGTTACAACCACCAGGTTTACCGATTGATGGAATAAATACACGAACACCACAACCGACACAGATAACTTGATCACCTTCCATTATGTAGCCTTGATCACCACATAATAGACAAGCATCAAATACTACACCTAAACTTACCTTTCCTTGTACTCTATTTATGATAAAGAATCTAACTGCTTTTCCATCATCAGCGATCCAAACAAATCTATGTAATTTGCCATCCTTGACGGTTTCAATTGGAATTCTAACTTGATTATTTTCATCAAGGGTAACAGGTGTTGCTTCTGATAATCTAGGTGCTTGTGAAGCGACTTGATCCCAATAGAGTTGAGTTGAAAAAATAATACAAATGATTGCAAAACCTGAAATAAAAAGTCTTTTTGCAACGAGGAATATTGCTGTTTTTTGTCTTTTTTCTATTAGATCATTTTCTGATATTGAAGATTTCTTACGTGGGATATACACGATAGGTATAAATACGAGCAATACTAGGATAAGTACGACCATATTTATATAGTTAAAATAGTTAGTAAGACTTCCTGATTTCGCCACAATAGTTAGGCGAAGTTTAGTGAGATCCAAAATTTGAAGTTTCATCAAACTCAATAAGATATCACTTAACATAGGAATAAGAAGTAATAATGTAACCGCTGTAATGACAAATAATCGAATAAATCTAAATTTTTGTTGGAGTTCTTTTTGTTTTAATAGGATATTGATCCAACAAGCGATAAATAAACAAAATAAGAAACCCAGAACGATGGCACAGATATTTAAAATAAAATCAGTATTGATAACATCAGTATTAGTTACAGAGGTAATGTTAGGATCTTTAGCCCAGATAATACCAGCCACTAAACATAGGATAAAATTTAAAATATAAGCGAGTCGTTTAGAATAGAAGAATTGAACTAGGTAAAAAATAAACAACAGACTAGCAATAGCACCAGTTAAAACGAGTACTGTTGTTTGGTTTTGAGGTAAATTTAGATAGATAGCTATACCAATAAATATAGCAAAAATACTACTCCAGATAAGTGATTGAATTTTTACTTTTGAGTAATTTGACCACATACAACCAAGTAATAGTGCAAACGGCATAACGCTCTGTAATAAAAAAACAAAAAAGTAATTCATAATGGCTCTAACTATAAAAAGAAATGTAAAGAATGGGAAAAACACCTTAAATTTTTAAGGTGTTTTTCTCAACGAGAGTTATTGATGAATTATTTTAATCCAGTGAATTTAAATTCATAGCTAACATCAAAAGGTTTCCACCAACGCTCAACTCCAGTATCCTTATCTGTATGACGGTGTAAACCAGCTTTTGATGGAGGATCAATATGGTAAGTTAATTTATAGTTACCTACTCCCATCATTTTGATATTGGCACCATAGTGAGGGCCATCGCTCGCAACCATTGGCATAAAAGTACCTTCTTGTTTTGCTCCAGTATCACTATTTACCAAAACATAATTTATTGTAAGATAAGGCATCCATTCACCTTCACCAAATCCATTAGTATTACCAGTGGTTGCATGAATATCTGCTTCCAAGTGAATGTCTGATTGAGCAGCTGATAATCCCATGCCTCTTGGCTCCATATCAATTGGTTGTAAATATACTGCAGCAATTTCCATATTATTCATTGTTACTGCTTCGCCAATTGGAAATTCTTCAAAAGCAAAAGCACTAGGAGCAGCTAAAATACTTGATAATAAGGCAGTCGCCATTACAGTTTTTTTCATAATATTTTCCTTTTTGGGGGTTAAAAACTTGATAATAATTAAATAGTTTGTTTACTTTTATATTTCATATAGAACAAGGCAAAAATTGCAGCAATTAGTAAAACTAGTTGCGGTATTAATGTTTCTACATAAGGATAAATACCAAGCCAGGAAATTTCTGGTACACCTGATAACAATGTAGGCTCAAATAATTTACCTTCAATAAGTTCAAGAATACTCTTTCCTGCAAAAATAAATGCCATCAGGTACATAAACGAACCAGTAAATAGAAAGAATGGTTTAAGTGGCAATTTAACAATACTATAACGCATTATGAAGTAACAAATAGCGAGGAGAATACATCCTACAATGAATCCAGCAAACATATACAAATAACTCATTGAGCTTGTTGCATCACCAACCAGTGCATAATAGAATAGTACGGTTTCAGCTCCTTCTCGATAAATAGCCAGGAAGCTAGTGAACCATAATCCCATCAATGAGCCGGTACTAAGTGCTAAAGTTAATTTTCCTTCTAAATAACGTTTCCAATTTTGTGCTTCAACTTTAGATAATAACCAATAACTCATCATAAACAGCATAAAGACTGCAATGATCATAGTAAACCCTTCTAATAGTTCTCGGTTAGCACCTGAATTAGAGAATATAAATTGGAATATAACTGCTGTAACCACACTTGCTACTAGTGCAACATAAACAGATTGGCGGATAACAGGCAATTTATCGTTATGATTATTTTTGACTAAATAGGCAATAATCGCAGCAACAATAAGTAATGCTTCTAAGCCTTCACGTAAAATAATAATCAAGCTGTAAATAAACATTGACCAATCGCTTTGGTTGCCTTCATCTAACATATCGACAGCTTTAACTAGTCCATCTTGAAGGCCTTTAGCTTGCTCTTGTAGTTGTTCACTCGGTTGTTCAGCTTTAATTAAGCTAACAAGACGAGTAAAATAACCCTCGAGATCAGCTTTAAATTGGCTATCTCTTGAACCAATTTTATTTTCCATTCCTGTATTTTCAAATACATCAAAATAGGTGTCTTGGACAAACAACATAGCTTTTTTGCCTTCACCTTGATTGTACATTTTTATGGCTTGTTGGATCCGAGTATTGATATCTTGAGATATCTTAGCCCAATCTTGTGATTCAGCTTCATTATCTAATGATTGTGCTACTTGTTGCGTTTCTCTAGTTGTAGGGAGATTTGGTAATAGTTCTTCGATATCTTGTAATAACGTTGTAACTTGATAACCGATAGCGATAATTTGGTCTGGTTCTTCACTTAATCGAATAAGATCGTAGAACTGTTGATTGATATTAGCCGAGATACTTGCGGAACGATTTTTGCGAACGGACATTTCCATTTCTGAATTTTTATAGCCATCATACTGTGCCTGTTGTATCAATTTCTTCGCTGTTTGATAGTCTTGTTTTTGATAAGCTGTAATTGCTTGTGCTAATAGATCGTCAATAACCCTGAAACTATCTTGCCAATAAGGCTCAATTTCAGGATTATCATAAACCTCATGTGAGGCTGATGCACTAATTTGGTGACCATTAATAAGAGATGGTAAGACTTCTTCTAGTTCTGCTTTTAGTCCGTTTATTGTAGTTTCTACTTCAGCAATAGGTTTAGATTCACCGATCATCTTGCGGATTTCACCAAAAGTCGCTTCCATTTTATAACTTTTTTGAGCTGAAAAATTAATACGAATAGGTCCTTCTAAATTTTCAAAAACCTCAAAATAAGCCATCTGTACTTCAGTTCTAGCATCATCGGAATTATTCTGCTGATAAAGAGACAATGTTTTATCAAGTCGATTTTCAATATCTTGTACCCATTGATGATAGTCCGTGTCTGAAAATGCCAGACTACTATAAAATAATGAAAATAGTAAAATAGCATAGTGTTGCCAATTGCGTAGTAGTAAGTGGAACATAAAACCAAAACCTCTGCTACTAATTAAGAATGATTATTATGTTTAATTGTAGAGTGTTCGTTCATTTATGTCCAATTAAAATTTTAAAATGAAAGCATTAAGATCTTATTATATTGATACATATCAATATGTGCAAAAAGGGTAAACCGCTATGTATAATTGCCAAACTTGATTACTAAAGTTCTTCTTAAATTGTAACGAAGAGTTATGAAAGGGAAATGGTCCCCCCGACCGGACTTGAACCAGTGACCAATCGATTATGAGTCGACTGCTCTAACCAACTGAGCTACGGGGGGATTAGAGTGTGTAAAACGGCGTGCATTATAAAGATAAATATAATGAAAATCTAGTGTGTTCTATTCATAAGCTGAAAAAAACGACTATTTGGGCTGCTTTTGTGTTAAATCGAGACCGATTTGATTTGTAGATAAATGTTTTTTCCTTGTGTTAAGGATAATTCTTCTGCAGACCATTGACTGATACTTGCCCAGATAAAATGGTTTTCGACATCAATTTTAATATCAAAGCGGTCAGATTGTGGCTGAATTTTGCAAATTTTACCTTGGAGAATATTACGAATAGAGGTTTGTTTTGGTTTATTTAAGGTAATCGACACATCTTTGCTAGCAATAGTAATACGTAATGTTTCGCCTAGTTGATAGCGACTGTGTTTGTTAAACCAAATTTGTTGCGTGCCTAATGAAACACTCTGCATTTGATAGTGATGATTTTCATCTGAAATTGGCAACTCAAGTAGGCTAACTTTTTGCGTATCAGGTTGCCATTCGGAAAACTTAGGACTGTGCCAAACATTAATAGTGCTATCATAGGCAATAACCTTGCCTTGTTCGAGAAGTAATACCTTGTCAGCTAAACGAATAACTTCATCTAAACTATGACTTACATAGAGAATGGGGATTGAAATTTGTTTGGCTAATTGGCTCAAATAGTCTAATAATTCATTTTTACGTGGTAAATCCAAGGCGGATAAAGGTTCATCCATTAGTAAAATATCAGGTTCAGAAAGCAATGCTCGTCCGATTGCGACACGTTGTTTCTCTCCCCCTGATAAACTGTTAGGGTAACGGTCAAGTAGATGTTTAATGCCTAATAATTCAATAAGTTGTAAAAAATTATCGGGATCTGACCGCTTGCATCCGTACTTTAAATTCGCTTCTACTCGATAATGTGGAAATAATCGAGGTTCTTGAAATACATAGCCTACTTTGCGTTTTTCTGGCGGTAAGTTTATTCGCTGTGATGAATCAAAAAGAATGCGATCGTTAAGGACAATTTGCCCTTTACTTGCTTGGCTTAAGCCTGCTATTAGATTGATCAAACTTGATTTGCCTGCTCCTGAACGTCCAAAAATAGCGGTTACGCCGTGATTGGCAATATCGACATTCACATCTAGCAATAAATCACCTAATTTTTGTTGAATTGAAATGTGTAGCATATCGATTTACCTATATTTTTGTTGGCGTTGAGCAAGCCATTCTGATGCAAAAAGAGCGACTAGAGAAATAGCAATAGCGACTAAGCATAAACGAGCGGCAGCCATTTCTCCATTGGGTGTTTCAATAAATGTGTATAGTGCGGCTGGAATAGTTTGTGTTTCATTTGGAATATTAGACACAAAGGTAATGGTTGCACCAAACTCACCTAATGATCGGGCAAAGCCAAGCACCGCTCCAGCAATGATCCCCGAAAAAGAAAGGGGAAGGGTAAGAGTAAAAAAGACTTTGACTGGATTAGCGCCAAGTGTTCGGGCAGCTTGTTCTAATTTAGGATCGATTGCTTCGAAGGCAAGACGAATGGAGCGAACCATAAGGGGAAAAGCCATCACAATAGAGGCTAAGACTGCTCCTTTCCACGAAAAACTGAGTGAGATGCCAAACCAATCCCATAAATATTGCCCAATGAGCCCTTTTTTTGCCATTGAGATCAGCAATAAAAATCCGATAACCACAGGAGGCAAAACGAGAGGTAAGTGGATAATGCCATTGAGCAGATTCTTGCCCCAGAAGTTTTTACGGGCGAGTAGCCAAGCAATGCCAATAGAAAAAGGTAAAGCAAGAATAACAGCAACAGAGGCTATTTTAAGACTTAAGAAAATAGCGGTCAGTTCTTGAGGAGAAAATGCAGAAAACAGATTCATTAGTGGTGTGAATTCCTATTTTAAAATTTGCAAAATATCAGACTAAAGTGACCGCTATTACATCATACTTTTATTTTTCAACGGATTTAAATCCAGCAGATTTAAAGAAAGATTTAGCTTCTTTACTGGATAGAAAATCGAGAAAAGATTTTGCTTCGGCTTTATCTGTAAGTGTTGCCGCTGGATACACTACTTTACCGTAGCTTTCTTGTGGAAAGACGGAAACGACTTTCACATCATCACTGATTTTTGCATCAGTTGAATAGACGATACCTAATGGTAATTCGTCTCGAGCAATATAAGTTAGCACAGCCCGCACATCTTTTGCTTTAGATAGACGAGATTCAACCGTATGCCATAAGTTAAGATTGGTTAGAGCGGTTTTGGCATATCGCCCAACAGGCACATTATCATCGCCCACAGCCAGATAACTATCTTCAGTGAGTTTCTTAAATGGCACTTGTTTGATGTCCATTAACTCAAGGGAACTTGATTTAGGGGCGATTAGCACTAACTCATTTTCCACTAAAACGGTTCTGTTTTGGACTTTTTTAGGTAGTTTTTCTGAAAGATAATCCATCCATTTTTCATCAGCAGAGATAAAAATATCTGCTGGAGCATCTTGTTCAATTTGTTTTGCTAAAGTGGACGACCCAGCAAATGAGAAAATAAGATCATCATCGGGATGTTGTTTCTTATATTCATCACCAATTTGTTGTAGTACATCTGTCATCGAAGCTGCTGCAAATACTGTGATATTTTGAGCCAATGCAATATTAGCCAAGAGTAATGAACTATATAAACTGATGATATATGATTTTTTCAACATTGGATTTCCTTCTTTAAGAATTAACTTCTTAACCCAACCCCTCGGCTAATTAATGAATATACCCAAGCATAAAGCACTACGACAAATAAGATAAGCACACCAAAAGTGTAATAGAGTGAAACATCGCTGATGCCTAAAAATCCGTAGCGGAATCCGCTAATCATATACACTATCGGATTGAATCGAGAAACACCTTGCCAAAATTCAGGAAGAAGATTGATTGAGTAGAACACGCCACCTAAGTAAGTTAAAGGAGTAAGTACAAAGGTTGGAATAATTCCTACATCATCAAAGGTGTTGGCAAAAATTGCGTTAGCAATTCCACCCAATGCAAAGGCAATCGTAGTCAGCAATATGGTTAGAATAATGACTGTCCACGAATGAATATCAAAAGAGATAAAACATAAGGCAACAAGCATCACGAGAATACCAACTAAGACACCTCTAATCACACTACCTAACACATAGCCCCAAATGATTGTATGAGTAGAAAGAGGCGAAACTAATAATTCCTCGATATTGCGAACAAATTTACTTAAGAAAAATGAAGAGGCAGTATTAGTATAAGATGCAGTAATTGCAGACATCATAATGAGTCCGGGTGCAATAAATTGCATATAACCCACACCATTCATATCGCCAATGCGACGTCCAATTAACGTACCAAAAATAAGGAAGTAAAGGGTTGTGGTAATAATCGGTGGTACGAGTGTTTGTCGCCAAATACGCAACACTCGTTTTATTTCTTTCATTACTAAGGTGTAAAAACCAATCATATATTATCCTTTTATTTTAAGCTCATAAACAAGGCTTCTAAGCGATTTGATTTATTTCGCATACTCAATACTTCAACCTGTTGCTCACTTAATTGTTGAAAGAGTTTGTTTAGCCCTTGTTCACGTTTTACATCAACTTCAATGGTCGTATCATCGACCCATCTAACAGGGTAGTCATTAATTGCAAGCGGTTTGTTTTCAGCTAAATCAAGCAAAAATGTTTCAGTTTCTAGCTTAGCCAGTAATGATTTCATTGAGGTATTTTCAATCAATTGTCCTTGTTGAATAATACCAATATGACGGCATAAACTTTCTGCTTCTTCCAAATAGTGAGTGGTTAAAATAATTGTTGTACCTTGTTCGTTGAGTTCAGTTAAAAATTCCCACATACTACGACGTAACTCAATATCAACCCCAGCCGTTGGTTCATCTAAAATAAGCAATTTAGGGTTGTGCATCAATGCACGAGCAATCATTACTCGGCGTTTCATACCGCCTGATAATTCACGAGTATGATGGTTACGTTTATCCCATAATTCTAATTTTTTTAACCAGTATTCAGCTCGTTTTAGTGCCTCTTTATGAGGTACACCATAAAATCCAGCTTGATTCATGATTACATCGATAACTGATTCAAATTGGTTAAAATTAAATTCCTGTGGTACAAGCCCAATTTGTTGTTTTAACTTAGTTTTTTCGGTATCTAAATCGTAGCCAAAAACTTTTACTGTACCACTGGTTTTATTAACTAAAGAGCTAATAATTCCAATTGTAGTGGATTTACCCGCACCATTATGGCCGAGTAGGGCGTAAAAGTCTCCTTGAGCAACGGTAAGATCGATCCCCTTAATTGCTTGTACACCCGTTGAATATTGTTTGACTAAATTTTTAATTTCTAATGCATTCATTCTTCTATTACCACCGCTCTAATGGTTGATTCATCTAGTTGTGCATTAAATGCATCCATCAATAGTTTGAGTTTAGGATCTGTTAATAATGCTTGTTTGGCATTAGCAGTCATTTGCTCGTAAATGATTCTGCGTAATTCCAAAGGTGTTTGGCTGCCATTACTTTCCCCAAGGCTTAAATCATAGGTTAATCCTTGTATCGCCATAGCATCTGCCAGTTTTTTTAGATTATCAGGATGATTTAAATGTGCAACCGATGATTTTAAAATCAGATTAAGATGATTTCCTTCTCGATTGGCGAGATAACTATTTAAAGCCACTTGTCGAACAAGTCCGGGTAAGTCTAATGACTCGACAATTTTGCACCATTCATCTTGTTCGCAAGAAAGTTCTATGGTTTTTCTCAGTAATTCTGGTGTTTTCTCTTGTAGAATCGCTTGCTTAATATCTGAAGGTTTAGGTGATGACTCTTCAATTTCTAATTCAGGATTAAGCCATGTCCAACGATAATCTTCATCAGTAGTTTTTATGGCTTGATTGTGTTTAGGCTGAACATTTTTAGTTTGATTTGTTGGTGTCGCTTTTTTAGCTAAATTAGCAAAGCGTTCTTGAATACTTAAATCCGAAGATTGTTTAGTCTTTTTAGGTATTACTTCAGATTTTTTTTTTTCGTCCTGAGCCTGATTTTGACCTTGCAGTTTTTTTAATGCATTAAGTGCTAAAGTTGCATTGGCGACAATATCATTTTCACTATTTTGCTCACTGACTTCTGCTACTGCTACATTATTTACAGATTGTTGAGCGGAACTGACCGCTTGCGGTTGTGTTTTTGCCTGTACTTGTTGTGGTACTTGTGCATCAGATTGAGTTTGTTGATTCTGGCGAAGCTTTTCTCGCAATTGTTCAAACTGTTGTGGCACTGCTTGTTGAGAACGTACTTGAGGTTGAGCTTGAACTGCTTTGATCTCAGTAGCCGATGATGTTTCAATATATTTAGGATGAAATGCCAAAGCTCTTAAGATCGTCATTTCTACCCCAATACGCTGATCAGGAGCAAAGGGTAATTCCTTTTTGCCTGTTAAAACAAGCTGATAGAAGAATTGCACATCTTCCGGTGAAATTTGACGTGCCAGAAAATGTAAGGTCGTTTCTTCCTGAACTGGTTTAGGTAATAGCTGGAGCATTGCTATTTTATGCAATGTTTCTGCAAGATCCGATAGGAATTGTTGCCAATCGACACCTTTGGTCGCTACGGATTGAATCACATTCATTGCTTTTTCGCCATCAGCTAGCGCAAGGGCTTGAACAAGTTCAAGTGGTTGATGATCATCAATCAAGCCAAGCATTTGGCTCACAATATCAGCAGTTACATTGGCATTGCTCATTGCAATTGCTTGATCAGTCAAACTCAACGAATCTCGAATACTCCCTTGAGCAGCTTTAGCGAGTTTTTCTAATGCCAATAATTCAAAGGGAATATTTTCCTGTTTCAGAATAAAACTTAAATGATCTTGGATCTGCTGTTGCTCCAATGCACGCAAGTGGAATTGAATACAACGGGAAAGGATCGTAATAGGTAGTTTTTGTGGATCAGTTGTAGCCAGTAGAAATTTGACATACTCTGGCGGTTCTTCCAATGTTTTTAACAACGCATTAAAACTGTGGCGAGAGAGCATATGCACTTCATCTATCAAGTAGACCTTGAATCGACCCATCGTAGGTTTGTATTGTACATTATCAAGTAATTCGCGAGTATCTTCTACTTTTGTACGAGATGCCGCATCGATCTCAATAAGATCAATGAATCGACCTTCTTCAATTGCTTTACAGTTTTCACATTCTCCGCAAGGATCTGCCGTAATGCCTTTTTCACAGTTCAAGCCTTTAGCAAATAGACGAGCGATAGAAGTTTTACCTACACCTCGAGTACCAGAAAAAAGATAAGCGTGATGTAACCGCCCTTCTCTTAAGCCATTTTCAAGGGCAGCTAATACGTGCTGTTGTCCCACAACCTCGCTAAAACGTTGTGGTCGCCATTTTCGTGCAAGAACTTGATAAGAAGACAAATTAACTGATCCTATTTATTCTTTATGAAAGGAAAGATTAATGACCGTCAAAACTCACAAGTGAGAATGATTTAACGCCCATTTTTTCTAAACGCTCCGCACCACCTAATACCGGTAACCAAATCACAAATGCAGCGTGTGCAACATCACCATTTAAGCGACGAATTAATTTTATAGTCGCTTCAACAGTACCACCAGTTGCAAGTAGATCATCAATAATCAATACATTGTCACCAGCTTGAATTGAATCTGTGTGAATCTCTAATGTATCTTCGCCATATTCTAATGTGTAAGATTGAGAGATTGTTTCACGAGGAAGTTTATTTGGTTTACGAACCAATACAAATGGTACACCTAATGCTAATGCAACTGGCGCACCAAAAATAAAGCCACGAGATTCTGTTCCAACTACTTTTGTAATACCTTTATCTTTAAATTCGGCCACGATTGCATCAATACTTGCTTGGAATGCTTCTGGAACTTCTAGAAGAGATGTGATATCACGAAAGATAATTCCTTCTTTTGGATAGTTAGGAATAGATTTGATAGAAGATTTTATTAAATCTAATTGTGGGTTCATTGTTTAGCCTTTTCTTTTTTAATTGGGAAAATAACTTGAGGAATTTAGCAAAAAACACGAGAATTACAAGGAAAAAATGTAAATAAGCGGTTCGTTATAACAAAAGTTTTGCAATTGGTAGACGTATTCTTAATTAATCAAGTTGAACTATTTGTTTAGAGTGTTACTTTTTAGGTTAATGAAAATTAAAATTCGGTTTCAAATATCATATTAATGTTCTTATCAGTGTATTGATATAAGCTAGGAATATTACTGTATTGCTTGTGCCATTTTAAAACCACTTTAGGTGTGATATACCACAAATGCCAATCTCTTTTCCAAAGCATGAGAGTTGCTGTATAAATTTTATCAGCTCTTGTTTTACCTAGTGGAAATACGCCGATTTTGGCTTTATCTTTATATTTTCTATAACTTGCCGATAAGAAAATATGGTTTGATAATCCAGCTAGTTTCCAATGTTTTTCCCAGCCTACACGAAGCGTACTTCTATCATTACTATACTGTTTTACCCTCGTATTCTCTCGATAATAATCAATCCCTAAATAACTAAATTGGGTCGGATCCTTTTGCCAAAGAAGAGTAGAGGAGAGTTGATAATTCACACCATTAAGAGCTTTGTTTTCATTATAGCGTTGAAGTGCGTATTCTCCAGAGGCAGAATACTGCAAATGAGAAGTCAACCATTTGCGGTAACTTAAATGTAATCCACCTGATTTAGAATAGCGATGATTACCATACCAGCGTAAAGCATAGAATGGTGTAATTTTAATTATACTTAAGGCATCTTTATAGGCATAGCCTAGTGAGGTACGTAAGTTAGTGTCATCAAATGAGTGATTTGTCCAATAATTTTTACTATAAAATTGTTGATCAAATGTAATGTAATGATTTTTTTGAAGATTAAAATCTTTACTTAAACTGATACTATAACTCATACCTTTTGCTTTTTGAGGCAATATTTCCTTATATTTTTGCAATGGAATACCCAAAAAAGAGATTTCCGGTATATATGCTGTATCCGAAGCATTATTCACATTCTTTTCATTAAGATAAGATATGGTTGCATTAAACTTCCAATCACTTTGTTTTTCAATTGATTGGAGGTAAGATTCTACTTGAGCTTTGATAGTATTAGGTAACTTATTATCACTTCTTACTTTTTCAAATTGCTCTTTAGCAAGGCTATTTTGTTTGTTTTCAAATAATGTAATAGCTAATGCAAATCGAATAGATGATAGAGAAGGGTTTCTTGCCAATATTTCTCTGTATAGGTTAATAGATTGTTCAAAATTACCGTTTAATTTTGCCATTTGTGCATTAGCAAAATCAAGCAGAATAGGATCTCTATTCGGAAATGTTTCGTAAATTTTGATTAGTAATGGAATAAATTTAGTATTGTTTTGTAAGAGTAATGTTTTCAATATTTTTTCTGTAAGATAAATATTATTTTTTAGATCATCATAAGAAAAATCATTAGGAATAGATGATATATTGTTTTTATTAACACCAATATTAGGCGTATCTGGCATTTTTTGTATAGAATTATATTGTGATGATTCGATAGTATTGTAATCAGTGAGCTCAATTGAAAAAGCAGATACCGAAAGGAAAGCAAAACAAATAAATAAAAAATTATTCATAAGAGGTAATTGAGTAAATGATGCCTCATCAGAGGCATCATATTTTAATAGAATGTACAATTATTGTTTTTCTGCAACAAAAGCACCACCTAAAATTTGGGTACCTTGTGTTACTGTACCTTTTTCAATCTTACCCACCACATTTTCAGCATTCGGGCCTGCAAATGAACCATTATAATCTGATGATAAATTTGTATTTGAATTTGTGTATGAAAAATTGCCTTTAAAAGTTAGATCATCATTTATATTTGATTTCTCAAATATCAGCTTATCCGTAGGGTTATTTTCTAGTGTACCCATCCCAGAAATGGAGTTTTGGTCAACAACAAGTGAAACATCTCCAGATTTAGAAGAAAATAATCCGTTTTGATTGTCTATATCTAAAGAAAACTTACCATTGAATGTTCCTGCAATACTTTCTTTTTTGATATTAGGTTTTTCAGCTTTAAAAGTATTGAACCCATAATCTCCATTGGATAATTTTTCTCTAGAATAGGCAGCATATACCATAGATTCAAAATCTTGCACCAAAGATGTTTGTTTGGTTGGATCTTGTTCATTTATTTTTGCTATATAGTCAGCTTTTAAATCATTAAATTGTGTTAAATCTAAGAAACTATTGTCTGTAGATTCGTTGTGGGATGAAGCATTCTCATTAAGTTCATTTTTTTTAGTTTCAGCATTATCAATAACTTTATCATTAGATGCATTATCAGCAGGCGCTTTGTTGTTAGCGTCTGTATTATTGGCAATATTGTTGTTAGATGCATTATCAGCAGGCGCTTTGTTGTTAGCGTCTGTATTATTGGCAATATTGTTGTTAGATGCATTATCAGCAGGCGCTTTGTTGTTAGCGTCTGTATTGTTGGCAATATTGTTGTTAGATGCATTATCAGCA